>JAPPIX010000101.1:0-28267 GCA_028820495.1 Gammaproteobacteria bacterium
GCCTTGGTGCGCCACTTGGTCCGGGCGCGGGGCGATCAGGTGCTCACCATCGACAAGCTCACCTACGCCGGCAACCGGGCCAATCTCGCCGCAGTGGCCGGGTGCGCCAATCATCGCCTTGAGGTGCTGGACATTTGCGATGCCGAGCGGCTGCGCGGGCTCCTGTTCGACTTCGGCCCGGACGCCCTCATGCACTTGGCGGCGGAGTCCCACGTGGACCGCTCGATCGACGGGCCGGCCGACTTCATCCGCACCAACATCCTTGGCACCAGTGCGCTGTTGGAAACCGTCAGGGAATACAACGCCGACCGGGCAGGAGACCAAGCCTGCCGTTTTCTTCACGTTTCCACCGACGAGGTTTACGGCACGTTGGGCGCTGAAGGCGCTTTTTCGGAAAGCAGCCCTTACCGCCCCAACTCCCCCTATTCGGCCTCCAAGGCGGCCTCCGATCATCTGATCCGGGCATGGCGGGCCACCTATGGCCTGCCAGCCATGCTCACCAACTGCTCCAACAACTACGGGCCGTACCAGTTTGCGGAAAAGCTCATTCCGGTCATCATCCTAGCGGCTCTGCGGGGCACACCGGTGCCGCTTTACGGTGACGGCCAGCAGGTTCGGGACTGGCTCTACGTCGATGACCACGTCCAAGGCTTGGTGGCCGTGCTTGAAAACGGTGCCTTGGGCCGCACCTACAATATCGGCGGGGACTGCGAAAAAACCAATCTCGAAGTCGCCACCGAGGTTCTGACGGCGGTGGCGGAACAGACGGACGCCGAGCCCGGCGGCTTGCTCCGGCTGATCGAATTCGTCAAGGATCGCCCAGGCCATGACCGCCGCTACGCCATCGACGCCAGCCGCATTCGCGGAGAACTCGGCTGGCGGCCCCGGACCAGCTTCGCGGACGGGATTCGCCAAACCGTCGCTTGGTACCTGGATCACAAGGACTGGTGGGCGGCCGCCAACGCCCAGGGAGTAGGGTGATGGAGGTCCATCAGACCAAGTTGCCCGGCGTGCTGATCATTGAGCCGGATGTGCATCGCGACGAGCGCGGATTCTTCACGGAGCGCTACAACCGCCGCCGTTACGGGAAGCTGCCGGGGCTCGACCTGGACTTCGTGCAGGACAACCACTCCCACTCCCGGCGTGGCGTGCTGCGCGGCCTGCATTTTCAGCAGCGCCATCCCCAAGGCAAGCTGGTGAGCGTCGTCAGCGGCGCGGTGTGGGACGTGGCGGCGGACATCGATCCCGCCTCTCCGACCTTTCGGCAGTGGGTGGGGATCGAACTGAATGCCGTCAATCATCGGCAGTTGTACGTTCCGCCGGGCTTCGCCCATGGCTTTTGCGTGTTCTCGGCTTCGGCGGACCTGTTGTACAAATGCACGGACTTTCATCATCCCGAGGATGAGGCGGGGGTGATTTGGAACGATCCCGAACTGGCCATCGAATGGCCGATTGCGGACCCCATCCTTTCCCCCCGTGATGCGAAAAACCCTACCCTGAGCGACTACCTGCAAGGTTGAATCCTGTTTAAGCGCATTCTTGTCACTGGCGGCAGCGGCCAAGTCGGCACTGCCATCCAAGCGCTTGCGCCGCCGGCGGTGTCGATTCATGCGCCCCCATCGGCGCAGCTTGATGTCCGCGATGGCCGCAGCGTGGCCGCCGCCTTCGCTGATTTTCGTCCGGATGCCGTGATCAACGCGGCTGCCTACACGAAGGTGGACCAGGCTGAGGACGAGTTCGAGGCGGCATTTGCTGTCAACGCCGAGGGTGCGCGCCATATCGCCAAGGCTTGTGCCGCCAACGGTTGCCCGTTGCTGCATCTTTCCACGGACTACGTCTTTGACGGCGCAAAGCGGGGGCCGTACATGGAATCCGACCCCACCGCGCCGATCAACGCCTACGGCCGCAGCAAGCTCGAGGGCGAACAAGCGGTGGCGGAAGTCCTCGGTGCTCACCTGATACTGCGCGTCGCTTGGGTGTTCAGCACCACGGGCGCCAACTTCGTCAAGACCATGCTGAATCTGGCCGACCGCGATGAGCTCAGGGTGGTCAACGACCAGCGGGGCGCGCCCACGGCCGCCCGCAGCATCGCCGCCGCGCTATGGCGCATCCTTGAGGGTCTGTCCACCACGCCGCATTTTGGCCTCTATCACTTCGCGTCCGAGCCGCCAACCACTTGGCATGACTTCGCGGCCGTCATCTTTGCCGGGCTGGCCGAGCGGAAGGGAGAGGGCGCACTGCCCAAGCTCGTCCCCATCCCCACGGCAGACTACCCGACCCGCGCGGCCCGCCCTCAAAACTCGCTGTTGAGCGGCGCCCGTCTGCATCGCCACTACGGCATCGGCCCTGCCGACTGGCGGGGGGAACTGGGAATTGTGCTCGGGACCCTACTCGGCGACCGCGGGGGCGATGAGCTCGCCGAACTCACTTAGGCGGTCCAATCCGCCGGGGCCAGCAAAAAAGAACGCCGGCACCATGATGCGGCCGACGCCAAGTTCCGCCATCTGCTCGACGCCGCGCACTGGATCCGCCATTTGGGCGCCGAATATGGCGTTGATCTCGATGCTTGCGGGATCCCGGCCCGCCTGTTCGGCAGCGTTGCGCAGGCGGCCGAGCAGGGCGCCAAGGCGTTCGGCATCGCCTTCGCCAGGGAAGAAGCCGTCGGCGATGCGGACGGCGCGCCCGATGGCGGCGTCCGTGTCCCCGCCCACATGCACGGGAATGTTGCCGTTGACCGGCCGGGGGCTGCAGGTGACCGGTGCGAAGTCCACGAATTCGCCGTGAAACTCCGCATGCGGCCCCGCCCAGAGCGCCCGCATGGCAGCGATGTACTCGTCATTGCGCGCGCCTCGGCGCTCCCAGGGAACGCCGAGCGCTTCAAACTCCTCCTTCAGCCAGCCAATGCCCAAACCAAGTTCCACCCGGCCGCCCGATAGCTGATCCAGGGTCGCCAGCTCCTTGGCCAGCACAAGTGGATTGCGCTGCGGCACGATGAGAATGCAGGTTCCTAGGCGCAACGTCGGCACTGCGGCCGCAGCGAAGGCCAGCCAGATGAGGGGATCCGGAATCGGCGTGTCGGGTTCGGCGGGATTCTTGCCGTCGGGGCTGTAGGGGTACTTCGAGGCAGTGGCATCCGGCAGGATGACGTGCTCGCCCCCCCACACGGATTCAAAGCCCGCGGCCTCAGCGCGCTGGCAAATCTCCAGCGCCGTGGCGCCGTCGATGCCAATGCTGCTGGCGAAGGCGAGTCCGACTTTCATAAGGTCTCCATTGGTGGGTCGAGGAAGGTCATGTTACTCAGCGAACCCGTATGCGCGGGTCCGGCGCGCCGCGGCGGATGGTGCGCAGGAATTCGTCGAGCGGCGCTGGGGCCGCCACCTCCGGTTCGTCTTCGGTGGGCGGATGCTTCCAGAAGGCCTCCCAAGAGGGGAACAGGTCGTGGAAGGCGCCTTCGTAGGGAGCGCGCCCGGGCCAGCGCATCTTGCGCTCGCCGATGGGCGGCTTGTTGAGGTCGGTGGCGTACCAATAGCAGGGCAACCGGCGGCGGAAGAGCCACTGGCCGTCGATGCGCTCGTAGTCGTCCCAGTAGAGCATCTGCATGATGATCCACTCGCCGTCGGTTTCGTGCTCGTTCTTGGAGTACAGCGCCCCGTGGGCGTGGTCGGCGTCATCGAACTCGATGATGTGGTTGCCGGTGTGGTGCGAGGTGCCGGTGAACTGCAGGCGCAGGGTGTCATCCAGCCAGCGCTTCAGGTGGCTGCGTCCGGTCCGTCCCCGACCCACCCGGATGTCGGGCGCGAACAGATTGACGTGGGCATCGAGGTCGCGCATGTCCAGCGACAGGGCGTACTTGGCGACCAGTTGGCGAATTTCCTCGATCGCCTCCAGCCGATCCAGTCGTTGCTCCAAGGAAACCTTCAAAGTGCGCTCCTGCCCCGTCAGCCCATCTTCCCGAATGCGCAATTCTATAGAAGTGAAATGCGCAAGTGGCAGCGGGGCGAATCTTTGATTGCGCACTATCAGTTGGATGTAGCACTAGGTTAGCATCGGCATGAACTACTGCACAGCGGGGGAAAGCTAGGCGATGTCGTACACGCCCGACGGGCTCGACGAGGGCATCATCGCGCTGCTGCGCGAGGATGGCCGCATGTCCGCTCGGGATATCGCCAAGGCCTTGGATTCATCGTCCTCAACCGTTCGCAAACGCATCCGCAGCATGGAGCGGGCCGGCATCATGCGGGTGGTGGCAGTCACCGACTTTGCGGCGGCGGGCTTCGATCTTCTGCTGGCCATCGGCATCGAGGTGGAAAACCGCAATGCCGAGGCCGTTGGCCGGGAACTGGCGGAGTTGCCCGAAGTGTTTTCCGTCAATCTCACCACCGGCCCCAACGACTTGGAGATCCTGGTGGCCGCCCAATCCTTCGAGCAACTCGCGACCTTCTTGCACGAAGAGGTGTCCCAAGTGGATGGCATTGGCCGCTTGACGCCAGCGCTCACCGTCGAGGTGTACAAGTATCAATCGGAGTTCGTGCCTCAACTATGACTCGGCATAGGCTCGACGACGTGGACCGGCGCATACTCGCCTATCTGTCCGAGGATGCCCGGATGAGCAACCGGGAGGTTGCCCAGGCGTTGGGGCTGGCCGAGGGCACCGTGCGCGGACGCATCAAGCGTCTGCAGGATCGTGGGATGATCAAGATCACCGCGGTGACCCGCTTCTCCGGCCCGGGCGCGCCCGTCATGGCCTACATCGGCGTGCGCGCCGACCTGCATCGCATCGCCGAGACCGCCCAGGCCATCGCCCGCCTGCCCTTCGTCCGCTTCGCCGCCACCATCTTGGGCCGCTACGACATCCTGGCGATCACCGTCGTGGAGGACGGCGCGGAGTTGGTGCGCTTGGTCAACGACGAGATCATGCCGCTGGCTGGCGTACGCCACGCGGAAACGGCGCTGGCCGTGAAAAACCTGAAGTACGACTACCGCTGGGG
Source organism: Gammaproteobacteria bacterium (assembly GCA_028820495.1). GTDB lineage: Bacteria > Pseudomonadota > Gammaproteobacteria > Pseudomonadales > Azotimanducaceae > Azophilus. The sequence continues at coordinate 4,989 of JAPPIX010000101.1, forward strand.
CCGCATCATCGATTCCGACACGAAGGTCAGAAAGCTCGGTGGCTCGCCGCCGCCGAACACTTCAAGGGAGGCGCCGGAAACGTAGGCGGCGGCGTCGGAGGCCAGATACAAGCAGGCATTGGCGATGTCTTCCGCAGTGCCCATGCGTTTGGCCGGCAGCTTGTCCTCGATGGCCGCAAGACCCTGCTCGCCGCCGTAGTGCTCGTCGGCCGCCTCGGCGGAGGTCTTGATGAGGCCGGCGACGATGGCGTTGACGCGCACTTCCGGACCCCACTCCTGGGCGAGGGAGGCTGTGGCGGACAACAGGCCCGCCTTGGCCGCCCCGTAGGCCACTGTCCCGGGCGATGGCCGGATGCCCGAGACGCTGGCGATGTTGATGATGGACCCCTTGGCGGCTTTAAGGGCGGGATGAGCCTTCTGGCTGACAAGCAGGGGCGCGAGCAGATTCAGCCGAATGATGGCTTCGGTGAAGCGCGGCGAAACGGTCGCGGCGTCCGCTGCGGGGCTCCCGCCGGCGTTGTTGACCAAGATGTCGAGCCGTCCCGCTCGATCGAGCACGGCGTCGATCAGGCGTTGCACCTGGTCTGCGTCGCGCACGTCGGCTTCGATGAACTCGGCGCGGTCATCCGCCTCGCTGGAAGGTGGATCTTCGGGCGCTCTTTCTTCAGGAACATGGCGCGCGCAGGCAAACACCTTGGCGCCGCTGTCGAGGAAGGCATTGACGATGCCGCGCCCGATGCCTCGGCTGCCGCCGGTGATGAGCGCCACCTTGTCGTCGAATCGCGGCACGTCGCTTGAGCGTCTCCTAGGAAAGCATGGATTGTGGTTCAGAATTGCTGATAGCGCAAGCAAATGGCATTTGCGCTCCTTGTTTGCGTAGAATGATCTCAAGCGATCTGCGCAAGGGCGTCGGGCGAAAGTGGACACTGCCCATCTACTGTGGGACTATCTGATCATCTCAGCGCCAGCTTCCAGAGGTTGAAATGTCCCAGTCGGCGGTATCGGCCATCGGTGAATCCGAGCGTCAAGCACTCGACATCGAACCGCATCTGTCCTTGATTGCCGAGCTGGCGTCCGAGGGCCGGGTCAATCGCCAAGTCAAGCGGGAAACCATTGACGCCATCATCGAATCCGGATTCATGCGCGCCCTGTTGCCGAAGCCTTGGGGCGGTTTGGAGGCAACCCCTCAAGCCTTCTTCCGGACGCATTTGCGCATCGCCGAGCAAGACATGAGCACCGCTTGGGTGGCGGGCATTATCGCCGTGCATGCCTTCCAGCTTGCCATCATGAATCGCCAAGCGCTTGACGACGTGTACGCCGAGGGGCCGAATACCCTGATTTCGAGTTCCTACAACCCGGTTGGCGCCAAGGTGGAAGTAGCCGATGGCGGCTTCAAGCTTAGCGGTCGCTGGGGCTGGAGTTCGGGCTCCGAGCACTGCACCTGGGTGTTGCTGGGAGGCATCGTGCCCGGCGAGGACTACCGCACGTTTTTGGTGCCGCGCACGGACTACCGGATTGAAGACACCTGGTTCGCTTACGGCCTGCAAGCCACCGGCTCCAACGACATCGTCATCGACCAGCCCGTTTTCGTGCCGGAACACCGCACCCACAAGCGCCTGGATGGCTTCAACTGCGTCCATTCCCAAGCCAACCCGATGTACGGCATCCCTTGGGCGCAGATGTTCGTGCGCGTGGTTTCCACCCCGGCCATCGGCGCGGCGCGCCATGCGGTGGCGGCGTTCGCCGGCAACGCCGCCGGCAGCAGCACGGATCCGACCAAGCTGGCAGGCGATGCGGACATTACCCGACGGGTGGCCGAAACGCTTAACGACATTGATCAGGCGGAGGCCGTGCTGTTCCGCAACTTCGACCATATGATGGCGCGCATGCAGGCCGGTGAGTCATTGGATCTGATGGACCGGGTGCGCTGGCGCTATCAGGCCAGCCTCATCATTGACGACATGACCCGCGCCGTGGACCGGCTCTTCGAGGTGGCTGGTGGCCGGAGTGTTTTCGACGGGTCCGCCATTCAGGACATATGGCGCGACATCCGCGTTGCCCGCGCGCATGTCGCCAACAACCCGACCGCATTCGCCCGCAACTTCGGGGCGATGGCCCTAGGGGCTGACAACAGCGATGCCTTTGTTTGAGACCTGCCGTGGCGCGTACTGAGCAGCACGGTCCGCCACGCGGGAAAACCGTCGAATCGGCGGGTTTGACGCTGCACTATCATGACCACCCGGCCACTGGCGGCAGCGGCCGGACAGTGGTGTTCGTCCATGGCAGCGGCCCCGGCGCGAGCGGCTACAGCAACTTCAAGCTGAACGCCCCCATCCTTGCGGGGGCAGGCTATCGAGTGCTCGTGCCGGACCTGCCCGGCTTCGGCTACTCCTCGAAGCCGGCTGACATCGACTACACCACGGATTTCTTCGTCACTCACCTGATCGGTTTGCTTGATGCCATCGGCATCCATCAGTGTGCGCTGGTGGGCAATTCGCTAGGCGGCGCCGTGTGCATTCGCGCCGCCTTGGATCATCCCGAACGCGTCGAGAAGCTGGTGCTGATGGCGCCGGGTGGCATCGAGGAGCTCGACACCTACATGGCGATGCCGGCGATGGCCCGCATGATCGCCAACTTCACCGGCGGCGCCCTGGACCGTGGCGGCTTGCGGCGAATCCTGCAGACGCTGGTGTTTGACCCGGTGGTGGTGACCGATGCGCTGGTCAATGAGCGTTACGCCGTCGCCCAAACCCAGCCGCCCGAAGTGCTTGGACGCATGCGCATTCCCAACATGGAGGGAGAACTGGGCAGCATCACCTGCCCCGTGCTGGCGTTTTGGGGCATGGACGACGAGATGCTGCCTCCGGGCGGCGGGCACAAGATTCTCAAGGCCTGCCGCCCCAGCCGCCTGATCGAGGTGGCGGACTGCGGGCACTGGGTCATGGTGGAGCATGCCCGCATGTTCAACGCCGCCTGCCTCGACTTCCTGGACAACGATTGAATGAAGAGCGGTCTTTCGAGGGCGCGAAAGCGAACCTCCGGGTTCCCCGGACCGAGGGCGTCCCGCCCTCGATTGGAATACTAGAATAGCGGTTGTGACCATTTCGGCACTGAGCTACGTGCGGCTTGAGATGCGGGATCCATCCGAGTGGCTGCGGTTTGGCGAGCAGGTGCTGGGTTTCGCCAGCCGTGCTGCCGATGACGGCCGCGTGCGCTTGGCCATGGACGCCCTGCCGTTTCGCTATCTCGTGGAGCCGGGCAAAGCCGACCGGTTTGTCGCGGCTGGCTGGGAGTGCGCCAGCGCCGGTGCCTACGAACGCTTGGTCGAAGCCGTGCGGGACGCCGGTGCGCTCACCCGCTTGGGTTCCGATGCCGAGGCCCAGTCTCGAGGCGCGGCTGGCTTGGCCTTTGGCGTTGACCCCTCCGGCAACGCCTTTGAGCTTTGCCATGGCCGCACCTCGAACGATGCTTCATTTAACTCGCCCATCGACGGCTTGCGCTTCGTCACCGGAACCATGGGCTTGGGCCACGCGGTGCTGCCGGCACCGGAGTTCGAGGCCACCGACGCCTTCTATCGCGGGGTGCTGGGTTTCGGCATCAGCGACGAACTGACCCTGCCGCCGTCGGCGGAGGGCGCTCCGGAGCAGCGCATTCACTTCCTGCACGCCGACAACCCCCGCCATCACAGCGTCGGCCTGTACAACTTTCCCGCGCCGAGCGGTGTGGTGCATCTCATGGCGGAAGTGGAAACGCTGGACGACGTTGGCGCCTGCCTCGACCGTGCCAAGGCCGCCGAAGCACCCATCGTGGCGAGCTTGGGCAGGCACCTCAACGACGGCATGGTGTCGTTCTACATGCTGGCCCCCGGCGGCATCCCGATTGAATACGGCTACGACGGACGCCAGTTCGACTGGCGCGCCTTCGAGCCGACCCGCAGCACCGTGGGCGACCTCTGGGGCCATGAGTACAACTTCCCGGGCTGACCCGCCTTTGGCGGCCAAGATCATGGACAAGACCTGCGCCATCACGGACATCGCGGGCGCCATCGAGTCGGGCATGACCCTCGGCATCGGCGGCTGGGGCGGCCGGCGCAAGCCCATGGCCGTCATTCGGGAACTGCTCAAGACTGACGTGAAGGAGTTGACCGTCATCAGCTATGGCGGCCCGGATGTCGGCATGTTGGCGTCGGCGGGCAAGATCGCCAAGCTGGTGTTCGGCTTCGTGTCCATGGACTTGGTGCCCTTGGAGGCGCACTTTCGCGCTGCCCGTCAAGCCGGTGCCTTCGAAGTGATGGAAATCGATGAAGGCATGCTTCAGCTCGGCCTCAAGGCAGCCGCCTCAAGGCTGCCGTTCCTGCCCACCCGGGTCGGGTTCGGCTCTGATGTGCTGACCGCCAATCCCGAGATCAAGACCATCACCTCGCCCTACGCCGACGGCGAGACCTTGGTGGCGATGCCGGCGCTGCCGATCGACGTGACGGTCTGCCACGTCAATGAAGCCGACGCGCTGGGCAACTCGCGCATCTCCGGGCCTGATCCCTTCTTTGACGAGTGGCTGTGCCGTGCGGCAGATCAAGCCTTCCTCACCGCCGAAGCGCTGGTGGATACTGACGCATTCAACGACCCCTTAACCGCCTTGCAGATGCCGATCGAGCGCTCCTTGGTGCGGGGCGTCGCAGTCGCGCCTTGGGGCGCCCATCCCACTTCCTGCGGACCAAAGTACGGCATGGACGTCGAGCATCTGCGCGCTTACTCAGCAGCCGCCAAGGGCGGCTGGACGGATTACCTTGAACGCTACGTCTTGGACAAGGATCTGCCGGCCTACTTGATGGAAGTCGGTGGCCCCGAAGCGGTCTGCGCCCTGCCGTTGCCCGTGTTTTGAGATGGCGTCCATGAGCGGATACAGCTTGGCGGAACTGTGCATCTGCAGTGCGGCGGAAGCGTTCCGGGGCGACGGCGAGGTGCTGGCCACCAGCATCGGCTTGGTGCCCCGCCTGGGCGCCGGACTGGCCAAGCTGACCTTCGAGCCGGGGCTGATGATCACCGATGGCGAGGCCTACTTAGTGCGGGAGCCGGTGCCGGTGGGGCCGCGCGGGGACTACCGGCCCAAGATCGAGGGGTTGATGACCTACGAACGGGTTTTCGATCTCATCTACAAGGGCAGGCGCCACGTCATGGTGACGCCGGTGCAGGTGGACCGCTTCGGGCAGATGAACATTTCCATCATCGGCGACTACGAACGGCCGAAGACCGCGTTGCTGGGCGTGCGCGGCTACCCTGGCAACACCATCAGCAACGCCAATTCCATGTTCCTGCCGCAGCACACAACGCGCGCCTTCGTGGCGGGCGAGGTGGATATGGTGGGCGGCATCGGCTACAACCCGGCCCGCTGGCCCGCTGGCCGCAAGCCGCCGTTCCTGGACTTGCGCCGCATCGTCACCAACCTGGCAGTCCTGGATTTCCAAGGGCCGAACCACGCCATCCGCGTGACCAGCCTGCATCCGGGCGTGAGCTTCGACGAGGTGCAGGAGAACACGGGCTTCGAGCTCGCGGCTGCACCAGCGCTTTCGACCACCCCCGCACCTACGGCTGCGCAGCTCAAGCTCATTCGCGAACGCTTGGACCCCCATGATCTGCGCGCCGCCGTCATCCCCGGAAACCCGCCGGGGGCGCGCTGAAGCTCGCAATGGACGCCCTCGCCACGCCTGCGACGCAGCGGCTGGGCTGCCGTTACCCGATCGTGCAAACCGCCATGGGCTGGGTCTCCACCTCCGCCTTGGTCACAGCCAGCGTTCGTGCCGGGGCCTTTGCCTTCCTAGCCTGTGCGGTCATGACGCCAGAGGAGGCCGAGGGCGAGATTCGCGCTGTCATCGATGCCGTTGACGGGCCGTTTGGCGTCAATTTCCATGGCTTTCAGCCGGGTGCCGAGCGCATCGCCGACCTGGTCATCGACCACGGCGTCAAGGCGGTCAGCTATGGGCGCGCCCCGTCGCCGAAGCTGATCGACAAACTGAAGGCGGCCGGGGTGCTCTGCGTCCCCACCATCGGCGCCGGCAAGCACGCCAAGAAGGCGGTCGAGCTCGGGGCTGATCTCATCGTCTGCCAAGGCGGCGAGGGTGGCGGTCACACCGGTGTCACGCCGACCCTGCTGCTGCTCGCCGAAACATTGGATGCGGTGGAGGTGCCGGTCCTTGCCGCGGGCGGCTTTCGGGATGGACGGGGTCTGGCCGCGGCGCTGGCCTTCGGTGCGGACGGCATCGCGATGGGCACCCGCTTCATGCTCACCTCGGACAGTCCGACGCCAGCCGCCACCAAGGCGCGCTACCTGTCGGCCGAGGTCAACCAGATTCCGGTCAGCGCCAAGCTCGATGGTCTGCCGCAGCGCATGCTGATGAACGAGACGCTGGCGCGGCTTGAACGCGCTGGAAGCCTGTCGATGGCGGTCCGGGCGCTGGCCAACGGCTGGCGGTTCCACGCCGAAACCGGCGCCTCCGTCTTGGCGCTGGCGAAATCCGCTTGGGCGATGACGCGGAGCGGTGGCCTCACCCTCTCCCAAGCGATGATGGCGGCCAATGCGCCAATGATCATCAAGAAGGCCATGGTCGAGGGCGACCCGGCGCGGGGGGTGCTGCCCAGCGGCCAAGTGGCCGGCTTGATCGACGACCTGCCGCGCTGTGATGAATTGGTTGCGGGCATCGTCGCGGATGCCCGGCAGCGCATCAGCGGCTTGGCCGACGCCGCGTCAACTGATCAAAACGGGAGCGTTCCTCATGCCATTTGAAGTGAAAGTCCGCGAGCGCATCGGCGAGATCGTCTTCAACCATCCGCCGGTCAATGCCTTCGACTCCCGGATGTGGCTGGAACTGCCTGGCATCATCCACGAACTGGCGCAACGCCAAGACGTGTACTGCCTGCTGATCCGTGCCGAAGGCCGTGGCTTTTGCGCGGGAGTGGACATCAAGGAACTGCAGGCCAAGCCGCAGCGCATCGTCGAAGTGAATCGGGGCAACTTCCTCAGCTACCAAGCGGTGCATCGCTGCGAAGTGCCGGTGGTGGCGGCGCCGCACGGCTTTGTGCTCGGCGGCGGCATTGGCATTTGCGGAGCCAGCGACGCCATCATCGCGGCCGACGACGCCTATTTTGCGCTGCCGGAAATCGACCGCGGTGCCATGGGCGGCGCTGCCCACATGCAGCGCTTCCTGCCCCATGCCAAGGTGCGTGCCGCCTTCCTAACTGGAGGAAGGGTTTCCGCCGAGGAGGCTTGGCGCCTCGGCGGTGTGGAGCGGGTTGTGCCACGCAATGAGCACGCCGCCGCGGCCCGCGAGTTCGCTGCCGTGATCGCCTCCAAGAGCCGCGATGCGCTGCGCATCGCCAAGCAGGCCCTGAACGGCATCGAGGCCTTCGACGTGGACCGCGCCTACCGCTGGGAGCAGGGCTTCACCTTCGAGATGTACATGCACGAGGATTCACAGACGGCCCGGGACGCCTTCGTGGAAACCGGGGGCGCAGCCAAGTTCGACCGTGAATCCGAACCAGCCAAACAGGAACCAGGTACGGGGAAGGACACATGACGGAGGCCTACATCATTGATGCCCTGCGTACGCCCACCGGACGGCGCCGGGGCGGATTGTCGGAAATGCACCCAGCCGATTTGGGCGGCTTGGCGCTGAAGGCATTGGTGGAACGCAATGCCGTGCCCGCCGATGACTACGAGGACGTGCTGTTCGGCTGCGTGGACACCATCGGTCCCTTGGCCGGCGACATCGCCCGCACTTGCTGGCTGGCCGCTGGGCTGCCCCTGCACGTGCCGGGGGTAACCATCGACCGCCAATGCGGCTCCTCCCAGCAGGCAGTGCACTTTGCCGCCCAAGCGGTGCTGAGCGGCACCAACGACGTGGTGGTGGCGGGCGGTGTGCAGGCGATGTCGCAGATCCCGATTTCCGCCGCCATGCTGGCGGGCCAAGCCTACGGATTCGGCGACCCCTTCACCGGTTCGCCCGGCTGGGTGGCGCGCTTCGGCGATGGCTTGGTCACCCAATTCAACTCGGCGGAGATGATCGCCGAGAAATGGGGCTTCTCCCGCTTGGACATGGAGCGTTTTGCGCTGACCTCCAACGAACGCGCCTGCCACGCCATCGACTCGGGCCGCTTTGAACGCGAAATCGTGCCGGTCAATGGGGTGGTGAATGATGAGACGCCGCGCCGAGGCACCAGTTTGGAGGCCATGGCAGGGCTTGAGCCCTTGCAGCCTAGTGGCCGCATCACCGCGGCGGTGTCCAGCCAGACCTGCGATGCCGCGGCGGCGCTGTTGATCTGCTCGGAAGCAGCGGTGGCCCGCTACGGGCTTAAGCCCCGGGCCCGCATTCACCACATCAGCGTGTTGGCCGACGACCCCATCTGGATGCTCACCGCGCCCATGCCGGCCACCGAGCGGGCGCTGCAAAAGACCGGCATGACGATCGGCGACATCGACCGCGTTGAGATCAACGAGGCCTTCGCCCCGGTGGTGATGGCTTGGCTGGCTGAGACGGGCTGCGACCCTGAGCGCACCAACGTCAACGGCGGCGCCATCGCCTTGGGCCATCCCTTGGGTGCCACCGGGGCCAAGCTGATGACCACCCTGCTGCACGAGCTGGAGCGCAGCGGCGGGCGCTTTGGCCTGCAGACGATGTGCGAAGGGGGCGGCCAAGCCAACGTCACCATCATCGAGCGTCTTTGAGAGCCGCCGCCATGGCCGATCTGTCACTGCCACCCGACTACCCCCGGGGGCACGACCTGCTACGGGACCAGCGGGTCGTGATCACCGCCGCGGCAGGCACCGGCATCGGTTTTGCGGCGGCGAAACGCTGCTTGGAGGAAGGCGCCTCGGTGCTGATCTCCGACAGCCACGCCGTCCGCCTGGCCGAAGCGGCAGCCCGCTTGAAGGCGCTGGCAACCGGGCGCGTGATTGCCCAGCGCTGTGACGTGACGGTTCAGGACGACGTGGATGCGCTCTTCGCCGCTGCGCAGAACGCATTTGGCGCGGTGGACGTGCTGATCAACAATGCCGGTCTCGGCGGCACCGCGAACCTAGTGGACATGACCGACGCGCAATGGGGCAAGGTGCTGGACGTGACCCTGAACGGCACCTTCCGCATGACCCGTGCCGCGATGCAAGCCATGCGCGGCACGGGTGGCGGGGTGATCGTCAACAATGCCTCGGTGCTGGGCTGGCGGGCGCAGCGGGGACAGGCCCACTACGCCGCGGCCAAGGCGGGGGTGATGGCGCTGACCCGCTGCGCCGCCTTGGAGGGCGCGGAACTGGGCATCCGGGTCAACGCGGTAGCGCCAAGCTTGGCGATGCACCCCTTCCTCGCCAAGGTAACCACCGAGGAACTGCTCCGCGAACTAAAGGCCAAAGAAGCCTACGACCGGCCCGCCGAGGTCTGGGAGGTGGCCAACGTGATGGTGTTCCTAGCCAGCGACTACGCCTCCTACATGACCGGCGAAACGGTCGCCGTCTCCAGCCAGCGGGCTTAGTTCACGAGGTTGACTTTCACCGTCAACCCGTAAGTGCGCGGCGCGTTGCCGAACGTGTGCCAGCTTCCGCCTTGGAACACCGAGTCAAACACCAGCATGTTCATTCGCTTGTTGCTCAGGTTGCGGCCCCAGGCGGTGATTTCGTAGCGGCCGTCGGCGGTCTTGATGCCCGCCTGCGCATTGAACATGTCGAAGGCCTTGCGGACTTTCTGGGGGTGATCGAGGTCGGAGCCGGTGTTGACCTCCCCGACATGGGACCAGTTGGCATTCATGATCCAACGGTAGTTGGTGTTCGGGATTTCCCGGTCAACGAACAACGAGGCGCTCGCCTGCCACAGCGGCGATTGCGTTAAGCGCTTGTCCTCAAGGTGGGCGTTGGCCGGCACCAGATCGTCGTCATAGCGTGCGTCGGTGTAGGTGGCGCCCGCGGTCAGGAACACGCCGTCGGTCAAGGTTAGGAAGGACTCCAACTCCACGCCCGAGGAGACGACCTTCTGGACGTTGCCCACGGTGAAGCCCAACCCGGTGAAGGTGTTGAGTTGGAAGTCGTCAAACGTCGTGTGGAACAGCGCGGTGTTGACGGTCAGGCGCTGATTGAGGAAACGCCCCTTCATGCCGAGTTCGAACGAGTCGGAAGTTTCCGGGTTGAAGCTGCTTTGGTCAACGAAGTTGCCTGCCTCGTCGCGGAAGCCGAGGGCCTCCTGGTCGAGGTTGTAGCCGCCAGCCTTGTAGCCGCGGCTGTAGCTGGCGTAGAGGTTGACGTCATCGGCAACCTGATAAGCGAGCTTCAGGGTTCCGGTAATCTCGTCCTCGCTCTTCTTGTTGTTCCAGCTTGCGTTGTCGCAAAACGAGCCGATGAAGACGATGGCGCAGAACGGGTCGTCGATGGCTTCACCGAAGGGCGCCCCGTTGATGATCATGCCCGCGTCCTTTTCCTCCCAGGAGTACCGTACGCCCAAGGTCACGTCGAACGCCTCGTTGGCGTGCCAAGTATTGTGGGTGAATACCGACCAGCCCTCGGTGTCGGAGAAGAAGAGGGCGTCGTAACCCTGCCCCGGCGTGCCGCGCCCAGCCGGGTCGCCGAGCACCACGGGGGCAAGGGCCGGTGCCCCGAACAGCGCCCCCAAGTAGGCGCCGCCGTCGTGCGAGAAGATGATGTACTCGGTGGACTCCAGGTCCTCCGTGTAAAAGTAGGCGCCGACCAGCCAGGACAGGTCGCCGTTCTCGCCGTAAAGCTGGAATTCCTGGGAGACGTTCTCGAAGGTCTCGTCCGAATCCTGGGGGTGCAGGATGTCGGCGCTGGTGAAGTCGATGTCCTGGCCCCGGGCCACCTCCCAGTCCCGGTAGGCGGTGACGGACCGGAAGTTCATGCTGTCGCCAACCTGCCAGAGCACGTCCATCGACAGCCCCCAGTCCTCGACGTCCTCGTAGGGCTCGTAGTTGGTGCCCACCCGTAGGTCGCTGTCCACTTCAAAGGGGGTGATGTCGCCGCCTAGAAGGGCGACCACCGGACTGGTCGGGCCGGGTATCCAGAAGGCGGCGGGGCAGCAGGTCTCGTCCTTCTCGGTGTAGTCGCCGATGAAGCGCACCTCCACGTCATCGTTGGGTGTCCAGAGCAGTTGGCCGCGCACGTTGTGCCGGTCGCGATTGTCCCAAGCCTCGTCCGAATCGATCTCCTTGTAGAAGCCGTCACGCTCCCGATAGCTGTAGGCGATCCGTCCGGCAAGCACATCGGGCGAGAGCACCGCGTTGCCGATGAAGCTGTACTCTTGGGAGTCGAGATTGCCGAAGCCGATGCTCAGGCTGGCGCTGTTCTCGAATTCCGGTTTGCGGGTGATGATGTTGACTGCCCCGGCCACCGTGTTCTTGCCGAACAGGGTGCCTTGGGGGCCGCGCAGGATTTCGATCCGGTCGATATCGGTCAGGTCGTTGAAGGCAAGCCCGGCCCGGGAGCGGTAAATGCCGTCGATGAAGGTGCCCACGGCCGCCTCGAGGCCGGGGTTGTTGCCGGTGGTGCCCACGCCGCGGATGCGCAGGGTGCCGCCATTGGACGTGCTGTTGGAACTGTAAACGGCAATCGAAGGCGATACCTCCTGCAGCCCGTAGATGTCCTGCACGCCCCTCGCCGACAGATCCTCGCCGCTAAAGGCGGAAACCGCAATCGGCACGTCTTGAATCGACTCTTCGCGCTTGGTGGCCGTGACGATCATCTCCTCGATGACGGTATCGGCCGTCTGGCCGGCTTCGCCCGCGAGAACGCCTGCCGGAATGCCAAGTACGCCCAGGCTGGCCAAGCCAGCTAGCAGTTTCTTCATCATTTTCCTCTCCATTGGTCAGGTTGCCCGCACTCCCACTGCCACGGTCGGCCAACGGGACTCCCACTGCCACGGTCGGCCAACGGGGTGTGCTGATTCTTATCCGAACATCCGCCAAGCGATGGCGACGACGAACGCCAGGTTGAAGCCAAGCATCCAGTACAGCAGTTGAAATTTCCCTTCGGCCCACACCCTTAGCGCCCCAATTGAACCCTCTAGGTCCGCCTTGGTCGCGAGCAGATCCGCCTTGGTCGCGAGCTGGTCCACAAGCTCCGAGCCGATGGCGTCCGCCATCGCTTCCGCTTGGTCCGGCGGCACACCCGCATCTTTGAGCTTCCGGGCATACCGCAGAGTGTCAATCGCAGTCGTGGCCATGGATCGATATTACCATGCTTCGTTGATGGCACTCGCTCTTTTGCTTCAACATTGCAGGCAACAAGTACAGACTTGTGGTGCGCTTCAATTACACTCACGGAACCGGATTCTTGCGTTTTGTGGGAACGCATGCCGAGTACGAGAGGATAGACGCAGCCAACATCTGGCGGAGAAGCCGGGATGGACATCAAACCGATCAGGACCGAACTCGACTACGATGCGGCACTTGCCCGAATCGACCGGTTGATGGGCGCTGCGCCAGATACGTTCGAGGCCGACGAATTTGACGTGCTGGTCACGCTTGTCGAGGCCTATGAAGCCAACCGTTGGCCTATCGAGGCGCCCGACCCCATTTCGGCTGTTGAGCACGTCATGGACGCGCGAGGCTTTCGGCAGAAGGACCTGGCTGCGCTAATCGGCTCCCAGCCGCGAGCGTCCGAGGTGCTCTCCCGCCGCCGCCCGCTCACGCTGCCGATAATCCGCGCGCTGTCGTCCGAATGGCAGGTGCCAGCAGACCTGCTCGTGCGCGAATACGACCTCGCCGCGCCTCGATAGGCGCAACAGGAGCCAACTCGTCCCGCTAAGTTGCCAAGCCTTCGAACATCGGCGTGTGCCGATGCTTATCCGAACACCCGCCAAGCAATGGCGACCACAAACGCTAAGTTGAAGCCGAGCATCCAGTACAGCAACTGAAACTTGCCCTCAGCCCACGACTTCAGCTCATTCATGTCCGCCTTGGTGGCGAGCTGGTCCACAAGTTCCGAGCCGATGGCATCCGCCATCGCTTCCGCTTGGTCCGGGGGCACACCCGCATCTTTGAGCTTCCGGGCATACCGCAGAGTGTCAATCGCAGTCGTGGGCATGGGTCGATACTACCATGCTCCACGTCAGATTCGCTTCAAGGCTCAATGTGGCGCAACGATCCGAGACTCCAGACCGTCCGCACGACCCTCTTCAGCTCGGAACGGCTCTCCGCCGGAACGGATTGGCGGGATTCTTCACACACTATGCGCCAAAACGTTCCAACGTCGAAAGTGCTTACCGGCTGGCCCTTCCAATCGGCTTTGCGTTCAAGCTGGAGGTCTTCGTCGGCGAGCACAAGCGCAGGTCGCACGGGTAGAGAAGTGTCAAGATGACGACGAACTCGACGGGCGCCGTCCGCCGCCTGGGCCAAGGCAGTGTGGTAGTGGGTCTTGCTCAACCAGCTGGCCTTGGTTTCCACTACCCAGGTGCCGGCAGGCGTCACCACGACATGATCGATGTTGCCCGATCCCCCGACCGCTTCCTTTATGTTATGTCGTGGGCGCACGCGCACTCGTCATTGGCGATTGCATGTTCGATGTGGTCGCCAACCCGGCGTTCCGCCTCCAGCCCACGAAGCCATGTGTTCTCTAGGCGTTTCAAGTACAGCCACAACCCGCAGGCTACGAAAACCGCCACCCCGAGACTCGCCCAATTCATAACCTCTGCATCGAGTTCAGCGGCGGCTGGAAGGCCGCGCAACAGCAATCCCACCAAAATGCCGAAAAGCGCCATAGCGAGCATAGCGATCGAAATCACCCGCAGCCGAACCTGCTGGCTGAGCCAAGCGCCAGCCGCATTCTTACGTCCAGTTCCGGCCACTAGCTGGGGTTCCGGTGGCCCCCGCGCTCTACCAAAACGGCCTGATCCGCCACGTTCGGAGATTCGCGAGGTATCTATCCGGCTGAGAGGCTGCTCAGTCGCCCATCCGATAGGTGACGCCAAACTTGAACATCCGCCCGAAGGGGTTGTGGCTGAAGGCGTCGTAGTTCATCTCCCGACCGGTGAAGGGAGGGTCTTCATCGGCGAGGTTTACGGCCGAGAGCGACAGGCTCACTTGATCGTCCATGAGGCTGTAACTGAGATGCAGGTCATGGGTCATGTGGCTCTTGATGTAAGTCACGCCCGACGGATTGCCCCCCAGATCGTCGTAGCCGTCGATGTAGTTCAAGTTGTAGCGCAGGTTCATCGGGCCGATGGCATAGTTGACTAGGCCCCGCCCCTTCCACTTCGCCAACGTTCGTGCCAGCGAGGTGCCGTAGTTGTATCGGCCGAGGGCGTCGTAGGCATCGCCGAGCACCCATGAGTCAATGTCGTAGTTGAGGATGCGGGTGCCAGTGACGCCGACGCTGGCGATGCCGGGACCGACCGGCATGCTGTATCGTGCGGTGAAGTCGATGCCGTCGGTTTCGGTGTCTGGCCCGTTGATGATCTTGATGTCGATGATCTCAAGGTTCGCAGCAGCCGCATTGCCGCCGAAGGTCAGACGGGAGAAGTAGGGGCTGGCGGGGTCGCAGGGGTCCGTCGGCCCACCCGAGCAGGCAGCGGCCAGAACGGCGCCGAAGGGCTCGGTCACCAAGGGCTTCTTGAAGTCGTAGGACCAGTAATCGACGGTGATGAAAAGGTTGTCGTTGTCGCCGATCAAGCCGTCATGGTCCACCAACAGGCCCACGTTGAAGGTGGTGGCCTCCTCAGGGTCCAGGTCGGGATTGCCTTGGGTGTCAACGCGCTTGAAAGCTCCCGTCTGCCCCACGAACTGCAGTGAGTTGGAGGAGGCGGACGCCACGATTTGATTCAAGGTCGGCCCCCGGAAGGTGGTGCCCACCGAAGCCCGCACCCCGATGCTCGGCGCGATTTGCCAACGCAGGGCCAGCTTGGGGTCCAGGCTTGAGCCCGCCGACCCGCCGTAGTCCTCGTAGCGCACCGACAACTGGGCCTCGACCGTTTCCGCCAAGGAGGCGTGCAGTTCGCCGAACACCGAGTAGATGTCCCGGTCCTCGTCAATGTGGGAACCGGGTGGCAGGAAGCCGAACAGGCCGTTGCGGTTGGTGGTGCAGTCCTTGATCTCCGGCCCGGCGGCGCAGGGGAAGAGCGAGAAGTCGTTCAATTCATAGGGGCCGGACTCGTAGGTTTCGCTTCGCCACTGGGCACCGACGGCGAAGTTCAACTCGTTGCCGGACAACGCCCAAGGCAAGGCGCCGGTCAGTATGCCCTCCAGCACCAGCAGCGACGTTTCCCCATCGCCGCCGTGTGGCGACAGCATGTAGTCGAGCAGGTCCTGGTTGTTCAAAGCTGGGTTGAAATCGGGGTTTTCCGCAATGCCGCCCGGCACTTGGGGGTGGGAGCCGGGCATGGAGTTGGAGAACGGAATCCAGTAGCGGCACGGTCCTTGGCCGGCGTGGGCCATGACCGTATCCAGCGAAAACGCCAAGTTGCCGTTTTCGTCGTATTCGTTGGGCACCATGGCTTCGCATTCATGGCCGCCCAGGCCTTGGCGGGCCCTGGCGTCGCGATAGACCATAGTGTCGCCCCCGTCAAAGTCTCGTTCCGACTTGGAGTAGGTTGCGGAGGTCGTCCATCCGTAATCTCCGAGGTCGCCCTCCAAGGTGAAGTTCAGCCGCCACAGGTCCGACTTGCGGTGATGGTCGCGCAGGGGGCCGTCCTGACCGTAGTAGCGGCCGTAGAACCAAGCCACTTCCTGCCAGGCTTCGGGGATGCCGGCTTCCGTCTGGGCGGGGTCGCCCTGCCAGCGGCAGTAGTCCGCATCGCACCAGGCGTAGGTGCCGTAAATGTCCGGGTACTTGCTGGCCATGTCCACCAAGCCGGGGTTGTTGGCCCGGATGGTGCGGTTTTCGTCCACCAGCCGGTTGGGCGGATAGGACGGCGAGGTGTTCCATCCGGGTACGTTGCTGTCGGTGATCAGGAATTCGCCGCTCAGGGTGATGCTGTCGCTGATCTCCCATGAACCTTCCGTGAACCACTGCCAGCGCTCCGCTTCCTCGGCGATGTTATCGAAGGCGGTGTACTGGAAGCGGCAGAACCCCCCCCCGGTGTTGCCGGCTACGCCAGCGGTAGTGATGGCGCCCCCCAGCTTTTCGCAGTTGGGATCGACGATGCCCGTGGCCAGCAGGCCGACGAAGCCGCCGATGGGAAAGGCGTTCCAACGATCCAAGGGCACCACCACGGAAGGCCGGCCGACACTGGACCAGCCACCGCCGGGGCTGTCGGCGTAGGGCCGCACGGCCCAGTCGCGCTCGGACAGCTCAAGTTCCCCGCGCTTGATGTAGCTGAAGGAACTGACGATGTGGCCGCGGCCGTCGGCGAAATCGGTGCCGAGGATCACGCCGGCCTCGGTGTCGCCGCTCGAGTCCTCGACGGTCTTGTGGTTTGCGGAAACCTCGAATCCGGTGAAATCGCTGCGGGTGATGAAGTTCATCACCCCGGCGATGGCGTCCGAACCATAGGTGGCTGCCGCGCCGTCACGCAGAATCTCGATCCGCTCCACGGCAATGGAAGGCATCATGTTCACGTCCACCAGCAGTTGGGCTTGGGCGCCAATGGCATGCGGCGACCAAGTGGTGCGGCGCCCGTTGATGAGCACCAGCGAACGGCTCGGCCCGAGGCCGCGGATGTTGACCGTGGCCCGGTCGGCGCCGGCGCCGGCCTGAAACTGGTCGGTCTCGCCGTCAGCCCCCTGGCTGAACGACAGGTTCTTGATCAGATCCAGCGTGGTGGGCGATCCTTCCAGCGCCAAGTCGTTTCGGGTAAGCGCGGTCACGGGCAGGGGCGCGTCCTCCGGCGTGCCCTTGATGTAGGAACCGGTGACTAGGATCTCCTCGATTTCGCCGCCGCCTTCGGCAGCCGGTGCCGACAGCCCGGTGACTAGGAACGGAACGACCAAGCAAGCGGCCAATCGCCGCCTAGCGAATGGTTGATTCATGAATCTCCCTCCACAGTTGCAATTGTCGAATTTGGGATGTTCTGTCCCTGTCGGCGCGGAACGCGCCGCGCAAGCAGGGCGAAACATAACTTAACGAGTGAAGGATGGCTACTCTCTCTGCAGGTTTATGTGCCGGCACACCCTCTTTCCATTGTTGGCGGCGCAACGCACAATGGCGGCCTGAAACCGAACGGGCGGGCGATTGGACACTTCCTTCAGCGACGAGCACGAGGCGTTTCGCGAACAGGCGCGGGCCTTCCTGGACGCCAATCTCCCCGAAGACCTCAAACGGGCGCAACGCCTCTGCCCCGGCGTCTTTCTGGACTACGAGCACAACATCCGCTGGCACCGCATCCTGCATCGGCAGGGCTGGGTGGCGCCGGCTTGGCCGAAGGAGCACGGCGGGCCGGGTTGGGACTTGACCCGCCGCTACCTCTGGTCAACCGAAGCCACCCGCGCGGAGGCGCCGAGCTTGGCGCCGATGGGCCTCGGCATGTGCGGCCCCATGCTGATTGGCTACGGCACTGAAGCGCAGAAGGCCGAGTTGCTGCCCCGCATCCTGTCTGGGGAGGACTATTGGTGCCAAGGCTATTCGGAACCCGGCTCCGGCTCCGATTTGGCCTCCCTGAAGCTCGCGGCCGTCTCCGATGGTCACTTCTACCGGCTCAACGGCTCGAAGATCTGGACCACCCACGCCCACTACGCCAACAAGATGTTCTGCTTGGTGCGCACCTGCGACGGCGAGCGGCCGCAACAGGGCATCACCTTCCTGCTGCTCGACATGGACTCGCCCGGCATCCGGGTTGAGCCCATCGTCTTTGCCTCCGGCACCCACGAAGTCAACCAAGTGTTCTTCGACGACGTTCAGGTTCCGAAGGCCAACATCGTCGGCCGGGAGCATGAGGGCTGGACGGTGGCCAAGTACCTGCTGGAGTTTGAACGCGGGGGCGGCGGCGCGGCGGGCTACCAGACGGCGCTGGACCGGGTTCGCCGCTTGGCCGCCCAAGCACCCCAGGAAGGCGGCGCACTCATCGACGACCCCGACTACCGCCGCCGGCTCGATGCCGCCGACGTCAAGCTGCAAGCCATCAAGGCCACCGAATTCCGCATCATGGCGGCGCTCTCCAAGGGTCAGCCGCCAGGCCCGGAGTCTTCCATCATGAAGAACTTTGGGGCGGACATTGGCCAGGCGCTAACCGAGCTGGCCTTGGAGGCGCTCGGCGCGCAAGCCGCCCCGCACCAGCCGGAGGCCTTGGTCCCGGGCCGCAACGTGCCGCCCATTGGCCCGGAGAGCGGCTTGACTGTCCTTCCCCGCTACTTCAACCTGCGGGCCAGCTCTATCGCTGGCGGCACCAACGAAGTGCAGAAGAACATCGTCGCCAAGCTGGTGCTCGGCCTTTAGACAGATCACCACTCACAGGAGAAAGCCATGACCGAACTCGTGTTGCGCGAAGACCGGGAGGGCCTGTGCACTTTGACACTCAACCGCCCCGAGGCACTCAACGCCTTAAGCCCAAACCTGTTCGTCGAACTGCGCCGCCATGTGGACGCCATTGCCGAGCAGACGGAGACGGTGGGCTGCGTGATCCTCTGCGGCAAGGGCCGTTCGTTCTCTGCCGGCAACGACCTAAAGGCCATTCAGGCGGGGGAGCGGGCGCCCAGCCGGCACTTTCAAGCGGAGACCCTGGAGGCCATCGAGCGTTTGCCGCAGCCGGTCATCGCTGCGGTGCAGGGCCACTGCTACACCGGCTCGCTGGAGCTGGCCCTGGCCTGCGACCTGTTGATTGCGGCTGAGGATGCCCGCTTTGCCGACACCCACGGCAAGTGGGCCATGTCGCCGTCTTGGGGCATGACCCAACGCCTGCCACGCCGGGTGGGGCTGATCAATGCCAAGGAGTTGATGTTCAGCGGGCGAGTCGTTGGCGGTGCCGAAGCCGTCACCCTCGGCCTGGCGAACCGCTGCGTGCCCGCTGGCGAGCTGATCGATGCCGCCGAAGCCATGGCCCGTTCGTTCCTGGCCAATTCCTGGTTCACCCTGCGCGCCGACAAGATGCTGGTCAACGGCGGCTTGGACCGGGGCTTGAGCGAGGGCCTGCGCTTCGAACGTACCGAGGGCCCCGGCGCCGGGCCGGACATGGCCGAGCGGCTCAAGGAGTTTGGGCGTTAATTTTTCTTGATCGCGGGTTGAGGTTGTGCCATGAGCCAACCTATGCGCCCGGCGACCGTGGTCGCATCGGTCTGGGGCGTAGCCTCGTTAGTCAAGCTCATCCACACTGGCGATGATCTTGCCGACGAGGCCGTACTCGACCGACTCCTCGGCGCTCATCCAGTAGTCCCGGTCGGTGTCCTCGGCCACCTTCTCCAAGGGCTGCCCGGTGCGCTCGGCGATGATCCGGTTGATGCGCTCCCGAGTCTTGACGATTTCCCGGGCGTGGATTTCGATGTCCGAGGCGTCACCGCCAAAACCGCCAGCGGGCTGGTGGATCAGAAAGCGGGTGTTGGGCAGGCAAAGCCGGTCCTCCTTCTCCGGAGCCAAGTAGATGTGGGTGGCGATGCTGCCCACCCAGCCAGTGCCAACGATGCGCACCTTGGGCTTGATGTAGCCGATCATGTCGAAAATGGTGTCGCCGGACTCGACGTGGCCACCCGGGGAGCCTAGGTAGATGGTGATCGGATCGTCCGATTCGAACGACAGGCTCAGCAGCTTCTCCGCCGTTCGCTGGGCGAGTTTTTGGCTGACTTCGCCAAAGAGGGTCAGCGTGCGGTGCTTGAACAGCGAGCTTTCCAGCAGATTGAACTGTTTGGCGGCTTCGGTCAGGTCGTTCTCAGCGTCCAAGTTGTGCATAGGTGCTCCTAGTGGCGGATGCGCAGTGGAGAGGGCATCCCCGCAGATTGTGCGCTAGACTGAAAGGCCGCGAATTCTACACGAGGGAGACCCATGCCGTTAGTGCCGGAATACCAAGCGATGCTGGAGGCGCTGGCCGCCGAACCCGGACCGCCGATCCCCGAGATGACGCCTGAGGAAGCCCGGGCGCTCTATCGGATGATGCGCCCATTGAACGAGGATCTGGCGGTGGGCGAGGTGATTGAGCGCGGCGTTCCCGGCCCGGCTGGTGAGGTGCCGCTGCGCATCTATCGGCCGCAGGCGTCGGGGCCGCATCCGGTGGTGGTCTATTTTCACGGCGGCGGTTGGGTGATCGGCGACTTGGACACCGCCGACGCCGCTTGCCGCGACCTGTGCGAAACGGCGGGCTGCGTGGTGGCGTCCGTTGACTATCGGCTAGCCCCGGAGCACCGCTTCCCCGCTGCGGTGGACGACTGCTACGCCGCCTTGGAATGGGTGGCCACCAACGGTGGTGAACTGGGCGGCAACGGACGCCTTGCGGTGGCCGGCGAAAGCGCCGGCGGCAACCTAGCGGCAGTCCTAAGCCTGAAGGCCCGCGACGAAGCAGGGCCCGAAATCGACTTCCAACTGCTCCTCTACCCGGTGGTGGACCACGACTTGAGCCGCCCCTCATACGTTGACAACGGCACGGGCTACATTCTGGAAACCCCCACCATGCGCTGGTTCTGGGATCATTACTGCCCCGACCCGGCCAGCCGCAGCCACCCCTATGCGTCGCCGCTGAAGGCCACCGACCACAGCGGGCTGCCCCCGGCCTTGGTGATGACCGCCGAGTTTGACCCGTTGCGCGATGAGGGCAACCTGTATGCGGAAACCCTCGCCGCCGCCGGAACCCAAGTGGAGGCCATCTGCTACGACGGCTTGGTCCACGACTTCTTCGCCACCGCGCAGCAGTTCAAGGCCAGCCGCGCCCCATTCGAGACCGCCTGCGCCGCTCTGCGCAAGGCGCTCCGCTGATCTGGAGAACAGGCCAACATGAGCGAACTCAGGGACCAACAAGCGGCGGTCGAAGCCGTGCCACTCGAGGAAATCGACGTCAGCCGCCCGGAACTGTATCGAGATGATAGCTGGCAACCGTGGTTCGCCCGCCTGCGGCGCGAAGCGCCCCTGCACCACTTGGCTGACAGCGACAACGGCGCATTCTGGTCAGTGACCAATCATCGGCTGATCAAGGCGGTGGACACCAACCACAAGGTGTTCTCCTCGGAGGCGGGCGGCATCTCCATCCTGGACCTCCCGGACTACAATGAGGAACGTCGGCGCAATGAGAGCTTCATCGACCTCGACCCGCCGCGCCACGCGCCCGACCGGCAGACGGTGGCACCTTCGGTGGCGCCTAGGAACCTGAGGGAGCTGGAACCCCTGATCCGCGAACGGGCGGTGGACATCCTGGAGAGTCTGCCGGTGGGGGAGACCTTCAATTGGGTTCGGGAGGTGTCCGTGGAACTCACCGGCCGCATGCTGGCCACCTTGTTCGACTTTCCCTACGCCGAGCGGCACCGACTGATCCACTGGTCCGACGTCACCACTGCGCTGCCAAAAGTCACTGGCGACAACAGCATCGACATGAGCAAGCGCTTCGCGGAAATCATGGAGTGCGCTGCCACCTTCGAGCAACTCTGGCGAGAACGGGCCGCCGCGCCGCCCAAGTTCGACCTCATTTCCATGCTGGCCCACGGCGACGACACCCGCGACATGATAGAACGCCCGGAACGCCTGCTCGGCACCATCCTGCTGCTGATCGTGGGCGGCAACGACACCACCCGCAACAGCATCAGCGGCGGCGTGGTGGCGCTGAACCAGCATCCGGATGAGTTTGCCAAAGTTCGGGACAATCCCAAGCTGATCCCCAACATGGTGTCTGAGATGATTCGCTGGCAAACCCCCGTCATCCACATGCGCCGCACCGCCCTCGAGGACTTCGAGCTGGATGGCCAACGCATCCGGGCGGGCGAAAAGGTGGTCATGTGGTACATATCCGGCAACCGCGACGAGGCGGTCTTCGACGCCCCCGACCGATTGCGAATCGACCGCCCCAACGCCCGCGCCCACGTCGCCTTCGGCTTCGGCATCCACCGCTGCATGGGCAACCGCTTGGCGGAACTGCAGCTCCAGGTGCTCTGGGAGGAGATCCTGAAGCGCTTCCGCAAGGTGGAACTGGCCGGCGATGTGGTCCGCCTGTCCAACAACTTCATCCGCGGCATCAAGGACGTGCCAGTGCGCCTGCATCCGATTTGAGGCTGCAAAGTTAACAGATTGGGAGAACGATCCATGGATACCGCAGTGGTCATTGGCGTCGGGCCGGTGGAAGGCCTTGGCGGGGCGCTCTGCCAGCGCTTCGCGGCGATGGGCTTGCACGTTTTTGCCGCGGGCCGAACCCAGGCCCAGTTGGAGAGCGTGGCGCAGAGCATTCGGGAGGCGGGCGGCCATGCGACCGGGGTGGTCGCGGACGCCACTGATGAGGCGTCGGTGGCGGCGTTGTTCGACGCTGCGGGCGATGGGTTGAGCGTCGCGATCTACAACGCCGGCAACAACCAGCCGGGGCGGGTCATCGACATGGATGCGGACTACTTTGAGTCCGCTTGGCGGGTGGGCTGCTTCGGCGGTTTTCTATTCGGGCGCGAGGCGGTGCGCCGCTTCCTGCCGAAAGGCGGCGGCACCCTGCTCTTCACTGGTGCCAGCGCCTCCATGCGCGGACGTGCCCACTTCGGGGCGTTCAGCGCGGCCAAGGGCGGCTTGCGCAACCTCGCCCAAGCCATGGCCAAGGAGTACGGTCCCGAGGGCGTCCACGTCGGCCACGTGGTGGTGGACGGTGCCATCGGCGGCGAGAAGATCAAGCGGGGATTCCCGGAGTACGCCGAAAAACTCGGCGAGCAGGGCATGATCTCACTGGAGGGCATCGCCGACGGCTTTGCCTACCTCTACAACCAGCCCCGCCGCGCCTGGACCTTCGAAATCGACGTGCGCACCTCCGTGGAGCAGTGGTGACTAGGGATCCAGCCGAGCCGAAGCGTACCCCGACACCACCACCTTGCCGTCTTGGTTGGTGGTCTCGACCTTTAGCTTCACCACCGGGTCGTCGTCTTCCACCGTGACCTCCTCCACCGTGGCGGTGGAGTGCAGGGTGTCGCCGGGCCAGACTTGGCTGGTGAAGCGCACGCCGAAGGTCTTGAGCCTGCCGTCGCCGACGTAGTTGGTCAGCATGCGGCCGGTCATGCCCATGGTCAGCATGCCGTGGGCGAAGACGCTCGGGTAGCCTGCCACTTGGGTGGTGAAGATCTCATCGGAGTGCAGGGGGTTGTAGTCCCCGGAGGCGCCCGAGTACTGCACGAGCTGGGTGCGCTTGAGGTCTTCCACCAAGCATTCCTCGTAGGTGTCGCCGATGTTCAAATTGCCTGCGCTTAGTGCCATGTTCAAATGCTCCT
>JAPPIX010000101.1:28367-35176 GCA_028820495.1 Gammaproteobacteria bacterium
ACGGTTTCGCTGAACGTCAGCTTGCCGGCGCGCTTGCTCTCCCGCTCCCAGGTCTTGCCCGGCTTGACCGTGGCGCTGAGCACGTCGCCAGGGCTGATGTGGCGGTGGTACTCGAAGTGCTGCTCGGCGTGCAGGCCGCCGCCCCCACCACCACCGCCGCCGGAGCTTTCCCGCTTGATGCCGGTGGCCTCCTTGCCGGAGCCGAACCAAGGCTCGCCGATCTTCGGCCGCAGGAAGTAGTCGGGGTCGAACTGGGCGCTGGATTGCGCGAAGGTTGGCGGTGCGATGATCTTGCCCGGCTCCGTGCCGGCCGCGTACTCCTCGTCGTAGTAGATGGGATTGGCGTCCGCCACCGAACGGGCGAACATCATGATGTGGCTGGCTTCCACCGGAAAGCGGTCAATGGCCATGGATTCCCCTCGAATGTTGGTTTGCTGAATTGTTGGATGCTGAGCCTGGGCGATGTCGGGCCGTTGGCTACCCCCTCGCTCAGTCCAAGTCGGGCAGTATCCCTCAGCGGCGAGTTGGGTTCAACGGCCCTTGAACTGCGGCGGGCGCTTGTCTAGGAAGGCGCTGATGCCTTCTTTTTTGTCCTCCGTCTGCACCAGAGCGCCCTGGGCGTACTTCTCCAGCATCAGGGCGCCGGCCAAGCTCGCCTCCATGCCGAAGTTGACCATCGCCTTCATGGTGCGTGGCACGAACGGCGCGAACTTGGCCAGGTGCTCCGCCATGCGCTGCGCCTCGGGCAGCAATTCGGCGGGTTCCACGATCCGGGTGATCAGGCCGATGGCCAGGGCCCGTTCCGCGTCGATGGGTTCGCCCATGAGCAGCATTTCCATACCCCAGCCGCGCCCGACGATGCGCGGCAGGCGAGCGGTGGCACCGCCGCCGGGAATGATGCCGAGCTTGCCCTCCGGGGTGGCGAACCGGGCGTTGGGGGTGGCGATGCGCAGGTCGCAGCCCAAGGCGACTTCCAGCCCGCCACCCATGCAGATGCCATTGATCGCGGCGATGGTCGGCTTGGGGGTCCGCTCCAGGCGGTCCGCCAAGCCTTGCACGATGGGCTCCAAGGCCTTTTTGAAATCCCGGTGCAGCACTTCGCCTAGGTCGGAGCCAGAGGCGAAGGCGCGCTCGCCCGCGCCGGTGATGGTGATGACCCGTATGGCATCGTCGGCCGCCGCCCGCCCGACGGCCTGGTGCAACTCCTCCAAGGTATCCAAGGAGATGGCGTTGTGCTTGTCGGCGCGATCGATCGTGACGAGGGCCATGGCCCCTTGGGTTTCATACTGAACGTTCACGATGCAGTGGGAGAAACAGCCTATTTCATCCGAATGACCATGCGGACGGCGTTCGCCTCCCCGACCACGCGGCGGTTGCGTTGGCGCCCCTCATCGGTGTCGTTGCTGGCGATGGGGCGGCTTTCGCCATACGCAGCCACCGTGATTCGCCTGGCGGCGATGCCCTCCACCTCCACTAGGCGATCCAGCACGGTTCGCGTACGCTCCTGCGCCAGCCTCTCGTTGTAAGGGTCGGCGCCCATGGAGTCAGTATGGCCCTCGATCAGGGCCTCGGCCTCGGGATGTTCGCGCATGAACGCGGCGAAACGCCGCACGTCGCCGTGTTCGTTGGCACGCAGCTCGGCGGAGTCGAAGTCAAACTCGATGACCACGTCCTCGCTAATGGCCTCCTCGTCCTCAAAGTGGCAGCCTTTGGCGTCCACTGCGGCCCCGGCAATCGTGCCAGGGCATTCGTCGAGGTAGTTGGGCACGCCGTCGCCGTCGTCATCGAGCGGGCAGCCGTTGGCATCCACTTCCACGCCCGGGGGCGTGTTCGGGCAGCGGTCGTTGGGATCGGCCACGCCGTCCCCGTCGGAATCCGGGGGCGGCGGCGGCGCGATCTTGCCGAGCGTTGCGGTCAGGCCGATGAAGGCGAACGGCTCGATGCCGCCCTCATCGGTGGAGTGCACGGCGCGCAGGTCGGCGCGCACCGACAGTCGGCGGTTGAGCTCGGCGAAGACGCCGGCACCCACGTTGATTTCCGTATCGTTCGAGCCGCCGATCTCCGTGCGCCCGACGCCGAACAGGGTGAACGGCTGAAACCTCTCCGTGCCGCCGACCTTGTAGAGCGCATTGGCCCAGAAGAGCTCGGCCTTGCGGCCCTTGCCGCCGCTCGCATCCTGCCGGCTGGCGACGACGCCGTCGCGATCGACCTTCACGTCCGAGTAGAGCAGCTCAACGCCGAGGTTGCGGTTGACCATGTAACCCAAGCCGATGGCCGGGCCGCCCCTCAGGTCCTCGCCGTCCGGCGCCCGGTAGATCGCCATGCCCGGCGTCAAATAGACCTTGCCCGCGCGGGGCCCCACCTGTTCGTCGGCAACCGCCGGACTGCTGAGGGCCAACAGCCCCGACAGCACGAGCCATCGGCTCTTTAGCTTCATTTCAACTCCTTGTGGTGATTGGCACACCAGCCATGTGCCGATTGCTAATGCTACGAAATCAGACGGCGCTTGCACAGCGCCATGTGCCGTTTTGTGCCTTTTGCGGACCCAAATAGAAAGCCGCCGGCCTGGAGAGGAAGCCGGCGGCTTGAGGCGGCCACACGAAGTGGCCTAGGGGATAGAGGTTGCCTCTTTTCGGAACGGCAATGCGTCCGTTCCGGGAAGGCACTTTGATGGGTCGCTGTTACTCGGCAATTTCATGAATCGTGAATTTTGTGTCAGTTTGTAACCTTGATTGTCATTTTTTGACAAGGTTGTCAACACAGGGACAATTCAGACGCTGACGCATACGTCGGTGCCGCCGCTAGGATGGCCGCTGATGGTTATGCTCCAACCGTGCGCCTCGCAAAGCTGATGGGCAATGGCCAGTCCCAAGCCGCTGCCGCCGGTGGCGGCGCTGCGTGAGCGGTCCAGACGAAAAAATGGCTGCAGCACGGCTTCGCGATGGGCTTCGGGAATCCCCGGCCCGTTGTCGATGACATGCACCTGCCTGCCGCGCAGCCGCACCTGCGCATCCTGGCCGTGCTGCTGGGCGTTGTTGATGAGATTGGTTAGCACCCTGGTGAGCGCCCCCGGGGCCACTTCCACGATCGTCTTTGCCGGCTTGCCGCAGTCGAAGGGGATGGGCGGATCCTGACGTTGCAGCAGGTCGGCGACCAACGCCTGCAGTTCGGTTGGCTTGGTCGGCTCATGGGTGCCGCGGGCGAATTTGAGCGCGTCGGTGATGAGCTCGTCCATGGACTCGAGATTGCGCTCGAGACGGGTGACCAGGACCGGGTCCACGGACTCCGGCAACAGTTCCACCGCCAAGCGCATGCGTGCCAACGGCGTCTTCAGGTCATGGGAGATGCCAGCCAGCAAGGTGGTGCGGTTTGACAGCAAGGAGGATATTTCCCGAGCCATGGTATTGAGGTTGCGCGCCAGCACGACCAGTTCCTTGGGGCCCTTTTCCGGCAGGGGGTCGAAGTTGGCACCGCCGCGGAACGCATCCGCCCGTTCCGCCGCCTGCACCAAGGGACGGGTCACCCGCAGCACGATGATCGCCGAAGTGATGAGCACCACGCCGGCGCCGAGCCCGGCGATGATGAGGCCGACGTTGAGGGGCTGGATGTCACGCCGGGTGCCGGAAAAGCCGACCTGCAGTTGGTAGCCGCCCATCGGCAATGTCGCCCACAACAGATCGTCGCCTTGGGTGATCGCCACTGGCTGACCCAGACGGACGTTGAGCCGTTCTTCGAGCTGGGTCAGGAAGGGCGATTCGTCGTAGCGGGCGGGTGGATGCTGCGCTGCGCCCTCGGCACCGATGTAGAGGTCGTGCTGCTCGGCCAGTTCCAGCTCAAAGTAGGGGCGCGCCTCGGGAGGCAGTTCAACCCAGGTCTGCGCCGTCAACACCAACAGCGCCGCTTGGTCGTCCGCTGATTGCTCGGCGATGGGCTGCACGACGAAGAACTGCAGCGCCACCACGGCGATGGCCACGATCGCCAACGAGCTGACCGCGAGGGTCAGATTGGTGCGGACCAGCAGCGACGTGGGACGAGCGATCACTGGAGGCGTCCGCTATCGTTCCTTGTTCGCGCTATTGGCCATCCGGGCAGAACATGTAGCCCTTGCCCCACACGGTCTTGATGTAGGTGGGTTCGGCGGCGTCGGGCTCGATCTTGCTGCGCAGGCGGGTGACGCGCACGTCGATGCTGCGGTCGAAGGGCGAGCGTTCGGCGCCGGTCAAAAGGTCCAGTATGCGATCCCGATGCAGCGCTCGGTTGGGATGGGTGGCCAGAATGCGCAGCAGGTCGAACTCACCGGAGGTGAGCGCCACGGTGGTGCCCTTGTTGCTCAATCGATGTGCCGCGAAGTCGAGCTTGAAGGGGCCGAACCGAATGATCTCGGCCTCGTCGGCGGCAATCGGGTGGGTGCGGCGCAGCACGGCCCGCACGCGGGCCAGGAGTTCCCTAGGGTTGAAGGGTTTGCCCAGGTAGTCGTCCGCGCCCACCTCCAAGCCGACGATGCGGTCCACATCCTCGCCTTGGGCGGAAACCATGATGATGGGCAGGCCGTGGTCCGCCTTCAGCCGCTGGGCAATGGACAGCCCGTGCTCACCGGGCAGCATCAGGTCAAGAATGACCAGGTCGGGCGAGGCTTCCGCCAAGTAGGCATCCATGGCGGCCCCGCTCTCGACGCAATCGACATCAAACCCCTGTCGGGACAAGTAGGCCTGCGTCAGTTCTGAAAGCTCCGGGTCGTCGTCCACGACGAGCAGCTTGGTGCCCTCGATGTCCATTGGCACTAGCGGGGGTCGGACACCTGTTGGGTGGAGGCCTCCGGAGTCGGCTCGGAAGGCTCCGAATCGGCGGCTTGCGGCTGGCCCGCGCGTTGCTCGAAGCCGACGCCAAACTCCTTGGCGTTGGCTTGCCCGGTGCCCAAGCGAATGCGAAGCTGGCCTTGGGGAACGGCGCCGTAGCGCCGTGTCAGGCGGATGCTCAGAACCCCGTTGGTTCCCGCTTGGCGGCGGGCCATGCGCATCTTCACTTCGGAGAGCAGCGCCCGCCGTTCGGCCATTGCCAGCTCGTCCCAGCGTGCCGCGAGAGCGGTGAGTTGCTCGTCGCTCGCGTCCGCGTAACTGATGGGCGGGTCTTGGGAATTGTCCGGTCCAGGCTCCGCCGCAACGGCCGCGAACCCGACGTTGGCGGCGCAGCACAGTGCGACGCACATGACGGCCAAGCGGTGCCGCAGACCGCTTTGGGAGCGGCCAAGCGCCGGATGCGGGAGCCGCTGGTTCACCGTCCTCAGGCGGCTTCGAACAGGCCGGCAGCGCCTTGACCGCCGCCGATGCACATGGTGACGACGCCGTACTTCTTGTTGCGCCGCTTCAGCTCGCGCAGGATCAGCCCGGTCATGCGCGAGCCGGTCATGCCGAAGGGATGGCCGATGCTGATGCTGCCGCCGTTGACGTTGTAGATGTCGTTGTCGAGGCCGAGCGCATCGCGGCAGTACACGCACTGGGAGGCAAAGGCTTCGTTGAGCTCCCACAGGTCGATGTCATCCTGCTCAAGGCCCGCGTTCTCGAGCAGGCGCGGAATGGCGAACACCGGGCCGATGCCCATTTCGTCGGGCTCGCAGCCGGCCACGGTGAAGCCGCGGTAGATGCCTAAGGGCTCAACGCCGAGCTGGCTGGCCTGCTCGCCGCTCATCAGCAGCGTCATGGAGGCGCCGTCAGAGAGTTGCGACGCGTTGCCGGCGGTGACCGTGCCGTCCTCCTCAAAAGCGGGGGGCAGCCCCGCCAAGCCGTCCAAAGTGGTGGTGGGCCGGTTGCACTCGTCCTTGTCCACCACCACGTCCACCAGGCTTTCCTCGCCGGTCTGCTTGTCCACCTTCTTCATGGTGGCCGGCATCGGCACGATCTCTTCGCCAATCCAGCCCGCCTGCTGGGCCTGGGCGTAGCGCTGCTGGCTTTGCAGGGCGTATTCATCCTGCATTTCGCGGGTGACTTGGTAGCGCCGGGCCACCACTTCAGCGGTGTTGCCCATGGCCATGAAAATGTCGGGCTTCTCTTCCAGCAAGGTCTTGTTCAACTCGGCCTTGCCGGGGTCTTGGCGGGTGCGCATGGAGATGGAATCGACGCCGCCGGCGATGGCCACTTCGGTTTGCCCTGAGGCGATCTGGTTGGCGGCGATGGCGATGGACTGCAGGCCGGAGGAGCAGAAGCGGTTGATGGTGACGCCGGCCGTGGTGATGGGCAGCTTGGAAAGCACGACTGCCAGGCGGGCCAGATTGCCGTCCTGCTCACCGGCGTGGCTGGCGGCGCCGACCACCACATCCTCCACCTCGTCCGGCGCGAGCTTCGGGTTGCGGTCTAGCAGCGAATCGATGCAATGCGCCAGCATGTCGTCGGATCGAGTCAGGTTGAAGCTGCCCCGAAACGATTTGGCCAGCCCCGTGCGCACACTGTCGATGACGACGACATCTCTCATGTTCCTTCCTTCAAGCGGTTTTTTTGAAAACGCCCTTCGCCCGCTGCGTTGAGCGCTGGTTGACCTTGAATGGTAGCAAAAAAAAGGCCTTGGGGGCGCGTTTTGAGAGCACAGAAACTGGCGATAATCGCGCCCCCTGAATCAGCAGCTTGGCGGGGCTGACTCCAGGACCTTCTTGAGGTAGCGGCCAGTGTGGGAGGCGGGCTTTTTCGCGAGCTGCTCCGGCGTGCCGACGGCGACGATGCGGCCGCCTCCGGAGCCGCCTTCCGGGCCAAGGTCGATGATCCAGTCGGCGGTCTTGATGACATCGAGGTTGTGCTCGATCACCACCACCGTGTTGCCGT
>JAPPIX010000354.1 GCA_028820495.1 Gammaproteobacteria bacterium
TCGGCGGTCTTGATGACATCGAGGTTGTGCTCGATCACCACCACCGTGTTGCCGTGGTCGCGCAGCCGGTGCAGCACCTGGAGCAGTTGGGCGATGTCGTGGAAGTGCAGGCCGGTGGTCGGCTCGTCGAGTATGTAGAGCGTCTGGCCGGTGTCGCGCTTGGACAGCTCCCGGGACAGCTTCACCCGCTGCGCCTCGCCGCCGGACAGCGTGGTCGCGCTCTGGCCCAGCTTGATGTAGGACAGGCCCACATCCACCAAGGTCTGCAGCTTGCGGGCCAGCATCGGCACCGGATCGAAGAAGCTTCGCGCCTCCTCGACCGTCATGTCGAGCACTTCGTGGATGTTCTTGTTCTTGTAGCGCACGTCCAGGGTCTCCCGGTTGTAGCGCTTGCCCTTGCACTGGTCGCAGGCGACATAGATGTCGGGCAGGAAATGCATCTCCACCTTGATGACGCCGTCGCCTTGGCAGGCCTCGCAGCGCCCGCCCTTGACGTTGAAGCTGAAGCGGCCCGGCTTGTAGCCCCGGGCCCGCGCCTCTTGGGTTTGGGCGAACAGCTCCCGTATCGGGGTGAACAGCCCGGTGTAGGTGGCCGGATTGGAGCGCGGCGTGCGGCCGATCGGGCTTTGGTCGATATCGACCACCTTGTCCAGGTGCCCAAGCCCTTGGATGCCTTGGTGATCCTGGGCGGATAGGGTGGTGGCGCCGTTCAACTGCGTGGCGGCCACCGGGTAGAGGGTCTGGTTGATCAGCGTGGACTTGCCGGAGCCGGACACCCCGGTGACGCAGGTCATCAGCCCGCAGGGGATGTTGACCGTCAAGCCGTGCAGGTTGTTGCCCGAGGCGCCCTCCAGGCGCACCACGGCCTCCTTGTTGTAGGGCGTTCGCCGAGCCGGCACGGCAATCGACTGCTGGCCGGACAGGTACTGCCCGGTGATGGAGCTCGGCTCGCTCAATATACACTCGAGCCCGCCGCTGGCGACGATTTGACCGCCGTGCACGCCGGCCCCGGGGCCGATGTCCACGATGTGGTCGGCGCTGCGAATGGCCTCCTCGTCATGCTCCACCACCAGCACCGTGTTGCCGAGCTGCTTCAAGTGGGTAAGCGTGCGCAGCAGGCGGGCGTTGTCCCGTTGGTGCAGGCCGATGGAAGGCTCATCGAGGATGTACATGACGCCCACCAAGCCCGCGCCGATCTGGCTGGCCAGGCGAATGCGCTGCGCCTCGCCGCCGGACAGGGTTTCGGCGCTGCGGTCGAGGGTGAGGTAGTTCAGGCCGACATCGACCAGGAACTGCAGCCGAGCCCGGATCTCCTTGAGAATCTTGTCGGCGATGGCGCCCCGGCGCCCTTCGAGCTTGAGTTGGTCGAAGTAGGTCAGCGTCTCCTCGATGGAGCCCCGGGATACTTGCGGCAGCGTGACGCCGCCCACGAACACGTTGCGCGCCGCTTGGCGCAGGCGGGCGCCGCCGCAGTCCGGGCAAGCCCGCACCCGCAGGTAGCGCTGCAGGTTTTCGCGCACCATGGAGGAGTCGGTTTCCTGGTAGCGGCGCTCCATGTTGGGGATCACGCCCTCGAAGGGAAAGCGCCGCCTGATGAGATCGCCCCGGTCATTGGTGTAGCTGAAGTCGATGCGCTCGCCGTTGCTGCCGTGCAGAACCGCTTCGCGGTGCTTGCGCTTGAGGCTGCTGAACGGCGCTTCGACATCGAAATCGTAATGGTGCGCCAGGGATTTCACCATGTGGAAGTAATAGACATTGCGCCGGTCCCAACTGCGGATGGCGCCGTCGGCCAAGGACTTGGCCGGCTCCTGGACCACCAGCTCCGGGTCGAAGTACTGCTTCACGCCCAGGCCGTCGCAGGTGGAGCAGGCGCCGGCGGGATTGTTGAAGGAGAACATGCGCGGTTCCAGTTCGCTGATGCTGTAGCCGCACACCGGGCAGGCGAAGCGTGCCGAAAACACCAGTTCCTTGGCATCCGCATCGTCCATGCTGGCCACCCGGGCGATGCCTTCGGAAAGGCCCAAGGCGGTCTCGAAAGACTCCGCCAAGCGCTGCTCCGCGCCCGGCTGAACCCGCAGCCGATCCACCACGGCGTCGATGCTGTGCTTCTTGTTCTTGTCGAGCGTCGGCGGATGGTCGAGATCGGTCACCAGTGCGTCGATGCGGGCCCGGATGAAGCCGCCGGCCAGCAGTTCCTTGAACACGTGCACGTGCTCGCCCTTGCGGTCGACGATCACCGGCGCCAGCACCATGATGCGCGAGCCCTCCGGCAGGGCCATGACCTGATCCACCATCTGGCTCACGGTTTGCGCATCAAGGGGCTCGCTGTGGTGCGGGCAGCGAGGTTCGCCGGCCCTGGCGTAGAGCAGGCGCAGGTAGTCGTGGATTTCAGTGATGGTGCCGACCGTCGAGCGCGGATTGTGGGAGGTGGACTTCTGCTCGATGGAGATGGCCGGGGAAAGCCCTTCGATGTGATCGACATCGGGCTTCTCCATCGTGGAGAGGAACTGCCGCGCGTAGGCGGACAACGACTCCACGTAGCGCCGCTGCCCCTCGGCGTAGAGGGTGTCGAAGGCGAGCGACGACTTGCCCGACCCGGACAGCCCGGTGATCACGATCAACTGGTCGCGGGGCAGGTCAAGGTCGATGTTGTCGAGATTGTGCGTCCGCGCGCCGCGAACGGATATGGTATCCAATGCTGGTCTTCAGGGGATCGGAAACGACGCCGCTAACTTATCGGCTATGGCCATCCGGGGCAACCGGCGCGTCCGCCGGAGGAGGCTTTGGTTCGGCGCTGAGCAGGTGCCGATACAGGTCGAGGGCGAGGCTGCGGTCGCTTTCCTCGAGCAGTTGCAGGCCGGTTGTGGTCAGCACCGCGCACACGCAAGCTGCGTCCGCCACCACCGCGCTCGCTGACGCCGGCGAGTTGAAGGGAAGCTTTGGCGCGACCGGCTCGCCGGGCCCGATTTGACGGTGCCGAACACCCTCCGCGTCATGCAGCGATGCCTGGCCGCGCACGATCAGTTGCAGATGTTCCGCTGGCTGGCCGATCGCGAGGATCGTGTCACCGGCGTCGAATTCGCGGGTTTCGAACCAGCCCTCCAGCCGGTCGATCAGGTCTTCGAAAGTGATTTGATGATCCAGGCGTTGTTCCAACTCCTGGCCGACGGCCTCCAACAGGGACGACTTGGAACGACCGGCGGCGTCGCCGCGGGCCCGATAGGCCTCGATCACTTGGTTCTCGCAGTACGCGAGTGCCCGTTCACCATCGCTGGCGAATTCCAGGTTGTCGAACACGGGCGGTGGCAGGTTGCGCCGCAGTTCGGCGCCGAGCCGCTCCGGTGTACCGCCTAGGACGACCTGGGTGCCGGCGGCTCGTGCGGCCAGCATGAACCGGCAAAGGGCATTGGCCGTGGAAAAGTCGAATCCGGACACCGCTGTAAAGTCCAGCAGGATGCACAGCGGCTTGGGGTCGTTCTTGAGCGACTCCTTGAGCCGGTCGGCCAACGGGTAGCCCCCGCCGAAGAACAGGTGGCCCCGCAGCCGGTATCCTTGGACCAGAACGCCCTCCGTCCGCAGTATGGCCCGCTCCGGAACCGGGCGGGAACGGTTGCTGTGCGTCTCGCGGGCGGTAAAGGTGGATTCGACAACGCCTTCCCGGCCCATGCGCAGGACCAAAACCGCGATGGTGATGACCACCCCCAACGCCATGCCCTCGAAGAAGCCGAATGCCATGATGGTTGCGAACACCGCCAGGATGATGGCGTAGTCGGTTCGCGGCAAGCGCTTGCGGACCTTCAACACCCACTGATCGAGCAGGGCGATGCCGGTAAACAGCAGGGCGCCGCCCATCAGCGGCATCGGAACGAGCTTCAGCACGGCATCGCCGAACATCAGCGGCGAGCCGACCACCAGCGCCGCGACGAGGCCGGTGGAGCGCTGATCGGCCCCCAGCATGATGCTGCGCAGAGAGGTGGGCACGATCGGGCAACTGGGCGGGCCACCGCCCAAGCTCGCGGCTGCGCCAGCCAACCCGACGGCCCCGAACTCCCGGTCCCAGTCCAGTTCGCGGTTGGACGCCAATTCCAGCCCGCCCACGTAGATGACCACGCAGAGCAAGGTCACCAGCACCAGGGTCAGGATGTTGGGAATCTGTTGGGCGACGGCTACCCAGTCCACCTTGGCCGCGTCGTCCAGCGTGACCGGAGGCCAGGGGTTCGCCTCCGACAGGCTCGCGAACAGGAAGCCCGAGGCCTCGGCTTCGGCGTCGGTGACGCCCAGCGCCGCCAAGCCCAGGTGGCAGGCTGCGCCCAGCAGGATGAAGCTCACTGGCATGACCAGGAAGTTCCGCCAGCGCTGGGTGGCGAAGTGCAGGCCGAAGCCGTAGGCGATGCCGAGGCCCCAGTTGGCGGCCACCAAGGGCTCGAACATCTTTTCCAGCGCCTCCGCCTCTGGCCGCACGCCCATCAGCGACAAGGCCAGCACGCAGGCGATGCCGCCGGTTCCGGCCACGAAGCCGGATGAAACCGGGTAGGGCACGAAGCGGACCACAGGTGGGCCAGGCGCAGACGCCAGATGAGCAGTGCGCAAGCCGCCGTGGCCAAGGAGCACAGGACGATGACCGCGACCATGGTTGGGAACAGTTGTTCGCCGGTGGCGGTTAGCGACGCGCCGATCACGCCCAGCATGAGCATGGTGGGCACGGCAGGGGCGGAGACCGCGCCGAGAAAGCCGATGCACAGCGCGATGACGATGCAGCCTGCCAGTATGCCGAACAGCACCAGGCCGATGCCCTGGGAAAGGTAGGGTGCCAGATCGCCGGAAAAGACCAAGGTGGCAAGCGCCAGAAAACCGATGATCACGCTCACGCCGGAGACCAGCCCCACCGCTAGGACCGTAGTGGCTTGCTTGGCGCGGGCGCCCAAGCGCAACCCGCCGGAAACGGCGCCCACCTCAGAATTTTCGCTCATCTTGCTTGAGACGCCATTAATGCGGTTGGTCGCAAGCCGAACCTCCAAGCCCATTCCAGTGGGCCATTATACGGGCTTGGCGGCTCAGTTTGATTCAGCCGCCATCGTCAAGCTCGGCAGATTTGCACCGGTCTTGAAAACTGCCTCGGCAGTTTTTGAAGTGGATGCAAAATTGCCGAGCCGAGTTTTCTGGTGGAATGCAAACTCTCCGATGGCGGCCCGGCGAGAGGGCTGCAATACGTGTCCGGAAAATTCCCTAACGCGGAAGCGTGGCAGATCGCCGCCGAGGGCTGCAAGCACTAAAGAACGGCGAACGGCATCCGAGTGGCATCGGCTGAGGCTTTACTCTCCAAGTTGGTGTGAAGCCCGTTTGATGTGTGCGGACGTTTATTGATCGTCTGGGAATGGGACGCCCACCGCACATCTCGGCGGTCGAATCCAGACGACGCGCAGCAGACTCAGGTGAGTGGCCCATTTTGGGACTGCACCCCCGTTCCCAGCCATGCGGATTTCAGTCGGGGTCCTCGTACAAGGTCTATCTATCCCTGCCATACGCGGGGAAACTGCACAGTGGATGGAGCAGCTGCGCAACAACCAAAGTCAATCCCCGCGTGGGCGGGGAGGCCTAGAGCATTTCCGGTCGTTCGTCGGCGTCAATGGGTCTATCCCCGCATGCGCGGGGGAGCCGAGATGATGATGCGCACAGTCAATTCCCTTCAGTTTTTAGTTAGCTACGCTACACACTTTATGGAGACTCGAAGCGCGAAGTCAAGCTTTTGCGTTTTCTTCAAGGCCAGTCGCACCATACGAAAAGTTCAAGTCCCCAACGAACAAGGTTAGTGTTCCCGCCACATGTCGGGCTTTTGCGTTCTCGACCTGCTCGCGGCTTAGTGCCGCCACTTTCCCACCCAACAAATGTGCTGGCAGGCTGAAGGTGCGGACTTCAGCGCCGAACGGCCCAGGAACGGGTTCCTCAAGCACGATCCGAGGGCCCATTTCACCGAGCCGGGTTGCTATGCGTTCGTCGGCGTTGGGAAAGGCGGTTTCACCGAATTTAGCGGTTCTGTCCAGCGCATGTTCCTTTGCCTGCCCTACTTCCGCTGCATCCACGCCATGGGAGCGCTGCACATGCGCAAGCCAATCGCCTCCCAAGTCCTCAGCCAAACGCTGCAATTCGTTGGGATGCGTCCCGCGCTCGACGAGCATCCGATTCATGTCGGGAATCACCCAGTCCCCAGTCTCCAGAACCAAGCGGCGGGTCTGCTCCACACCCAACAGGTTGCGGTACACGCCGCCCCGGTCGGATGCGCCAAGCCCATGCGCCAACAGGCCTTGGCGAAGCCCTTGCTCCAAGCCGCCCTCTGGCGCGAGCACTATGCAGCGCGGCTTGGTGCAGGCTGGTGGACGCGAAGCATCCGGATGTCGGTGCAGACGCCCGACGCGCTGCAGCAGCACATCGACTGGGCAGATGTCTGTAATCAACAGATCAGCGTCGATGTCGAGGGACTGTTCCAAGGTCTGCGTCCCAATAACTACCCGCGCCTCCTTTGCGCACCTCTTACCCAAGGCGTTTTCTACTTCAGCATCCAGCCGTTCGCGATCCTCCGCAGCGAAGCGGCTGTGATGCAGGGTCGCCACGCCGTTGACGGATAGCGACATGTCGGCGCCCCCGCGTTCCAGCAAAGCGGAAAAGGCGTCGCGGGCGGTTCTCACCGTATTGCGAATGACCAGCACTCTTGCACCTTGCTCCGCCTCCGCTAAGGCCAACCGCACGATTTGCACGGAATCCGCCAGCCAAGGCTCAAGTTGCATGGCGACTGTCTTGGGGGGAGCTGCCCGCTCGATTGCCAAGGTCGCAGTTGAGCCTCTACCTGCCATCGTCACCGCTGGATATGGGATTGCTTCGGCATCTGCCGGCGAAGGGAGACCAAAGCGGTTTTTCTTGGCAGTGAAGGCCGTTCGAGCCGACGATCCAAGGGTGGCGGACATCAATAACGCATGGCCACCAAGTTGCAGGTGGTCCCGCAACAGGGTGCGAAGCAGTTCCGTCATGTAGGCATCGCTGGCGTGAACCTCGTCCACCACGAGCAGGCTGCGGCTCAGGCAGGCACCCCGCAGGTGCGCCCACTTGACCTTGAGAGCCGCCATCAAGGCTTGGTCGACCGTCCCTACGGCAGCCGTGGCCCCCAGATAGCGCCTTGGTGCCTCCGCTGCCCAACGTGCCAAGCGTTTGTCCTCTTCCGGTTCATCCCAGATCACATCGAACGGGCCTGCTCGGACGCCATCCTCCACTCCGAACCGGATGTAGCCTGGCACCGCGAGAACCACCTTGCCCCACTCCTTATCCTGAAACAGACGTTGTAGCGCATCGTTGACCCGGCGATGCAGTTGTTTGGCGGCTGCCCGTGTCGGCAACGCGAAGTACAGTCCATCCACCAATCCAGCCCGCCAAAGGGCTGCGAACCGGATGATGGCCGCTTCGGTCTTGCCGGAGCCGGTCTCGCTTTCGAGGATCAGCAGGGGATGGTCTACAGGGGCATCAGCGACGGCCTGTTGGAGCGGTCGCAAGGTGAGATGGCCAAACAGCTCCGCATATGGCACCTGAGCATCCGTTCCATGCCTGCCCGCTCGCCGAAAACCGCGCTTTTCAACCGCTTCCGCTGCGTTTTTTGAGGCGACTTGGAGGTAGTTTGGGCAATCGGCTGGCTGAAACCGAAAGCGCTCCTTGTCTGAGCCGAGTTGATCCGCCAAGGCGACGAGCCCGGCGAACAAGTGCGCCAATGCGGGTGTGTCCGGCAATGGCTGGCCGCATAAGAAAGCTTGCGGAAACCATGTTCTGATGCGCTCCCCGAGCGTTTCGGCGGCTTGCACTGGATCGTACCCAGCAAAGGGTTTCCAAATCCTAGGGTCCCGGTTCCCCTCGGGTTCCTGCACGGGGTGGCCGTGATGTGACAGCGATGCGAGCAGCAGAGGTTCAGCCCCTGAGCCCCAACCAGCGATGTCATTAAGCCCTAGGCCATTGCGTATCTCCGGCTGCCTAACGGCGAGGAATGCCTCCTCGATGTGACTGAGTTTTGGGGGCTTCCATCCCTTAACCGACTCCGTCGAACCCACCTTGAACTGAAATCCGACGTTCAGCTTGCCGAAGTCGTGCAGGAATGCGATGACCGAGAGTCGGGCGATGTCCGTTTCGGTCAATGCCCGTCCGGCGGCGTTCCCAAGGCGGTGCATCACAATGGGATCTTGAACCAGCTCTGCAAAGCAAGCGGCTACATCTGCGCAGTGGTGCTCAAGGCGGTGGAAATGCTCGGGGGATTCATACTTTCCCCAAGCAGCCAACCGCAAGTGATCTGAACCCTTGCCGTCCAAGCCATCCTCCCTGCGCAATCTTGGTGATGGCGCAAGCTCAACTCACCGAAACAGCCGCGGCCGAAGTTTCCCCTACTTTGTGTACGCAGCTCCGTTGAAACAGTCTACTTCTCCATCGCGAGTGGGACCAACATCCAACCATTTCTCCTGAGTCGCCCTGTCCGGTCTAGGCTGCTCCAGTCCGAGTTGAAAGACGACTCCTCTCTCAATAGACTCGGAATATGGCTACTCAAACAGCGTCCAAAATGGAGCCTGCGGAGCAGGCACTGCGCGACCGCATTCATCGGATTTTCACCGGCGACGCTTCGCCTTCCGATTCGGCAGACGTCCCGCCCAGTTTCTGGGTGGAGCCCACCGACGAACAGAAGGGCAACGTCGTTTTGAATCTGCACGATGCCGTAGTCGTGACCGAGGAAGTGCATGTAGCGAACGACAAAGGCGACGTGGCGACGGATGAGTACCGCTGGCTCAACGCACCCCATGTCGATCTCGACGGCAAGTCTCCCGAGCAGATGCTGACCGCCGACGAACATTCGCGTGAACGCCTCGACGCTTTCGTCACCGCTGTCGAAACGGCCATTCGGGGTTCGTTTAGTTGAATCACGCTCGCGCCGGCGAACTCCCTGCCGCCCAATTCGACGAAGTTCCTTGGTTCCGCTCCGTTGACGAACGGCACCAGTACGACCCACCGCTCTTTCGGCCCAGCAGGAGCCGTTTCAATCCCGGCCATCTCCAGGTCATGTACTTCGCCCCCGACCCGCTGGTCGCGCGTTTCGAGGCGCGCGACGTGCTCGGCCAATGGTTCGGCGACGCGATTCCGTCGCTTAGAGACCGGCAAGTCGTGGTCGAGTACCGGATCCTACTGGGGCCTCAGGCCTTGATCGTGGATGCCCGCCCCACCCACTTGGCTGCCGTCGAAACGACCGTTCAGGAAATGACCGGCGACTGGCAGAACTATGACCGGCGCGGAATGTCGGCGCCGACCCAGAACTTGGCGAGCGCCGTCTTCGGTCGGCGGGATAGCCCAATGGGCTTGATGGCACCTTCCGCCCGGAATCCCTTGAAGGACAATTTGATCCTCTTCGCCGAGAGGCTGCCGCCGCGTTCGGTGTCCTACCATGCGCAGCATGTCTGGCACGAGAGCCAATTGGCGGCTCGTCGGTAGCGCTTGTACGAACTAGGCAGTCCTCAGGTTAAGCGCGCCGCCAGAATCGCCCTGGGTCAGCCTCATTCCGGAAAAGACCTCGTGAATCCGGACGGAGGCGCCTACCGAGGTTTCGGTGATGAGGCGCAGGACGGCGTCGAAACTCTCCGTTCCCGTCAGTTCGGCAATGCTTTGGCGCTGGTCCGGCCTGATGGCCTTGGGGTTGAACCGGCCACCGTTGGTCATGCGGAAGAGTCCGTCCAGGTTTTGCCACAGCAGGGTGGCATCGATCAGGTCCTGGGCGGTATCCGTAGCGATGAGCCCGCGCTGGGCGGCCGCTTCGAAGGTGGCCGGCAGGGTGATTGGCTCAGAGCCGGGGGCGGCGCCGCGCAGCAGCAGGTAGTCCGCCGCCATGGTTAGGTCGGCGAGACCGCCGCGGAATCTGTCGATCGCCCAAATGTCCATGACGGTTTGGTTCTGCCTGGCTTGGTTGCGCAGCGCGGCAAGCTGGTGAACGGCCGTAGCGAGTTGGTCCCGCTGTCCAAACAGGGTTTGCCGCAGCGCTTTGAAGTTGGTGTCAAGATCGCCCTGCGCCTCGATGACCCGCGCATGGGCGAGGGTGCGCAGGTCCGCCAGCGAGGCGCCCTCACCGATATGCGCCTGAAGCTGCCCGATTGACAAGGCGCCGCCGTCGCTGCCGTTGCGTCGCAACGCGTAGGCGGGCTTGGCTTCGTAGAGCATGCCTTCCGAGGAAAGTTGCCGCACCAGCAGCATGAGGCGCTGCAAAAGCTGCTCGTGCCACGCTTCCGGGGTGATTGTGTCGGCGTTGGCCCGCACGGGGTCATGATCGTAGATGAACATCAGCTCGAGAGGCGCCCCGTTGGCCAACTCGCGCCGGCCCGCGGCGTCAAGGGCGACCAGACCGATGCGACTGTTGGGCAGGTCGCCGTGCGCGAGTTCGAACTCGTGTTTGACCACGGGCAGAAGGGCGGCGAGGCAGATGTCCAGGATGTCCGACATGGACCGCGCGGCTTCCACCGGCGTCAGCACGCCCCTGGTCATGTGCACGCCCAGTCGAATGGTGTGCTGCTCCGCCCAGCTCCTGGCCTCGTTGACCAGGCTGTCGCTGCCTGACGCCCGGTTGGCGACGGCGGCGAACTGCTCGCGCAGTTCGCGCGGGTCGAACTCCTTTTGGCAAAGCAGGCGGGCCTGTTTTTGGTGGGTGGCTTGGGCCGCTTCGAGGTCGCCCTGGCCCGGCAGATCCACCGCTTGGAATTCCTGCGCACGCAGGTTCTCCTGCACGTAGGGGTGGCGGGACAACCAGGCGGACAGGCGCGGCGCGGCGCCGATGACGTTTCCGAAGCGGCTTGAAATCCGCTTGGTGCCGGTGATGGCATCTTGAAAGACCAGCTAAATTGCCGGCACCACCAACAGCGCCGCCGGCATGGAAACCAGGATGCCGAAGGCCAACGAGGTGGCCATGGGAACGAGAAATTGCGCATGGGTGCTGACGTTCACCATCAGTGGAGTCAACCCGGCAAAGGTGGTCGCGGTCGTGATCAGGATTGGGCGGAATCGGGAGATGGCCGAGTTCAGGAGCGCGTCCTGCAGCGAGTCCCCCCCGGCCCGAAATTGATTGACGCCGTGAATCAACACCAACGTCGAGTTGACCACGACTCCCGCTGCCGCGACGACGCCGAACAGGGAGTTGACGGACAGGGCATGGAGGAGCCCGAACGACTTCAAGAGCACATGGCCGAAAATGGCGCCGACCAGGGCGAATGGCAGCACCGACATGATGATCAGGGGCTGCGTATAGGAGCCCAACGGCATGGCGAGCAGCGCGTAGATGGCCAACACCACGAAAAGGAACAGCGGCCCTAGGGTTCCGGCTAGCTCCGACTGCTCCTCGGCGCTCTTGAACCAGTAGGAAACGCCGGGATGCCGAGCGACGGTGCTTTGCAGGAATCCGGAGTCGAGCGCGGCGAGCACCGCGGTCCCTGAAGTCACCGAGGGATCGACCTCGGCGGTCACCCAAGCAAAGCGCGCGCCGTTGGTGCGTTCGATCACGGGGAAGCCCTGTCCGTACCGCACTTCGGCCACCGTTGTGAAGGGCACCTCACCACCGTCCGCGGTGCGGATGCGCAGATCGTAGAGCGAGTCCAGGGAGCGGCGCTCCTGCTCGGTGTAGCGCACCATGAGGCGAATGTCATCCCGGCCGCGTTGGATGCGTTGCGCTTCCTCGCCATAGAACGCCTGCCGCACCTGGGTCCCTAAGTCCGCCAAGGTGATGCCCAGTGCCTCTCCGGCTGGCGTTACCGTCAGGATCATTTCCGGCTTGCCGCTGTTCAGCGAGTCGGCAACCTCGTAAACCCCTGGAAACTCGGCGAGTTCCTGGCGGATGGCCGCGGCGACGCTGCGCATCGCCTCCGAATCGGTGCCGCCGATGCGTATGTTGATTTCGGGTGCGCCTTGGATGCGGTCGGTGACGAAGGCGACCTCGACCGCGTCCGCTATGGGCCCAACCCGGTCGCGCCACAGGGCGGCCACCTCATCGGTCGCTATGGCCCGCGTCTCGCCGGGGGTCAACTGCATGATGATCTCGCCGAGATGGGTGCCGACAGCGTCGGTGCGGTAGCTTAAGCCCGCGCTAGCGGCGAACTGTCCGCCCCGAGCCTCCATGACGTTCACCACCACTGGTTCGTCGTAGCGATCCTCAAGTTCTTGGCGCACTTCCTGCGCCGCATTCGACAGTTGGCCCAAGGCTTGCTCCATGGCCGATCGGGAGACGCCCATGGGCATCGTGAGCTTGGCGACCACGCTGTTCCCCGTTGGGGGCGTTAGGAGGGAAAACGGCAGGTGGCCGCCCGCCAGGAATGCCATGGCCGATGCGAAGATCGCGACGCCCACCGC
This sequence comes from Gammaproteobacteria bacterium, assembly GCA_028820495.1. Taxonomy (GTDB): domain Bacteria; phylum Pseudomonadota; class Gammaproteobacteria; order Pseudomonadales; family Azotimanducaceae; genus Azophilus. The sequence continues at coordinate 12,397 of JAPPIX010000354.1, forward strand.
AAAGGTCACGAACCGCTGTTGGAATGCGGCGCTGGCGAGTTGGCGAAACGGGTTGTTGATCAGCCAGGCGAGGCCCGATTCGAACAGCACCTGGATGCGGGCAAACCCGGCCGCAGCCTTGTTCATGAAACCCGAAACGTGGGCTGCGCACACGCCGGCGAAGACCACCACGGCCAATGCGGAACCGGAGCGCATGTCCGGGGCAAACGTAAAAGCGGCGATGACGCCGGTTGCGAGCAGGGTTAGGCCGAAGTCGCCCAGCGGCATGCGGCCGCTGCCGTGGCCGAGGTGCGACGGCAACACCATCTGGCACTCGATCAGGGAAAACACCAGGCAGCAGATGACCACCACGGCCATGAACCCGTAGGCTTGACCGACGCTGCCGACGGCGAACAGCAGCGGCAGGAACGCCACCGTGGTCGTAATCACGCCGAAAGTGACGGGCACCAGGACGTCTTGGGCGCCCTTGATGGCGCCGGCGAGTTTGCCGCCCCCCTTTCCTGGGCCGAGTAGACGTTTTCGCCCACCACCACGGCGCGCAGCCTTTCGACCAGAACCATGATGGCGGGCAGCAGGAACAGGATGCCGATGCTCGCGAAGATCAGCCCGCCGGTCAGGCTGACGACGAGGGGAATGAGAAACCGCAGTACCTCGGACTTGTCGTAGAGCAGGGGCGACAGGCCGACCACCGTGGTCAGCACGATCGGCCGGGCGCGGAGCTGCGCTGCCTCGATGATGGCATCGCTGACGCTTAGCCGCGGTTCATCCCGGCGAATCCGGTTATACCGGTCGAGCAGCACCAGCGAGTCGTTGATGACCACGCCAGTCACTGCAATCAGTCCGAAAATGGAGGAGAGCGAAAGGTCGTATCCAAGCACCCAGTGCAGGTAAATGGAGCCGGCAAACGCCAGCGGGATGCCGAGCAGCACGTAGAAGGGTTGCAGGATGCTGCGCAACTGGATGGCGGCGAGGACGAAGATCAACAGCACGGCGGCCGGGAAGTAGGTGGCGAGGCTCCTGCCAACCTTGGCGGCATCGCGGCTGGAACCGTCGGGCAGGATGCGCAGATCCGGATACTTATGCTCGAGTTCCGGCAGCCAGCTACCCTCGATGAGGCCGCCGAGTTCCCTGGAACTGATCATCGCCACGTTATAGAAGGCATTGACCGAGGCCGCCGGCAGGCCGTCGATGCGTTGGCGCTGCTTGAGGTCTTGGGTCTGCACGATCTGCGCGACGCTCGACAGGGCCGCCACGTCGCCGTTCGGCAAGCTGATGAGTTCATCGTGAAGGTCGCTGATGTTCGCGCGCCTTTCCAAGGGATAGCGCGCCATCACCTCGAGCTCTTCCGAATGCCGCACGATCTGGTCCACCTCTGAGCCGTAGAACCGGTTGCGCAGTTGCCTGGCGAGGGAAATGGCGGTCAGCCCAGATGCGCGTCCTGCGTCCGTGAGCTGGACTTCGTAGCGGACGTTGCCCAATTCGAGGGTGTCGTCGATCTGGTAAACATAGGGATGGTTCTTAAGCCGTGCCTTCAGTTCGCTCGCCGCGGCGACCACGGTGTCGGCGTCGGGGTGCAGCAGCGCGTAGCCGAGGCTCGAGGCGGTGGCCGTCCGCGTGGCGGGAAATGCCAGCTTGTCCGCGCCGCGTATCGTGCCGATGTTGTCGATCCACAGTTGCTTGAGTTCGTCGGTGACTATGGTCCGCTCCGGCGGCACCTTCAGCCGCAACTGGACCGAAGCGAGGTTGGGCGCCGGGTCAGGCACATCGGCGCCCAGCATGGTTTCCACTGCCTTGTGCTGCCCGACGGATCACGTTGACGGCGTCGATTCCCGTCCCGCCGGACTCCCGATTGGCGGCCCGCACGATCTGCTCGGTGGCGTGCACCGTGTCCTCGAAAGTTGACCGGCCGCCATGGTCAGGTCAGCCTGCAGCTTCTGTTCGTCGAGCCGGTTGTCCGCCGTGTTGTAGCGCAGGACATTGCTGGAAAACAGGCCGATCGCTACGATGACGAACAGGGCGAGGCTGGCAATGGTGAACAGCGGACGGCGCGCTGCGAAACCAATGCCCGGCATCAGTTTGCGGTCGAGCAACGCTTGGAACGACCCGCTGGCCCGATCCTGAATCGCGCCCAGGGGCCAGCGGCTGAGCGGACGTCCCCCGGAAAGATGCGCGGGCAACAGCAGGAAGCAGTCGATCAGCGACAGCAGCAACACGGCCAATACGCCAATGCCGGTGTAGCTGAACATCTGGCCGAGGATGCCGTCCAGCGGCAACAGCACCGAGAACGCCACCATGGTGGTCAGCACGCCGACCAGCACCGGCGGCAGCACTTCCCGGGCGCCTTGGATCGATGCTTCGAGGGGGGGGGAACGCCGTGCGCGCGCAGGCGAGCGGGAGCGAGGGCGTCGCGCCCTCGATTGAACCCGGGGAACGCCGTGCGCGCGCAGGCGAGCGATGTTTTCGCCCACGACAATCGCATCGTCCACTACGATGCCGATGATCATGGCCACGCCGTAGACGATGAAAAAGCTGATGGAGACGTCCAGCAGGTACAAAATAATGAAGGATCCGATGATCGCGGTGGGGATGCCGATGCCGATCCAGAGCCCGATGCGCAGATCAAACAGCAGGATCAGCACGACGAAGACCAGCATCGCGCTGATCACGCCGTTGTTGGCGACGGACTGAAGCGGCTTCTTGATCTTGTAGGTTTCGTCCAGCCAGAGGTCGACCGAGGTTCCTGGCGGCGCCTGGTAGCCGGCCATGAAACGCTCGACTTCGGCGATGACGTCGTCCGGGTTGGCGCGAGGCGGCGCTTGGACGTGAACGAACACCGCCGGCACCTGGTTGACGGTGTTGATCAGCGGGTCATCGACGAAGCCGTCGCGGACAGTGCCCATGTCGCCGAGCCGGATGATGGCGCCATCCGGGCGGCTGAGTATGACGATGTCACGGAACTCGTCCTCTCTGACCCGCTTGTCCATCGTGCTCATGACGATGGTCCCGGACTCCGTGCGAATGCCGCCTCCGGTGACGTTCACCGATGCCAGCCGAACGCGCGCCGCGACTTCGGCGATGGTCAGGTGATGGCTGCGGAGCTGCGATTCGTCGAGGTCGATTTGAATTTCCCGATCCCGTGCGCCGACCAGTTCGACGAGGCCGACGTTGGGCAGCAGCAGAAGTTGTTCGCGCAGATCCTCAGCCGCCCGCCGAAGCTGGTCCTCCCCGGCGGTTGGCGATGTGACCACCAGCGACGCCACGTCCCTGACGATTTCCTTGCGAACCACTTCCGGCGGGTCGGCGTTCGGGGGAGGAAAGTCCTCGATTCGCTCCACCGCGGTTCGCACGATCTCCAGCCTTGAGACGGCATCGACCCACTGGTTCAGTTCGATGAGAATCTCGCCCCGGCCCTCCCAGGCGTTGGCGGTGATCCGGTCAATCCCATCGAGGCCGGCGATGCTCGCCTCGATGCGGCGGATAATGTCCTCCTCGACTTCCCGCGGCGTTGCGCCGTCGTAGGGCACGTTCACCGCGATGGTTCGAAGGTCGAGCTCCGGATAGCGCTCGATGGTGCTGTTGGAGACCGCGATGAACCCGAGCACCAGCAGCAGGAAGGTGATCAGGTACACGGCGATGTGGTTGCGCGCGAAGTACTCGATCATCGATGGCGACCCTTTCCCAATGATGCTCGAAAGGTCAGCCCACCAGCCGCCGTCGGCCAAGCCGCCCTTTCGCCAATTCCACCGTCATGATGACCGATGGCAGGAAGAACACCAGGCCGATGCCGGCGAACACCAAGCCGAAGGCGATGCTCACCACCAGAGGAATCAGGAACCGAATGGCCTCGTCGCCGCTGAACAGAATCGGCAGCAGGCCGAGCAGGGTGGTCACGCTGGTGAGCAGGATCGCCCGGGCGCGCTGCCGGGTGGCCGCGGAAATGGCATGCCGGATTCTCGGACCATATGGTTGTAGCGGTACATCAACAGAATCGTGTCGTTGACGACGCCGCCGGACACCGCGAGCAGGCCGAATATCGATGTGATGCTGAACTCGTAACCCAGCGCCAAGTGCCCCGCCACCGCGCCCACGAATGCCATGGGAATGCCCGCTAGGGCCAGCAACGGCTGCACGAAACTGCGCAGGAAGGAGGCGATCAGGCAATATATGACCAAGAGTGCGATCGGCACCGAAAGCGTCAGGATGCCGGTAAGGCGTTCCATGTCCCGGTTTGCCCCGTGCTTGCGAATTCAGATCTCCGGGTAGCGGTTCTGGAGGTCTGGAAGAATCCGCTCCTCAACCACGTCGGCCAAATCGCCGGAGAGCAAGCGCGCGGCATCGTAGTCGGCACTAACCACCGCGGCGCTGCGCCCGTCTATGCGCAGCCGGTTGGCGATGCTGCGGGTTTCCGTGATCTCGGCCACCGTGTACAACGGAACCTGCTCCCGGCTGGCCGGCAGGTTGATGCGCTCGTTGAGCAACTCCGCGTAGCTGGAGCGCCGATCCTGGGGGTACCTCACCATCACCAGAACCTCTTCCCGGCCCCGCTGGATGCGCTGGGCCTCGGCGCCGTAGAAGCTGTTGCGCAACTGGGTGGCAACCGATGCCGCGGTCAGGCCGGCTGTATCGCCGGCGGCGTTGAGGCGTACATCGAAGCGGCGCTTGCCTTGCTCGATTAAGTCGTTGACTTGGCTGACGCCGTCCAAGCGGGCGAGCGCCGCGTGCAACTCCTCGGTGGCATCGGCAAGCACCCGTGGATCTGGATGCATCAATGCGTACGACAGGCTGTTCGATGTCTGCGTCTGACGGGTGGGGAAGCTCACCGACTCGACGCCAGGCATGCGGGCCAGGCGCTGGCGCCAGCGGTGCTGCAGTTCTTCGATGGTAACGCCGCGCACCTCGGACGGATTGAGCCGCAGTTGCACGGAGGCTAGATTGCTGCGGTACTGGCGCGCATCCGCGCCGCGATAGGATTCCACTGGGAAGTGGTGGCCGATGGCCACTGCGACCGCGTCGATCACCCGGCCGCCGAGTTCAGCGCCCACCCGTTGCGCCGCCGCGACCGCATGGTCCGTGGCAGCTTGCAGGTCTTCGGGCGGTGCGTCCTGGGGCAGCACTAGGTCAACCTGCACGTTTTTCTCGTCCACCACCCTTAAGCTCGGGTCGAAATGAACGCCCCCGAACACCAGCAGGCAGGCGGCAACGAGAACGCTGCCGGCGACGATGACCGGCGGCCATTGCAAGCGCCGCACCGACCAGGAGGTCAGGGGAACGATCCTGGTCTCGATCATGGCCTGGGCGACGGCGTGACACCGTTCCTGCGCTGCGGACAGGGGCCAGGCGCTCCAGCGCCCGGGTTTTGCGAGATGGCCAGGCAGAATGCAAGCCGCCTTGAACAGGGACAGCAGCAGCACGACCACCACCACGATTGGGATCACGGCAAACATCTGGCCGATCAGCCCGTCGAGCGGCAGCAGCGCCGCGAATGCCGCCATGGTGGTGAAGGCGCCGACCGCAATGGGAGCAATGACTTCCCGGGTGCCGGCGATGGCGGCCTCGGCGCCGGTTTCGCCTCGATCCAAGCGCATCGCGATGTTCTCGCCCACCACGATCGAGTCATCCACGACGATGCCGATCAGTATGAAGAACGCGAACAGCGTCATGACGTTCAGGGTGAGGCCAAAGAAAGGAAAGACGATCAGCGAGGCCACGAACACCACCGGAACGCCGAGCGCCACCCAAGTCGCTACGCGCAGGTCGAACAGGAGCATGAGGGTGGCGAACACCAGGATCAGGCCGAAGATCCCGTTCTTGATGATCAAGTACATGCGGTCCTCGACCGCCCAAGTCTCATCTTCCCAGATGGCCACCCCGACGGTTGCGGGTGCCTCGAAGCCGTCTAGGTAGTCGCGCACCTGGGCGCTTGCTTCCTGGGGGGAGGTGTCGGCGGAGACCTTGACTTGGAGAAATATGGTGGGGACGCCGTTGACGGTGGCTACGGCGTCGTGTTCGAGCAGGCTGTCGCGCAGCTCCGCGATGTCGCCGAGGCGCACCAGCGAACCGTCCGGCCGGGCAAGGACCACCACGTCGTCGAATTGGTCGGCGTAGTCGCGCTTGGCCAGGGTGCTCATGATGATATCCCCTGACCCGGTGCGCAGTTCGCCGCCGGTGACGTTCACCGACGTCCGCCGGATGGCGCTCACCACGTGGTCCAGGGTGATGCCGTACTGGCGTAGGGTCTCTTCGCTGAGCTCGACTTGAATCTCCTGGTCCTTCGTCCCGAACAGATCGATGATCGATATGCTGGGCAGCAGCAGCAGCCGGTCCCGCAGCGACTCCGCGGCGTGACGCAGTTCGAAGGGATCGAGCGCCCCGGAGCTCAAGGCGATCGTCAGCACCTTGCGGCTGACCTCGACCTTGGTCACTTCCGGCTCATCGGCGTTGAGCGGCGGGAAGTCCTCGATGCGCTCGATGGCCGTGCGCACGAAATTGAGGGTGTCGATGTCGTCAGCGAAGGGTTCCATCTCCACATCGACGACGGCCCGTTCCTCGCGGGAGCTGGAGATGGTGCGGGCGATGCCAATGGTGCCCACTAGGCTTTCCTCGATGCGCTTGACGATGTCTTCCTCGACCTCCGCCGGGGTTGCGGCCGGATAGGGCACTTCGACGCGGATGACGCGGGGGTCGTATTCGGGGAATGTCTCGAGGGTGATCAGGTCGGAGGCGATCAGCCCGCCAACGAAGAGCAGGAACAGGAGTACGTTGGCGGCGACGGGATTGCGGGCGAAGTAGGCGATGACGCCCGCGCGCGCGCCGGCGTCCGGATCACCGATGCTTGCGGATTCAGCCATGGCGGACTCCCTGCCTGCGCGTTACAGTGGTTGCCAGGGTACCTACTGCGCCGCTCCGGCGGGCACGGCGTTCACGCCGAGGCCTTCGCGCGCTCCCGGTACGCGGCCCACCACGATGCCATCACGGGTATCGAACGCACGGACCAGCCAACCGCCGTCGCTGTACCCCACCGAAGCGGGGGTGTACGCGGTGAGCTGGCCGTCATCGACCAGCCAGACGCTGCCGCTAATCTGCAACGCCGACTCGGGCAGCACGAACAGGTCATCCTGTGTCGGCCCTTGCACGGTCACGTCGGCAAAGGTGCCGGGCGGCGGCAGCATGGCCGCATTCTCCTGGTCGAGCACCTCGAGGTACAGGCTGGCCAATCGCGTCTCGATATCGACTTCCTTGGAGACGCGCTCGACCACCGTATCAATGGCCTGGCCGTTGGCGACCACGACGGCCTTGCGCCCGATGACCGGCTGCAGGGAATTCAGGTCGAATGCCGAAATGCGGGCGCGCACCCGCAATTGATGCTTCGCTAGACAGTCCCGAGATCGGAGACCAGCCGTTCGACCACCTGCCCTCGGGACAGCACCGTCTTTCGCACATAGCCGTCGAACGGCATCCGGATCCTCGTTTCGTCCAGTTCGATTTCGGCGAGCTTGACGTTGTTGCGGGCGATTTCGACCAGTGCCTCGGCTTCTTCGATGGTCCCTTCGGTGGCGAGCCACGGGTTCAAGTGCCCGCCGGGGAACCGCTGCAGGAATTGCGGCGCTCGCGCTGCCTCGTCCCGCCTCTGCCTGAGGTTTTCCTGGGCGGCAACCAACCCGAGCTTGGCGTTTGCGAGCATCAGCTCCATGTCCCGCGCATCGACCCGCGCCAGGGTTTGGTCAGCCCGGAATTCGGCGCCGCTGCGGAAGTTTTCGGACACCCAAACCACTTGCCCTGAAGTCTCGGACCTGACTGACACGTTGCCCAAGGTCGTCACCGTGCCGGTCAACACCACCTTGTGGGACGCGGGGGTCGCGGTCGGCTCGATTACCGCGGCGGTGGGGGTGACGCGGACCTCGGCCAGTTCGGGATCCAGTTCGAGGAATTCACGGCTAGGTGAGCGGGCGAAGAAGGTCGCCGCCAGGATCACCGCAACGATGATTGCCAGTTGGAGAATGCCGCGCCAGCGCTGCTGCTACCCGGAATCCTGATTGTCGACACCCGACTCCGTCATTTCCAAGCTCCCCCTCAGTCGCGTCCAAGGTCCAAGCGCGGGCCATCCCACGCGCCCGAACCGATCATTGCTGCATCAATGCGGGAATGCTAGCGCACTTTTGCGCAACAAGAAATCCGGCTAATTTTCTTGATCGCGGAACAAGGTTGTCCCATGAGTAAACGCTTGAGCCCGACGACCGCCCAATCGTAGGGCTGAGGTATCGCCTCGTTAGACCTCATTTGCCAAGATGGTGCGAACGCGCTGCCCCTCGGTCGCGTTGGCGAGCGGCGAAAGGCAGATCACTTCGCTGGATTCCAACTCGCCTTGCAGGTAAAGGGTCTCGCCGGTCCTGCGCAATACCGCCATGTCGCGAAACGAGAGGCGGCCGTCATCCGCCACGACATAGACCTTGCCGCCTTCCTGCAGCGCCGTGCGCGGCACGATGAAGACATCCTCGACCCAGTTGTCAAAGATCTCGGCTTCAACGAACAGGCCGACGGTCAAGGGCGGCGAGGCACCGGCGGGTTCGTAGGGTTTCGGCACCTGCGCCACCACGTTGACCATGCGGGTCAGCGGATCCAGTTCGCCTTCCGTGCGCACGACGTCGGCCACCCAGAAGTGTTCCGCTCCGGCGAACTCCGCGCGCAGTCTTGCCTTGGGCGGCGGCTCATCGCTTGGCCGGTTGGCTAGGGAAAGGGGCAGGAACGCCAGATCGACATCGCGGATCGGCAGCCGCACTTTGGCGTAGTCGATGGAGTAAAGAGCGGCGATCGTCTCGCCACGGTTCACGAACTGGCCCACGTCCAGCCGTTCCGTGCGCACCCGGCCGTCATAGGGCGCAGTGATCTGAGTGCGGGCCAGGTCGCGTTCGGCCCGCTCCAAGCTGGCCTGGGCTGAGCGCAACGCCGCGCTCGCAACCGCCAACTGATTGGACGCGGCATCGCGCGCCGACTCGCTGACGAATTGGGTTTCGGCCAATTCCTCAAGTCGGTCAAAGTCCTTTTCGGCGGTATCGAGGTCGCTGCGCCTCGATGCCAAGCGCGCCCGCGCTTGTTCGAGGGCAACCCGGTAGTCCACGCTTTCGATTTCAACCAAAACGTCGTCCTTGGCGAAAAAGCCGCCGGAGACCATCGCCGGCGCCACGCTGACGACCCGCCCCGCCACCTCCGCCACCAAGTTGCTTTCGGTTTTGGGCATCACTTCGCCGTGCGCGCGAACCGTCATCTGCACCCACCGGGGCTGTACTGGCGTTGCCTGCACGACCGGAATGTCTGGCCGGCTGGGTTGCTTGACGGTTGTTGGGCCGGTGGCCACGATCAACGCGGCCACGCCGACGCCGACAGCGAGAACGAGCAGGGCGCCCAGATGCTGCCTGATCACCAGTGGCCTCTCCGATGGTCGGTTTGAAACTTACTCGTTTGGCGTTCGGCGGTCCAGCCGTAGCGACGGGCCAAGCCATTGCAGTGACACGTTGCGGGCTCGGTGGTAAGGTGCTGCGACCAAAGGCCAATGCGGAGGCAAGGACGAATGTACATAGTCGTGTTCGGCACGGACAAGCCAAGGATGGCCGGCGTGCGCCTGGATAACTTCCAAGGCTTTGCGGACTATCTGGCACACCATCCGGATCACCCTGACGTGGTGGTGCACAACGGCGGGCCGACGCTCTCGGAAGACGGGCAGACCATGATCGGAACCCAACTCGTGATCGAGGCGCCATCGCTGGAGGCCGGCCGGGCTTTCGTTGCGGACAGCCCGTTCGGTCGGGCGGGCCTGTGGGGGGAGCTTCACATTCGCCCTTGGAATTGGATGACGGGAAGGCCGGATTAGGCGGACGTGAAGGCGTGCGGGCCCGACGCCCTCATGCGACCGTCGCGCGACCCTGCGGGATGGACGGCGGAGGACATGGCGGCGAGCGGAGACTGGCTGCACGTCCTCACCGACCGGGAGCGCGCTGAGGTCCATGCGGCGGTGGAAGCCGCGCTTTCACGCGGCCTCCACTTCCTCGCCATCGACCGCGAGGCGTTCCCCCTTGCCGGATTCGGCGCAACGCTCGCCGACATCCGCCGAGAGCTCCTCTACGGGCGTGGCTTCGTGCTCTTCCGCGGGCTCGGCATCGACCCCGCGGATCGGCGCCGGGCGGCGCTCGCCTTCTGGGGGATCGCAATGCACCTCGGCGACGGGGCGCTGACCCAGAATGCCAAGGGCCATGTGCTCGGGCATGTGCGGGACATCGGAGAGACGCGCGGCAACGTGCTGCAGCGCGGGCCATACTCCCGCGAGGCGCTGCCCTACCACTGCGACTGCTGCGATCTGGCTGGGCTCTGCTGCATCCACCCGGCGAAGCGGGGCGGAGGGAGCGCGATCATCTCCTCGGTCGCCGTCCACAACGAAATGCTGGAAAGCCGCCCGGAACTGGTGGAGGCATTGACGCATCCCGTAGGCCGCGACCGCCGCGGGGAGGTGCCACCCGGCATGGACGGGTGGTACGCCATTCCGGTGTTCAACGTCCACAACGGCTGGTTCTCTGCAAGCATCGAGCCCACCTACATCGGGTCCGCCGAACGTTTCCCCGGAGCGCCGCGAAGGACCAAGCTCCAGCGTGAAGCGATCGAGGAGGTGCTGCGGATCTGCGAGGCGCGGCGCTTCGCCATGGAATTCCTTCCGGGCGACATCCAGTTCGTCAACAGCCACGTGACGTTCCACACGCGATCCGCCTACGAGGACCATGACGCGCCCGAACGCAAGCGGCACCTGTTCCGGATCTGGCTCAAGTGCCTAGACGGACGCCCGCTGCCGCACTGGTTCTACGACCGGCACGGCCCGCGGGGCGCGGTCGACCGGCCGGGAGGCATCGTGGGGCCGGGAACGGTGCCGGTGGCGCCGTTGGAAGCTGGCTGAGGCGAGCGGATTGCCCGTGGCGGCCAACGCCGTGAACCTTGTCCGACCCGCGGGGCTGGCGTGACGGGAGTGCGGTGATCGCCACGGGCCCCGACGCTCGGATTCCGCTGCCGCTTGCCGGCGGGCTCGGGCTGCAGCTCGCCGGCCTTGTGCTGCCGGGGATCGTGCTGATTCCCGTGATCGTTTACCGTGGCGCGCACCAGTCGGAGGGAGTGCTGCTGTGGGCTGTGTTCGCGTCGGTCGTCGTCTGCGGGGCGGCCACGGCGCTGCAGTCGCTCCGCCTGGGGCGCTTCGGCGCAGGCTACCTGATTCCGACGGGCACCTCCGGACCGTCGATCGCGGTCGCCATCGCCGCGCTCGAGGCTGGCGGACCGTCGCTGCTTGCGGCGCTGGTCGTCGCGCTGGCGCTCTTCCAGTTCGCCTTCTCCGCGCGGCTTGCGCTGTTTCGGCGCGTCCTCACGCCCGCCGTAACCGGCTCGGTCATCATGCTCGTTCCCGTCACCGTGATGCCGGTGATTTTCGATCAGCTAGGCAGCGTGCCTGAAGGCGGGTCGGCGGCTGGCGGCCCCTTGAGCGCGTTGGCGACACTGGCCGCGGTCGTCGGGATCACGCTCAAGGCCCGCGGCGCCCTGCGCCTGTGGGCGCCCGTCGTCGGCATCGTTGCCGGTACGCTGGTGGCTTCCGCGTTCGGCCTCTACGGCATCGACCGTGTGGCGGACGCCCCTTGGGTCGGCCTGCCCGATGCGGAGTGGCCAGGCGTCGATTTCAGGTTCGGGGACGCCTTCTGGGCGTTGCTGCCCGCATTCCTTTTCATAGCGGCGGTGTGCACGATCCAGACCGTCAGCGGCGCGGTGGCGATCCAGCGCGTGTCCTGGCCCGGGCCTAGGGCGGTCGACTTCCGGGCGGTGCAGGGCGCTGTCGCCGCCGACTCGGCGGGCAACCTGCTGTCCGCAGTGGCCGGGACGATGCCCGTCGGCTTTCGCCCGGCGGGCGCCTCGATGGTGGAGATCACGGGGGTCGCCTCGCGAAGCATTGGTATCGCCCTCGGGATGGCGCTCATCGTTCTCGCGTGCCTGCCGAAGGCGCTGGCCGTGGTTCTCGCGATTCCGGGTCCGGTCGTTGCGACGTTCATCACCGTCATGATGGCGACCGTGTTCATGATCGGCGTAAAGGTGGTTGCGCAGGGCGGCATCGACTACCGCAAGGGGATGATCGTCGGCATCGCGTTCTGGACTGGGGTCGGCTTCGAGAACGGCGTTGTCTTCCCGGAATTCATTGCCGGACTGACCGGCGGGCTGCCGCCGAACGGCATGATCGCCGGCGGTGTGGTTGCGATCGTCGCGACGCTGCTCGCGGAACTGACGCGGGCGCGCCGAAGCCGGCTGGAAGTCGCGTTCGACCGCTTTGCCTTGGGGGAGCTCCGCGATTTCGTGACCGGCTTCGCGAAGCGGTGCGGCTGGGATGGGGCAATGGCCGCACGCCTCGACGCGGTCAGCGAGGAGACCCTGCTGACGCTCCTGGCCGCCGTCGGGACCGATCCCGACGCGGGGCCGCGCCGGCTGCTCGTCGCCGCACGGCGGGAGGACGGCGGCGCGACGCTGGAGTTCGTTGCCGCGCCGGCCGATGGAAACCTGCAAGACCGGATTGCGGTGCTCGGCGAAGCGGGCACGGACGATGCGTTGGAACGGGAGGTGTCCCTGCGGTTGCTGCGGCATCTCGCATCCTCGGTTCGCCATCAGCAGTACTATGACACGGACGTCGTCATGGTTCGCGTCGAGTCGCCCATGCCCGGGTCTTCCCCAGGCAGCCAGTGACGCCCCTGGAAAGCGGAGGCGCTCAAGGAGCCGTGTGACCGGAACGCAACCGGAAAGTGTTGCAAATTCGTTGTTTCGCAACTCGGCGTCAGTGCCTCACCCTGACCGTGGTTGCACTGCCCAGCGGGTGTCGGGCAGTTCAGTTTGTTCCTCAAGCCGGTAGGCGAGCGCGGCGGCGAAGCGGGGTTCGCCTAGGTCCAGCAGTTGCCAGTTGTCCTCGGGCTGGTGCGGGAATTGAAACCGGCCTGAGCGTTCGCCGCGCAGCATCGGCTCGGGCACCTCGAAGGTGGCTGGGTTGAGCGTGAAGCCGGTGCCCAATCCCTTGATCAGCGCTTCCTTCAAAGTCCACAACCGATAGAAGAACGCCGCCTTGCGCGGCCCGTCGGCCTGCGCCAGCAAGCGGCGCTCGGCGGGGCCATAGACGCGTCTGCCAATGCCTTCGAAGTTGCGGCCGGGCTTGCGTTCCTCGACATCAATGCCGAGCTGCTCATGGGCCGCAATGGCGATTAGCCCGTGCCCGCCGCTATGGCTGAGGTTGAAGCCTAGGGAGACGCGCTCGCCATTCACTTCGGCGACCGGCTTGCCGTGTTCGAGAGCGCTGAATGAAAGCCGTTCGTTGCGGCAGTCGAGCCGTTGGCAGAGGTTGGCCCGCAGTGCTGCCCGGCATAGGACGAAGCGGCGCCGGGGCGGCTCGACCACGAATCGCTGCGCCCGCCGGGTCTCCTGGGCATCGAGCAGGGCTAAGGCGCGCGCCTCGCGGTCGGCGTGTGGCGCCAGGTCCACGTGCAGGATGGTCACGCCGTCGGTTTCCTGCCACAAGCGCCACCATCGATCCTGGTTTGCCGTCACGGACTAGGGGCCCAATCGAGGGCGGGACGGCGCGAAGCGCCGTTCCCGCCCATCGCCCTTATGCCTCTTCCAAGTCCAGAGGCCGATAGTAGTCCTTGCCCTGATTGGCGTAGTCCATCACTACCTTGCGGAAGGTCTCGCCGGCCGAACCCTCCTCCGTCAGCGTGAGATTCTGCCGAATGAAGTTGATGCTGTCGGGATTCAGCGATCGGGCCATCTCCCAGTATTGCTCCGCCTTGCCTTGCCAGCCGTGCGCCCGGAACAGGTTGGCGAGCCGAAACGCCGCATCGGCCTTGCGCTGATCGAAGCTGTGCTTGCGGATGTTTCCAGAGACCGTGGCGGTGGATTGGGCGAATCTGCTCCGTGCCCCTTTCGCCACCCAGTCCTTCAGCGCCTGCGCGTACACATCGTTGCCGAACACGATCTTCTGATCGCCGGCGCCGATCTCGTGAATTGCCGCGTAGGTGCCTTCATCGATGCGCACGATCCTGCCGGTCTCATCGATCCAGGCTGCTGAAGGCACGTTCACGAAATTGAACGCGCTGCTAATGACGTGATCTTCGTCCACGACCTGGACATAGGTAGGGCTCGCCGCGTCGAAAATCGGCCCGGCCACCGCTTCGCCGCCGGTGTCTTGCGCGGCGCAAATGAGGACGAAGTTCGGATCGTTGATTTCTTCGTAAACACGCTGCCACACGGGCACGTCAAGCTGGCAGCCTCACCAGGATGACCAAGTCACGATCAGCGCCTTTTTTCCCTTGAGATCGGCCGTTGCGACACGGTTGCCCTGCCGATCGGTCACTGCAAAGTCGGGCGCCATGGCATCGGCCATCATGTGCTCGCGCGTCGCCGGGACTTCGCCAAAGCTCCAGACCCCAGCGAACCGGTCGGCCACGTAGGGCTGCCCGGTCAGATCGGCGAAGGCGGCTAGGTCAAACCACCCCCCGTCGTCCCCGCTGATCAGCAAGTCATCGTTCATCGGTATGCACAGGCCTGCACGGCAGGCGCCTTCCGGCTTCAACTCGAAACCGTTCACCCGGGGCAGGTCGTCCGGCCTGATGAGCAGGCCATCGCCATCGCCGGTTTCAGCCAGGGTGACGGCCCGTCCTTGGTGCAGCACCGTGGTGCTGCCCGGAGGATGTATCGGCGTCTCTTCGTACGGGTGACGCAGTTCCGGATACGCCATCATGGTTTCAGCCATGCCATGCTCCTTTGGTCAGAATGCCAACGAGGCGACGCCTCAAGCTGACGAGTGGGTGGTCGCCGGGCGCAGCAGTTGATTCGTGTGACAACCTTGCCCCGCGATCAAGAAAACTAAACAGCTATCCTAGCCGAATGATTTTCAGATTACAGGGGCGGATCGCGACGCGGCGACGGTCACTTCGCGCAGGTAGGCGCCGATGCCGAGGTCTTGGTTCCATTGGTCAGGGTAGCCGAGCGACACTTCCTGGAAGGGCACGCCGTCGAGCCAGCGGGTGCCGCGGATGTGCAGATGCCCGTAAACCACGGCACAGGCGTTGAAGCGCCGGTGCCAGCCGTGCGTCAGCCGGGTGCCGCACCAAGGCGTGAAGCGCGGCACTCGGGGCAGCACCGCCAGCCGCTCCTCGAGCGGGTAGTGATTGATGAGCACCTTGGGCAGATCCTCGGGATAAGCGGCGAGCCGTGCCGCCGTCTCTTGGCAGCGCGCGGCGCACCAGGCCGGGCGGTCGGCAAATGGGTCTGGGTGCAGCAGCGACTCATCGGCGGAGGCTGAATTGGCCTCCGTGGCCCATTGCACGACTTGATCGAGTGGCACCTGGTCGGGTCGGAAGCTGTAGTCGTAAAGCAGGAACAGGGGTGCGATCAGTACTCGACCGGCTTGGTGCTCCACGATTGGATAAGGGTCTTCCGGCGTCAGCACGCCGTGCCCGCGGGCCACTTCGACGAGGCGTTGGTAGAGGGCGACGCCGCGCAGCCCGTCGGGGTCTCGGGGCAGCGACCAGAGCTCGTGGTTGCCCGGTATCCAGACGATCTGCCGGAATTTGCCGGCTAGGCGGCGGAAGCAGCCTTCGAGCCGCTTGGGGCCGTCGCTGATGTCGCCGGCCAGGATCAGCCAATCGTTGGGGTGGGCGGGGAGGTCGTCCAAGGCTTCCCGGTTCCTCGGATGGGAAAGGTGGAGGTCGGAAATCGCCCACAAACGCATGGGGTTACCATAGATCAATTGGCAACTGCCTGCGACCATCCGAGTTTCGCGCACGCGAAACTCGATCACGCCGCCGAAGGCGGCGCGTTGACAAGGCCCTTCCCGTGCCAGTACATTGCGCGCCCGCTCTCCAAAGCGCCCGCTTCCCGCCGAGGTGGTGAAATTGGTAGACACGCTAGCTTCAGGTGCTAGTGGGGGTAACCCCGTGGAGGTTCAAGTCCTCTCCTCGGCACCATTCCCCTGATGCCCGCCCGCTCGGTCCGTCCGCCTTTCCAAGCCAAATAAAATATATTTGATAATTGTTATCATTTAGTTTACGGTGCCGGGCCATCGAGTTTGGAAGGGACTTCCCGATGGTTCGCAAGGCTTGTTTCATGGCGTTGGCCGGCATGCTTCCTTTTGCTGGCGCGGCACTGCCGACCCAGGCGGATGACCAAGCCTTCATCGAGGAGGTGTTGATCGTTGGCGAGCGGGCGCAGGCCAACCGCATCGCCGGCAGCGCCCATCACATTGGCATCGAGGAGCTTCGGCGCCTCGGACATGCGGACATTCAGCGCGTCATCCGCCAGGTGCCGGGCGTATCCGTGCAGGTGGAGGACGGCTACGGGCTGCGGCCCAACATCAGCATCCGCGGGGTGGCCACCGAGCGCAGCGGGCGCATCACCCTCTTGGAGGACAACGTGCTGATCGCGCCGGCGCCCTATTCCGCGCCGAGCGCATACTATTTCCCCACCTTGGGCCGCATGGCAGCCATCGAAGTGCTCACCGGGCCGGCCGCCATCAGCCAGGGCCCCTACACCATCGGCGGCGCGCTGAACATGCTCTCAACCCCCATCCCGGACGAGGCGGCCGGATACGCCATGCTCGAGGGCGCCGAAGATGCCACTTGGCGGCTGCACGGCCACTACGGCGCCCGCAATGCGGCCGGTTTCGGTTTTCTGGTGGAAACCCACCAATGGCGTTCGGATGGCTTCCAGGACGTGGACCGGGGCGGCGACTCTGGCCTCGACCTTGAGGACTACACCGTCAAGCTGAGCTACGCGCCGGAGGGCTCGGACCACGCCTTGGCGCTGAAGGTGCAGATTGCCGAACAGGATTCGGAGCAGAGCTACCTCGGGCTTACGGACGCCGACTTCGCCCGCGACCCCTTCCGTCGCTATGGGTTGTCAAGCTTCGACAACATCGCCACGGAGCATGAGCAACTGATCGTCCGCTACCAGTGGACGCCCAGCGACTCAGTCGCGGCGTCCGTGACTTACTACAACAACGAGCACGAACGAAACTGGTTCAAGACCGAGGGCATCGACTTCGACGGCAGCGCCGACGCCCAATCGTTCTCCCGCACCAGTTGGTCAAACGTGGTGCAGGCCATCAATCTTGGCCAGCCCATCGGGGGCGTGGGCCCCGGCCAATTGCAGGCCATTTTGCACGGCACGCTCGATACGGCGCCGGGCAGCATCCAGATCCGCTCCAATGCGCGGACCTACTTTTCCCGGGGTGTGCAGGGCAGCCTCTCTTGGACCGTCGCCACGGGCGCACTCAGCCATCGGATCAACATGGGCGCCCGCTACCACGAGGACGAGGAGGACCGCCTGCAGCGCAACAGCACCTACCACCAAAGCGGCGGACGCCTGCATCTCGACGACCAGGGCCTGCTCGGCAACGCCGGCAACCGCCTGCAGGAAGCCGAGGCCCGGTCGCTGCATCTGGTCGATGAAATCCAGTGGGGCCGCTGGACCTTCACCCCAGGCCTGCGCTACGAGGACATCGACCAGCGCCGCACCCGCTGGGAGACCCGCGCCGGACGCACCGCCAACCCGGCCTCCCGGGCCGCCGACAACCAGCGCAGCAGCCGTCGCAACCAGACTCGAGTCTGGCTGCCGGGGGCCGGCGCCATCTACAGTCTCAACGACCGCCTGACCCTTTTCGGCGGTGTCCACAAGGGCTTCACGGCACCCACCAACGCGCCCGGCGTGGACGAGGAAACCGCCTTGAACTACGAGGCCGGCACCCGCTTCAATGGCGAACGGCTCAGCGCCGAAGCCACTTGGTTCCTCAGCGACTACGACAACTTGCTCGGCGAATGCACCGCCTCCTCGGGCGCAGACTGCGAAATCGGCGACGCCTTCAATGGCGATGCGGCGACTGTCATTGGCCTAGAGCTGCGCCTCGCCGCCGAACTGCTGCCGGACGCAGCCCTGAGCCTCCCCTTGGAGTTGGCCTACACCCACATCAACGGCGAGTTCGATACCGACATTGCGGACACCGACTTCTTCGGCGACGTTCGCAAGGGCGACCCCATACCCTACATCCCGGACCACCAACTCAACCTGACCCTCGGCTTGCAGCAGACCCGCTGGGCGTTGTTCCTATCCGCCAACTACATCGAAGGGGTCTGCACGAGGGCGGCTTGCGGCGCATTTGAGCGCACTGGCAGCACGCTGACCATCGACTTCGCGGGCAACTACCATCTAACCGACAGCCTCGACCTCTTTGCCCGGGTCGAGAACCTGACCCGCGAGCAGGAGATCGTTGGCCGCCAACCCTACGGTGCCCGGCCCAACAAGGACCGCACCGCATCGCTAGGCGTGCGCATCGCGTTTTAGTCAGTGATTGCGTTTGCCCGCCTGATCCGCGACGCTATAGCGCCCGCTGTGTTGGGACCATCCCTTGTCGAAAGGCCAGCAACCAGCCAAGGCTGCCGATGCTCCGCACGTGCTGGAGCACGCCAAGAAACCCGTCGTCGGCGTGTTCCGAACGAGGGGGCGGCGTGCGTACATCGAAGCGCTGGGCGGCAGTGTGCGGGGCCGCGTGGCCTTAATCGATGCATCGAGCTACGCCAAGGATGGTGACATCGTTCGCGCATCCATTACCGGTGCCGGTCCCCGCGGCCTCATCGGGCGTATCGAGCGGGTCATAGGCGGGGAAAGCGTCGCCGAGACGGCCACCGAAGCCGCCCTGGTGGCCTACGCCATTCCAGCGCGCTGGCCGCCAAGCGTGGACAGCGCTGCCAACGCGGCACCGCGCCAAGTCGTGACCGCGGACCATGCGGGGCGCATTGATATGCGGCACTTGCCGCTAGTCACCATCGACGGTCCCTCGGCCCGCGACTTTGATGACGCGGTCTATGCCGAAGCCGGGGGCGGTGGTTGGCGGCTGGTCGTCGCCATCGCCGATGTGGCCCACTACGTCGCCCCCGGCAGCGCCCTTGATGCCGCCGCCCGGGAGCGCGGCACGTCGGTTTACTTCCCGGAACGGGTCATTCCCATGCTGCCCGAGACGCTGTCCAACGGCATCTGCTCGCTGCGCCCGGATGAGGACCGGCTGGCCCTGGTCTGCGACATGCAGGTGAGCCGCAAAGGCCGCATAGCCCGCTACGAATTCCAGGAGGCGGTCATCCACTCCCAGGCACGGCTCACCTACGGGGAGGTCGAGGCCTTTCGTTGCAGCGGCAATGGACAGCCGCGGGGGGTGGCTAAGTCATTGGGCGCCTTGTTCGATGCCTATGGGGCGCTGCGCCGAGCCCGCGAGGCGCGCGGGGCCTTGGACTTCGATGCCCACGAAGGCACCCCGGAACTCCGGGGCGGCGAGGTGACCGCCATCAAGCCGGCACGCGGGCTGGAATCCCATCGGCTGATCGAGGAAGCGATGATCGCCGCCAACATCTGCGCCGCCGAATGCCTTGAGGCCCAGGGCCGGGCGGGACTGCACCGCGTTCACGAGCCCCCGGATCCGACCAAGCTGGCGCCGCTCTCCCAAGCCTTCGCCAGCGTTGGCGCGCCCTTGCCCAGCCAGCAGCAAATCAGCGCCAAGTCGTTGCAAGAGGCGCTAAGCGCCACTGGGCAACGCGCCGACGGTTGGCTCTTTGCCTTGCTGACCCTGCAATCGATGCAACGGGCGCACTACACCCCAGAAGCCAAGGGCCACTTCGCTCTGGCCTTGGACCGATACGCCCACTTCACCTCGCCGATCCGCCGCTACCCGGACTTGACCGTGCATCGAGCCATCAAGGCAGTTCTGCATGGCCAGGCGGAGAGCGGGGATGCGCGCCAGGCGCTTGCCGAGGCGGGCACCGAGGCGTCACTCGCCGAGCGCCGCGCCGACGATGCCACCCGCATGGTGGACGCTTGGCTCAAGTGCAGCTTCTTGGCGCCGCGAATCGGCGAGACCTTTGCCGCCACCGTCGCCGCGGTGACCGAGTTTGGCCTGTTCGCGGACCTCGACGGCTATTTCATCCAAGGCCTGCTGCACGTCTCCGCCCTCGGCGGCGACTACTTTCGCCACGCGCCCCCATTTCGGCTGGTGGGCGAAACCACGGGCGCAAGCTACGCGCTCGGCGACGCCATCGAAGTGCGCCTAGCGGGGGCGCAGCCGGAGCTTGGCCGTCTCGACCTTGAACTGGCGGGAGTTGGCTTCCGGCGCCGCGGGCACGCGGCGCCGCGGCGCCACGGCGGCAGGCGTGGGAGGCGGCGGTGAGCGAGGTTAGCGGGATTCACGCCGTCGAAGCGCTGTTGCGCAAAGCCCCGGAGCGGGTGCGGGTGTTGCTGCTGCAGCGCAATCGCCGCGGTGCGCGCATCGAAACCCTGCTGGACTTGGCTGCCGAGCACAACGTGCGCCATGAGTTTGCGGCCCGGCAAAGGCTTGACCGCCTCGGCGGGCCCGCCCACCAGGGCGCGGTCGCGCTCTGCCACGAACTGCGGCTCACCACGGAAGCCGAGTTCAAGGACCAGTTCGATGGCTGGCCGTCGCCCAAGCTCTTCCTGGTTCTCGACGGCATCGACGACCCGCGCAATCTCGGCGCCTGCGTGCGCACCGCCGTGGCGGCCGGCGTTCACGCCATTCTCTGGCCCCGGCGCCGCAGCGCCCCCTTAAGCGCCGCCGCTCTGAAGGCCGCGGCGGGCAGTGCCGAGCAAGCCACCTTGGTCGAGGTGGCCAATCTCGCCCGTCGCTTGGAGTGGCTCAAACGCCTCGGCGTCTGGCTGATCGGTGCTGACGGCACCGCTTCGCACCCTTGGACCGCTGCTGATCTCACCCGCAATGTTGCCATCGTGGTGGGCGGCGAGGGCCGGGGCTTGCGCCAACTCACCCGCAAGACCTGCGATGAGTTGGCGGCCATCCCGATGGCCGGCGACGTGGGCAGCCTGAACGTGGCCGTCGCCACCGGCGTCATGCTGTTCGAGGCAGTTCGGCAGCGGACCTTGGCCGGTTGACATGTTCGCGGCAGGACATAGAATGCCGCTCCCTGTTCAGCACTCCTTGCTTCACGCCGCCCCGGTGGGTGCGGCGGAGGCGAAACGACACCGGAAGGAGGCATACAAGTGCGGCATTACGAAGTCGTGTTCCTGGTTCATCCCGATCAGAGCGATCAGGTGCCCGGAATGATCGAACGCTATCTCGGCCTCATCGAGCGCTGGGCCGGCAAAGTGCATCGGGTGGAGGACTGGGGGCGCAGGCAGCTCGCCTATCCCATCGCCAAGATTCACAAGGCCCACTATGTGATGATTAACATGGAGGTCAGCCAGGAAGCGTTGGCCGAACTTGAGAGCGCCTTCAAGTTCAACGATGCGGTGCTGCGCAACCTCATCATCCGGCGCAGGGGGCCAGTGACCGGCAACTCCAAGATCTATGAGGAGGAGTTGCGCGAGCAGGAGCGGGAACGGGAGCAGGAAGCGCGCCGCGCCGCCCCGGCCCCCCATGCTGCGGATGGTGACGCCCAAGGCGACAACCCGGCCGGTGAAGCCGAAGACGGTGCGGCGGAAGGCATTGCCGAGGCCGACGAGACCACCGCGCCCCCGCAGGAGGCCGAAGCGGTCGAAACCAAGGAGGAAGCCGAATGAGCCCGCGATTCCGGCACAAGAAGTTTGCTGCCAAGGCGGACCCCGCCCAACTGGACTACAAGGATCTCGACTTGCTGAAGCAGTTCCTCGGCGAAACCGGCAAGATCGTCCCCAGCCGCATTACCGGCACTAGCGCCAAGTTCCAGCGCCAGCTCGCCACCGAAATCAAGCGGGCGCGCTACTTGGCCTTGCTGCCCTATACCGACCAGCACAAGTGAGGGTGTTGTCTTGAACGTCATCCTCCTCGAACCCATCAACCGCCTTGGCGACCTCGGCGACGAGGTGACGGTCAAGCCGGGTTTCGCCAGAAACTACCTGCTGCCCCAAGGCAAGGCGGTGCGGGCCACCGCCGAGAATCGCGAGGTGTTCGAGCAGCGGCGAGCCGAGCTGCAGAAGCTCGCCGAAGCCCGTCTCGCCGAAGCGGGCGACCGTGGCAAGCAGTTGGCTGCCGCCAATGTCACCATCGTCGTCAAGGCCGGCGAGGAGGGCAAGCTGTACGGCTCGGTTGGCGCCCAGGAAATCGCCAACGCCCTTGCCGAGCAGGGCGTTGAGGTGCACAAGCGCGAGATCATGCTGTCGGAAGGCGCGTTCCGGGTCGTGGGCGACTACGAAGTCACGGTGCGCATCCATTCGGAGGTGTCAGTCTCCGTGCCCATCTCCGTGGTGGCTGAGTAAACCGCCCTGGGGTCGAGCCTGCTGTCTTCGGCTCACCTCAAGTAGGCCTCGATCACTTCCTCCGTC
>JAPPIX010000315.1:0-1820 GCA_028820495.1 Gammaproteobacteria bacterium
GCGTTGAGAAGTACGCCCTAAGCCCCCATCTGCGCTGCAACGTCGAAGTGGCGCGTGCGGAGTTCCAGGAATCCGAGGCACGCTGGCGGCTCGAACTGGCCGACGGAGAGGTGTTGCAAACCACCGTGCTGGTCTCCTCGGTCGGCCAACTCAATCAACCGGCTTGGCCTGACCTCGATGGCATGGATCGCTTCAAGGGCATCAACTTCCATTCCGCCCTATGGGATCACAGCAAGGACCTCGCGGGCAAGCGGGTGGCGGTCATTGGCAACGGCTGCAGCGCCGCGCAATTCGTGCCGGAAGTGGCGCAGACAGCGGCCGAGGTCAGCGTCTTTCAGCGCAGTGCCCACTGGGTCATCCCGCGCAATGACCATGCCTTCTCGCCCGCCACCCTCAAGGCGTTCCAGCGCTTTCCGCTGCTGGTCAAGCTGTACCGCTACTTCATCTGGCTGCGCTACGAGCTCACCCTGTTCCCCATCATGCGGCGCACGTCCAAGCGGCGCGCCAAGCTGGAGCAGGCTGCCCTGGAGCACATGAAAGCGGTGATTGATGATCCGCAAATGATCGAGGCACTGACGCCGGACTACGAAATCGGCTGCAAGCGGGTCATCATCGACGACACCTACTATCCGGCCTTGGCGAGGGACAATGTCTCGCTGGTGACCACGCCCATCACCCGAGTCACCGAAACCGGGCTTGCTCTTGCGGACGGCGCCGAACGCCCTTTCGACGCCATCATCTACGGCACGGGCTTTCGCACCAACGAGTTCCTGACGCCAATGGAGATCACCGGGCTTGAGGGCAGGCGGCTCAACGACGCTTGGCACAACGGCGCGGAGGCCTTCATGGGCATGACCGTGTCCGGTTTTCCCAACTTCTTCATGACCTACGGGCCGAACACCAATCTTGGGCACAACTCCATCATCTTCATGATCGAGGCCCAAGTGCGCTACATCCTGCAGTGCATCGAGGCACTCAACCGGCGCGGGCTTAGGACCCTCAACGTGCGGCCCGAAGTTCAGTCCGACTTCAATGCCGACCTGCAGAAGTCCTTGGGTGACAAGTCCATCTGGGCCACCGGCTGCGCGAGCTGGTACAAGAACGCCGCCGGCAAGGTGGTGAACAACTGGAAGGGAACCACCTTGGAGTACTGGTTCCGCACTCGGCGCCCCATTTGGAGCCAGTACAACGAAGGCTGAGGCTCCTAAAGCTCCATCAGCAAGCCTACTCCATGAGCAGGACTACTCCATGAGTAGGGTGCGGATGTCATTGAGCAGGGTGTCCGCATGCAGGAACGAGACGCTGTAGATGTTGCGGATGCGTCTTTCGCGGTCAATCAAGTAAACCCGCAGCAGGTGCGATAGCGCACCCTGTTCCGGGTCGCGGATCACCCATTGGCCATAGGCGTCGAGCACCGGCGCCAATTCGGCTTGGGAGCGGGTGGTGAGAAAGCGCCAGTCGAAGCCCGGCGCCTTGAAGTAGCCGCCGTAGCGGGCCAACACCGGCGGCGTGTCGCGCTCGGGATCGAAACTGAGACTGATCAGGCGCACTTGGCCATGGAGCCTGGGCGCCTCAAGCAGGCGGTCCTGAACACCGCGCAGCACATGGGTTGCCAAGGGGCAGCCATTGATGTCGCTGCAGGTGGTGTAGATGAAGCTCAACACCGCAATTCGGTCATCGAGCACCTTGTGCAGCTTGGTTGCCCGGCCTCGGCTATCCAACACGTCACCATCGGCCGCCACGCCAAGGGGTGGCAGCGCATAGCTGCCCGGCAGGGGCGGTTCAAATTCCAGTGGGCCATAGCCGGGAGCAAGCACTTC
>JAPPIX010000315.1:1920-34442 GCA_028820495.1 Gammaproteobacteria bacterium
AGGCCCTCGGCGATGAAATCCAACGTGAAGCGGTGTTGGAGCGCCTCCCCGTCCCAAGTGAAGAGCTTGAAGTACTGCAGGTCCGCATCGCCCGTCTTCTTGTCCCAGTTCGACAGCAACGACGAGGTGAAGTACAACCGCTTGCCATCCCAGCTTTGCGAGACCATGTTGACCTGCTCGCCAATCTGCCGCTCAAGCAACTGCGTCGGCGCGTGGGGGTCGGAGATGTCGTACAGGCGGGTCTTGCCGTCGTTCCAAGTGTTGACCCAAAGCACCTTGTCGTCGGCGCCGATCGAAATGTCCACCGGCAGTGGAATCTTGCTGGCGTCGCCGATGTCGGCCACCGCCTTGGCCTGCCATTCGCCCTCGTCGTCCTCGTAGATGAGCCAGATTTCCGAGGTCAGCGCCGTGGAAGTGAAGCAGTAGTCGTGGTTGGCGCCCCAGGCGCAGCGAATCTCCAAGGGCGCGCCCGGCACGTCGAGCACCTTCTTCGGCTGGCGGGCGTGCAGGTCCCAGACGATCACCGTGTTGCCGAAGCGCTTCATGGCCTCCGCGTCGGCCATCATCTGGCCGAGGTCCATCATGTAGTTGTTCCAGCCGGTGAACGAGGAAGTGACCATGAGGTTGCGCCGGGGCAGCACCCGAACGTCGTAGCCGTAGCCATCCGCGTAGCTGCCGCCCTTCGCAGCCCCCCGCAGCTCACCGTCGATGGGCATCCAATGGGTCGTGATGTAGTCGCCGCCATTGGTGTACTCCACCATGCCAGTGCGGCCGCCGTGGTCGCGGTTGTTGGACAGCCCGGTGATCAGCATGCGCCCCGGCAGCGCATAGCTGGTGTGCGGACCGACCACCCCGCCGGATTGGCTGACGAAATCATTGATGGTCTTGTGCAGGCGCGGCTTGGCGGGGTTGCTGTGGACATCGAAGATGAAGATCCGGCTGGTGTCCAAGCCACTCGCCCAAAGATAGCGGCGGTCGTCGGTGAAACCGGAGTGGTGGGCCTCGTTGCGCCCGCCCACGGAATGCGCGTCCACGACCTGGCCGTAGGTGCCGGAACGGGGATTGACGTCCACGGTCACCAGCTTGTCCTGCTCATCGCCAACGCCCGGCATGCCTAGGGTCCAGACGTAAACGAAATCCTCCTGACCGACGATCTTGGCCATGTACGGCGACATGCAGGTCTCGTCGGCCGATGCCGTTCCGCCAAGCAAAACAGAGCCAGCCAGCAAACCAAGCCAATTCACACGCATCGCAACCTCCGCAAGTCCAAGACTAAGTTATGCTGCTCAATTTAATACAATCTTGACCTCAATATACGAAAACAATGGCATTTTCAGGTCAAGATTGTATTAAGTTGGCTGCTTGGCCAAAGCAGGTTGGGATAGGACGCGGTAGCGGTGTGGTCGCCCTATGGCTGCTCGCCGCCGCTTCCCTCGGTGAACCATTGGCCGAATTGGGCGCATCGCAACCCGAGAAAGGCACCACTTCGGCGTCGATGCACTCCGGCTCGGCGCAACTGCTGGAAATCCCGCCGTTGGGGCTGCCGCCAGCGAAGCCGCCGCGTCCTCTGGCCCAAGCCAGCATCGACCTAGGACGCCGCCTGTTCTTCGACAGGCGGCTGTCCTTCAACCAAACCCTGTCCTGCGGCATGTGCCACATCCCGGAGCAGGGCTTTGCTCAACAGGAGCTCGCCACCCCAGTGGGCATGGAGGGCCGCTCCATCCGGCGAAACGCGCCCGCCCTGTACAACGTGGCCCATCGGCCTGCCCTGTTTCACGACGGGCGGGAGGAATCCCTGGAGCAGCAGATCTTTGCGCCGCTGCTGGCGGCCAACGAACTCGGCAACCCCTCCATCGGCTCCGTGCTACAGCGGCTGCGCCGCATCCCCGGCTACGTGGCCGCATTCCAATCGGCCTACGGCCAAGGCATCAACATCAACACGCTGAGCTGGGCGCTGGCGGACTATCAGCGGACCCTGATTTCCGCCGACTCGTCCTTTGACCGCTGGCACTTCGGCGGCGATGCGGATGCCGTGACCGCATCCGTCAAGCGTGGCTTCACCCTGTTCAAAGACAGCGGCTGCGCCGCCTGCCACCGCATTGCCAAGGACCAGGCTCACTTCACCGATGACCAGTTTCACGATGTGGGCGTGGCCCGTGGCGGCATTCAGCCCATCGCTCGGTTGCAAGTAGCGCCAGGCCGCCTCATCGACGTGGACAGCGAGGTGCACGCCAGCATGACTCCGGCAAAGCTGATCGACCTTGGCCGCTTCGACGCCACCGGCCAAATCGAGGACCGCTGGAAGTTCCGCACCCCCACCCTGCGCAACGTTGCCCTCACCGCACCCTACATGCACGACGGCTCCCTGCCGACCTTGCGCGCCGTGGTGGATTTTTTCGACCGCGGCGGCGACCACCCCGACGCCGATGAACGCGTTCAGCCGTTGGGGCTCACGGAATCTCAGAAGGAGGACTTGATCGCCTTTCTACGCAGCCTCACCGGCAGCAACGTCGATCAACTGGCGGCTGACGCCCGCTCCGCGCCGATTGGGGACCGAATCCAAGCAAGGTGAAATTGGGCAACTTGGATGGGGTCGCGCATGACTTGCCGCCTCACAAGTTGCGCCACTCCAGCCGCAGGCCATCCGCTTGGTAGCGGTCGTCAATCAGCCGATCCCGGGCGGTCGCTTCCTGGCGAATCCACAGGTCAAAGAAGGCCAGCGCCTTGTCCTGCTGGATTCGATGGGCGAGACCGGCATCGACCAACTCGTATTCAGTGTCGGGATCGAAATGGCGGGGAAAGCGATTGGGCTTCAAGTGAGGCCACCAATAGGCGCCGGAGACACCGAAGGTGGCGTGGTTGGCGTTGTCGAGCAGGGCCCAGATGGCGGCGGCGTCTGCTTTCTCAAAGGCTTGCCGCAGCACCGGAAAGGGGTTGGCCGGAGTCGGCGCCGGGCTGCCGGCGGCCTCGGCCATGCGTGCTGCCAAGCCGATGATGAGGGTGTCCTCGGCGCCGCTGAGCAACAGCGTCGGCTTGCGGATTTCACCCAACCCGTAGGGGCCGTCTCTGCTCAGAACGACCGATTCCACATCCTGGGGCGCCAACGCCTCCACGGGCACCAAGGCGCGCAAGTCCGGGCTGGAGGGCGCGGCCACCGCCATGCCGGCGGTGAAGCGGGGCTCAAGGGCCAGTGCCGCCAGGGTCGTGGCGCCGCCGAAGGAGCGGCCCATCAGGCCGATGCGTTCAAGATCGAGAGCGTTCTCGAAAAAGCCCGCCTGGTTCAGGCGCTGTAGCTCATCCAGGGTTGCGCGCAAATCCCCCACCCTTTGCAGGAGGGCCGCATCGAGTCCCTGAAGGAACGCCGGGCTCGAACGATCAGCGCCTAGGGGCGTGTAGCTCTGCCCGTAGTTGTCCGGGGAGCCATAGACACCGCGGTCATCCAGCAGACCGACCACTTCGGCCAAGCGCAGGGGATCCAGGCCACTGCTGCCACCCGCCTCCAACGCCGGGGCGCGCCCGGTCATCGAAAACGGTGAGTTGCCCGTGTGCTCCGGGGCGATGACGACATAGCCGTTGGCTGCGAGATGCTCGCAGACGGTCTCCATGTTGTAGCGGCTGCCGGCGTCGCCGTGGCTCATGACGACAACGGGGAAGGGCCCCGCCTCCGCGGCGATGGGCGCGTCGGTGTAGCTGTTGCGCGGGCGGCTGAAGAGCTCTTCAATGGCGGCGTTGATGCCGGACCGAGAAACCCCTTCAACCACCGTGTCCGGAGTCAAGTGAAAGAACGTGGTCTGAGTCATCATCAACTCATGCACGGTGCGGTCCCCGAACACGTAGTCGCCGTGGACGGCGCGGCGCAGCGAGGTGCCCATGGCGCCGTGGCGCACGGGATACCAGATTTCGGTGATGAGGATGCGCAAACCCGTGGCGACGCCAGCCGCCTCGTCAAACCCACGGCTGGGATCATGGATGAACAAGGTGGTGTTGCCCACGGCGAAAGGGGGTTCAGCCAGCGATGAAGGGGCTTCGCCCTGCTCAACCGGCGCACAGGCGAACAGCGCCGCCGTAACCAACGCAGCCCATGCCGCGCGGGCTAATGGGCCAAGTTTGCTTGCGTTTTTCACATCGAAACCACTCTTCACCACGAGGCCACCTTGCATCAAATCCATCCGATTTAGGAAACCAAGCTCATCCGCGCCACTGTGCAGCCCACCGCGAAAATGGGTATGGGCACATAGCAGTAAAGCTCACCGGCGCAGCCTTCCGCCGCGCCTGCGACGGCGATGAAAGTGCGGATCTCGAACCCGCCCTGCCCTGCCTCCCGCCAGGTCTCCTCGTCGGTGTAGCCGGTCAGCGCGGCGCGGTCGTTGGCCAGCCAGCGGTCCAGAAACTCCCGGTCCCAAGCCTCGTTGATCTTGCCGGAATCGGGGGTGGCCGGCCAATGGGAGATGCCGCCGGTGCCAATCAGGGCGATGCGCTCCGGGGTGGCGTCGCAGGCCTTGCGCAGCGCCCGCCCAAAGACGTAGGCGCGGGCCGGGGGCGTCAAGGGCGGGCCTTGACTGTTGATGTTGACCGGAATGATCGGCACATCCCCCTCGGGCAGCAGGAAGTGGAGCGGCACCATGATGCCGTGGTCGAACTGCCATTCCTCGGCATAGGCCAAGTCCACGTCGGCCATCATGGCCTCAATCAGGCGGCGCGACAGCGCCGGGGCACCGGCGAAGCGCCGCGGTGCGATGCCCAGCCAGTCCGGATCCTCAATGGGACCGTCGTAGTGGTCGGCCATGCCCATGCAGTAGGCGGGCATGTTGTCCATGAAGAAGTTGGCGAAGTGCTCGGCCGCCACCACCACCAGCGCATCAGGCCGCGCGGCGCGGATCTCGGCACCCATGCGGTGCATGGCGGCGTAGAAGGGTTCGCGCAACTCCGGATCGGCGCGCTCCGCCCGCCCCGTGATGCCCGGCGCGTGGCTGCACACGCCTGCGTAAACCAAGGCCACTACACCGCTCCCTGCCCGTCAGTGGTGGTGTAAAGGCCATGACGAACCGGGCCGTAGCGGGACAAGCCAGCGCGCATGGCGGCGATGTAATCGTCCCAAGCGTATTGCCGCAGGGCGGCGTAGTGCATGAGGAGCTGACCGTTCACGCCCATCACGTAGAGCAGCCCGATGTTGCCTTCAACCAAGGCCTCGCGTTCCTCATCAGTGAGGTTGTAGTCCGCCAGCAGGCCCTCGAAGTCGTCGTCATGGCGCTGCCGAACCCGCGCATCCCGGTTGAGGTTGTAGAGCAGCTTCTGCACGGCGTAGAGGCTCATCGGCCCAGCCCCGGCACCGAATGGGTGTCGTAGGCCATGCAGACGTTCTTGGTCTCCATGTAGAAGTCGAAGCTGTAGTCGCCGCCGTCCCGTCCGATGCCGCTGGCCTTCATGCCGCCGAAGGGGGTGGGCAAGTGGCGGTTGTTCTCGGAGTTAATCCAGACCATGCCCGCTTCCAGATCGCGGCCGAGGCGTTGGGCACGGCCCAAGTCCCGTGTCCAAGCATAGGCCGCCAGCCCGTAGTCCACGCCGTTTGCGATGCTTAAGGCCTCCGCTTCGTCATCAAAGGGGATGGCGGTAAGCACCGGACCGAAGATTTCCTCCTGGGCGATGCGCATGTCCGCGGTGGCGCCCGTGAAGAGCGTCGGCTCAACGAAGTTGCCGTTCTCGAATCCGGCCGGACGGCCACCGCCCGCAGCCACCGTCGCCCCTTCGCTGCGCGCCACCTCAAAGTAGCTCTCCACCTTGCGCAGATGGACGGGATGAATCAGCGGACCCACCTCAGTGGCCGGATCCAAGGGATGGCCGACTCGAATGCGGCGCGCCCGCGCCGCCACTCGCTCAACGAAGGCGTCATGGATGCTGCGCTCCACCAGCAGGCGGCTTGACGAAGTGCAGCGCTCGCCGTTCAAGCTGTAGATCATGAAGGCGACGGCATCGACGGCTCGCTCAAGATCGGCGTCGGCAAAGACGATCACTGGGTTCTTGCCGCCGAGTTCAAAATGCACCCGCTTCAGGGTTGCGGCCCCTTGGACCATGATGCGGCTGCCGGTGGCGGACTCGCCGACGAAAGCCACCGCCTTGACGGACGGCTGCTCGGTCAACGCCCGGCCAGCCACTTCGCCAACACCCTGCACCGTGTTCAGAACACCTGGCGGCAGCCCGGCCTCGTGGCAGATCTCGACTAGCAGTTGGGCGCTCAACGGGCTCCATTCCG
Source organism: Gammaproteobacteria bacterium (assembly GCA_028820495.1). Taxonomy (GTDB): domain Bacteria; phylum Pseudomonadota; class Gammaproteobacteria; order Pseudomonadales; family Azotimanducaceae; genus Azophilus. Next base: position 8,171 of record JAPPIX010000315.1, read on the forward strand.
CTGGTTTGTGGACCACCGTGCAGCCCGCCGCCAAGGCCGGCGCAATCTTCCAAGTCGACAGCATGAACGGCGTATTCCAAGGCGTGATGACCCCCACCGGGCCAATAGGCTGGCGCAAGGTGTAGTTCAGATGATGCTCGGCGGGTAGGGAGAGGCCATTGCCCGCTTCCGGCGCCCGGTCGGCGAAGAAGCGGAAGTTCTCGGCGCCGCGCACCGCCGCCTTGCTCATGAAGCGCATTGGCTGCCCGGTATCCCAAGACTCGACTAGGGCAATCTCCTCCGCCCGGGCTTCGATGGCGTCGGCAATGCGGTGCAGCAAGCGCCGCCGCCGGCCGCCGGGCCAAACCCGCCATTCGGCAAAAGCATCCGCCGCGGCATGGGCGGCCCGGTCGATGTCCTGCGGTGAACCGGCGGCCACCTCGTTGATCAGGGAGCCATCCGCCGGCGCCCGGTTCTCGAAGATCTCCCCTGGCTGGCCAACCACCGCCTCGCCATTGATGAAGTGGCCTAGCGCCGCCCCTCGAAACCGGGCGAGGCAGGCCCCAACCTTCGCCAAGTTGGATTCAAGCGTTTGGCTCAAGGGGAGTTCCTAGCCTTGCTCCGTCCCCGTCTCCGTCGGCGCTAGGGACAACGAAGCCGAATTCATGCAAAAGCGCAGGCCTGTGGGCGCCGGACCATCTGGAAAGACGTGGCCGAGATGGGCATCGCAGGCGGCGCAAAGGACCTCGATGCGGCGCATCATCAGGCTGTTGTCCTCCCGGGTGGCCACGGCATCGGCGGCAATGGGTTCGTAAAAGCTCGGCCAGCCGGAGCGGGAGTCGTACTTGGTGGCGGACGTGAACAGCGGCGCATCGCAACACTTGCAGTTGTACACGCCCGGCGTCTTGGTGTCGCAGTAGATGCCGCTGAAGGCGGGCTCAGTGCCCGCCTCGCGCGTGATGTGGAACTCCTGCGGGGTGAGCTGCGCACGCCACTGCGCCTCGCTCTTGGTGACTTTGGCCATTTGCTTCTTCCTGCTAAGTGCGCTTAACTGGTTTTCTTGATCGCGGGAAAAGGTTATCAAGTAAATCACGGCCTTGCGGCCTGTTGCGCCCGGCGACCACCTTCTCATCGCTCTGAGGCATCGCCTCGTTAGTTGATCGTTTGGGATTTTCATCTTGAGCCCGGTGGATGGCCGCTATCCGCCCAGCCATCATGGAGCGAGCATGACAATAGCACAAGGCGCCATCGGCGCGGATAAGGTGACCGGCCTGCTGCCTCACGGCCAGCGGCCCATTCGCAAGTCCAGCAAACTGGACGATGTTTGCTACGACATCCGCGGTCCGGTGGTCGCGGAGGCCCATCGCTTGGAGGAGGAGGGTCACCGGGTCACCAAGCTCAACGTCGGCGACCCGGCCGCGTTCGGCCTTGAGGCGCCCGAGGAGATCCTGCGCGACGTAATCCACAACCTGCCCCACTCCCAAGGCTACTGCGACTCCAAGGGCCTTTACTCGGCGCGCAAGGCCGTCATGCAATACACCCAACAGTTGGGCGTTCCTGGGGTCGAGGTGGATGACGTCTTCATCGGCAACGGCGTCTCGGAGCTGCTGATGCTGGCCTTGCAGGGGCTGCTCGAAATCGGCGATGAAGTGCTCATCCCGGCGCCGGATTACCCGCTCTGGACCGCGGCTGTGAACCTCTGTGACGCCAAGTCAGTCCACTATCTGTGCAACGAGGACGATGGCTGGGCACCGGACTTGGCCGACCTCGAAGCCAAGATCACCCCCCGCGCCAAGGTTCTGGTCATCATAAATCCCAACAACCCCACCGGCGCCGTTTACAGCCGTGCAACGCTCGAAGGCTTGGTGGCCATCGCCCGCCGCCACGATCTCGTGCTGATGGCCGACGAAATCTACGACAAAGTCATCTACGGCGACGCCGAGTACGTGCCGGTCTCCACCCTCGCCGACGATCTGCTGGTGCTGACCTTCAGCGGGCTGTCAAAGTCCTACCGGGCAGCGGGTTTCCGCACCGGCTGGCTGGTGGTCAGTGGCGCCAAGCATCGTGCCGGCGACTACCTCGAAGGCTTGAACATTCTGGCGACGATGCGCCTATGCGCCAACGTGCCCACCCAACATGCGGTGCAGACGGCTCTCGGCGGCTACCAGTCCATCACCGAACTGGTGCGGCCCGGCGGGCGGCTGTTCGAACAACGGGAACTCGGCTGGCGTCTCTTGAACGAAATCGAAGGGCTGTCCTGCGTCAAGCCCCAAGGGGCGCTCTACTTCTTCCCCCGGCTGGCCCCGGAGCGATTCAACATCACCGACGATGAGCGCTTTGCGTTCGATCTTCTGCAGCAGGAAAAGCTCTTGGTCATCCAGGGCACCGGCTTCAACTGGCCCAGGCCCGATCACTTCCGCATCGTGTTCCTGCCCCACATGGACGAACTGCGCGAGGCCATCGGGCGCTTGGCGCACTTTCTGGACCACTACCGGCAGTAAGCCAAAACTATCCTTCAACGATGGCGGCAACGGCTTTGGCAATGGCTAGGCTCGCCGTCAGCCCGGGCGACTCGATGCCGAGCAGGTTGACCAGCCCCGGCACGCGGTGCTGCGCCGGGCCATCAATTTGAAAGTCCGCCGCCGGAGCGCCGGGTGCGTTGATCTTCGGGCGAATGCCGGTATAGCCCGGATGCAGCCTCGACTCGTCCAAGGCCGGATAGTAGCGGCGAATGGCTTCGACGAAGGCCTCCCGCTGGCTGTCGTCAAATCCGTAGTCGATGCGATCAATCCAGCAGACGTCGGGGCCGAAGCGGGCTTGGCCACCTAGGTCGAGCGTGACGTGGACGCCCAATCCGCCCGGTTCCGCCACCGGATACACGAGGCGGCGAAACGGCGAGGCGCCGCTGTAGGCGTAGTAACGGCCTCGGGCGTAGTATGCCGCAGGCGCATCCGGCGTCAGCATCCGGGCAACGTTCGGCGCCTCTAGGCCGGCGCTGTTGACCACCCAGCCGGCATCCAGCTCGTAGCCTTCAGCGGCGACCCGCAGCCGGTCGCCGTGCGGCTCAATTCGAGTGATCTCCGTGTTCAAAGCCAGCACCCCGCCCAAGCGCTCCAACTCGCCCAACAGGCTCAGCATGAAGCCGTGGGAGTCGATGATGCCGGTCGAAGGTGAATGCACGGCGGCCAGCGCGGCAACTTCCGGCTCCAACGCGTGCACGGCCTCTCGATCCAGCCATTCAAGCGCTCCCGCGCCATTAGCCAAGGCTGATGCGCAATAGCCTCTAAGCGTCTCAAGCTGGTTTTTGCTGGTGGCGACGATGATCTTGCCGCAACGGCGATGGGCGACCTGATGAGCAGCGCAGTAGTCGTAGAGCAGCGCCTTGCCGGCCACGCACAGCCGCGCCTTGAGAGACCCCCGAGGGTAGTAGATGCCGGCGTGAATGACCTCCGAGTTGCGGGAACTGCTCTCCCCGCCGACCACCTCGGCGCGCTCGGCCACCACCACTTCCCGGCCTTTCCGCGCCAGTTCGAGGGCCACGGCAAGCCCCACCGCGCCGGCACCGACGACCAGGCAATCGAGGCGGTCAGCCACTGTGCGGTTTGGCGCAGTCCGCAACAGGCGTGCGCGCTAGCCAGTCGAAGTAATCTGCCGAGAGATGGTCCCGACCGGCGAGCATATGGGCCAAGTATTCGGCAGGGGGGTTCAGGCCATCGCTGCGCACGGCGCGATTGGCGAAGTAGGTCCAGGCCCAGAGGACATCGTCCTGGGCCTGGACCTGCACCGCGTCTCGCCCATAGTTCCAAGGCGCCCGCTCGAAGGGGTCCATCTTCAGTATCTCAACTGCGCCCGCCAGCCGGTAGAGCACGCCTTCCACTCGCTCACCGGGCGCGTAAACGACGTTGGCGTGGGCGGCATTCGGATGCAGGCGCGACACCTTGTCGAACACCAGCCGCCGATCCTTGAGCCAGGCCCCGCGGACCGCCGTGAACCGAAGCCCGCGTTCGCGCACCCGCACCGGGTTCATGTTGCTGCCGTAGGCGAAGTAGTGATCGACTGCCGGAACGGACAACGCGCTCAACCGCCTTTCCTGATCCAAAACTCGAATCGGCCGTCCGCAACGCGGCGCTCAATGAGCGCATGGCCCATGAAGCGGCAGAAGTTGGTGAAGTCGCGCTCCGTGGACGGGTCGGTGGCGACGATGCGCACCACCTCCCCCGCCGCCATTTCCCGCACCCGGTTGCGCACGATCATCAGCGGCTCCGGACACAGCAGCCCTACCGCATCAACGCAGCAATCAGCCTGGGGCACTTCGCTAGCCAACGCCCATCAACCCACATCCGAAAACGGAAGGCGATACTACCAAAGGTGAGCTTACTTCACCGCGACGAAGTCCGGATAGGTCTCGAATGCGGCAACGAAGTCAAAGGCCTGTCCGGTGCCGTCGTCGTCGCCCGCCTGCCAGCCATGCCACGGGTATTCGACGGCGCCGTTGGGCCTAAGCGCCGGGCGGCCCATACTCGGATCAGTGGCGAAGAAGGGGCCGTGCTCCTGGCCGCGGCGCATCGGAAAGCGCGTGCGCGGGGCGCCGGGCTCGTCGCAAAGGTACATGCCGGCACCTGGGGCGCCGCTGTTGAACACCCAGTGGGCTTCAGCGAAGGCCGGGGCTTGTGGCGATGGGTCGTTGCCATGATTGTGGGTCGATAGGTCCACGCCCTTTCCCGCGGTCCAGAGATTGACGTAGGTGACCTCCGCAAGATTCTCATCAAGCAGATGAAAGCCGGGCGACATATAGGCCTCCATCCCATCGAAGAAGTCGGTGAAGGCGCCGAACTTTTCGTCAAAGCGTTGCCACTCGAACGCCTCGCCCATCGGCCCTTCGATGTTCAATTCCGCCATGCTGCGCACGTTGTCCGCCACGTCCGCCGTCTCGGTGAAGACGGCAAAGATCGCCCCGTCCCCGCCAGCCCGCAGTTGGCCGGCGCTGACATCCGTGTCCCGCACCCTGAACGGGCCGGCAAAGGGCTTGCGGCCGATGTTCGCAAGCCCGCCGGTCACCACCTTGACATGAATGCGCCCGGCGTCCTGGTCCAGGGACAGGCTCTGGCCACCATGGAGCCGTGCGAACTGGAGGGTCCAGCCGGCCACGGACCATAGGTCGGACACCACCGGCTCGCCGGGCGCTCCCCGGTTGTCCAAAATGATCTTCAATCCGGGCCGTTGGCCATGCTTGGCCAGCGGGGCATTGGGCTCAATGCCAACCAAGGAGGAGCGCATCCCCAATCAACTCGCCGCCTGCTGGGTCGCGCGCTCCAACTGCTCGCCAATCTGTCCTTCGATGGCCTGCAGACCCTCGCCCACCGCCGTGCGTCGGGCCACATCCTCCAGGATCTGCTCGCCGCCGCCCACCTGCTTGACGAAGTCGCGCGCCAGCGGCGTCATCACGTAGCCTTCGGGCAGCGGCGGGGCATCGTCCACCCGGCGTGCCATGGCCGCTTCGATGGCGGGCTCGAGTTCAGCGAACTTGCGCGCCCGAAGGGCTTCATCGCGCTCCTTGAACTCCGGAAGAATCTCCTTGCCGAACAATTCCAAGGACTCCATGATGTGCTCATGGCGGTTGCGGCCTGCCTGTTGAATGAAGATCACCTGATCGATGCCGCACTCCTCGTAGCGGCGCAGAAACTCCCGCAACTGGTCCGGTGTGCCGATGGCACCGCGCAAGCCCTTGCCGCCGTGGGCAGCGACCTGCGCGCCGAGGCGTTCCTGCTCCAAGGCCACCGCCACTTCCGGGTCGTAGCCCATCTGCTGGCGCTTCTCCTGAAACTCCTCCCAAACGTTGGTCTCGCCCGGCACATGGTCGCCGAAGACGTAGAAGTGGGCCAACGAGAAGCCGAAGAAATTGCCCCCCTCCATGCCGCGGCGGATGGCCTCCTGCTCGTCGCGATGCACCATCATCGGCGTCACGCAGGCGATTTCCGGGTTCACCGCCTTGCCGATGGGCACGCATTTCTCAGCCAAGGTGCGCCGATAGTCGCCCACCCAATGCTTGGCCTCCTCCGGGTCGATGAAGGTGAAGGTCAGCGCTCCGATGCCCTTCTCCGCCGCCAGCAGGATGGTGTCGCGGCGGGAGCAGGCCACCCACAGGGGCGGATGCGGCTGCTGAACGGGCTTGGGCACCACGTTGCGCGGCGGCATGCTGCAGTATTTGCCGTCGTGGCCGGTGAACGGCGCCTCGGTCATGCAGCGAATCGACACCTTCAGCCCTTCCTCCCACATTTCGCGCTTCAGCGCCGGGGTGATTTCAAAGCCACCCAGTTCGGCAGTGGAAGCTGACTCTCCAGAGCCAAACTCCACCCGGCCCTTGGAGACTAGGTCCAGAGTGGCCACCCGCTCCGCGGTGCGTGCCGGATGGTTGTACTTCGGCGCCGTCTGAATGATGCCGTGGCCAAGGCGGATGTTCTCTGTACGCTGGCTGACGGCGGCCAGAAACACCTCCGGGGCGCTGGAGTGGGAGTACTCCTCAAGAAAGTGGTGCTCCACCTCCCAGACGTACTCGATGCCGAGCTTATCGGCGAGTTCGCACTGCTCCAAGGCGTTCTGAAACAACGTCAGTTCCGACTCGCCGGTCCACGGCCGGGGTAACTGATGTTCGTAGAAAATCCCGAATCGCATGGCGGATGCCCCCTTAAGTCATCTTGAGAACGTCAGTCAATCTACTCTCCTGAGTCGGCCTCGTCCATCGCGTTGGCCACCACCACTTGGGAGGTGGGCATTACAACGGCGGTCAGTTCCGAAGGCACGTCGGAGGCGACCGGTGGGCGCACCCGCATGCGGTACAGGGTGAAGCCGATCAACAGGGCATTCAACGCGGCCACGAAGTAGTACAGGCTGGGTGGGCCAAATAGGGTCATCGCACGGGCGCCCAGCAGTGGCCCGAGCAGGCCGCCGACGCCGTTGATCAGGATTATGCCGCTGCTGGCCGAGAGAATCTGGTGGCTGTTCAATTGGTCATTGATGATGGAGATGGACACCGAGTACATCGGCTGCACTGCGCCACCGACCAGGAACAGCATGATGGCAAGCAGCCAGAAGCTGCCAAAGGCTGCGGCGGCGGGCACCAAAAACGCCGCCACCGCCGCCGCACTGGCCAACAGCAGCAGGGTGTGGCGCCGGTCCTGAACGTCCGAGAGCCGGCCAATGGGGATCAACACCGCCAACCCGCCTGCCATCAACGTGCCCACGAGGATGGAGCTGGCGGTGAGCGAATAGCCCAGTTCCCGGCCAAGCACCGCCGTCAGCCACATGATGGCGCCTAGGGTCATCCCCTGAACCAAGACCGCAACCGCCCCCAAGGGGGTCGCGCGAATGAAGCGGGCCAAGTGCAGGTGCTCCGAGAATTCGATGGGCGGCGCGGCGATGGAACTCAACAGCACGGGAATCATGGCCACCGACAATATGACCGACGCGAGAATGAAGGGCTCGAAGCCGTTCGGCGGCCAGAGATTGACCACCGCCTGCCCGGCAATGAACCCCAGGGCAATGGTGAACATGTAGGCGGCTAGGTAGCGGCCCCGGTTTTCGTTGGAGGACACCGCGTTGAGCCAGCTTTCGGCCACTAGGTACAGTCCCGAAAAGCAGAACCCGCTAAGCAGCCGAAACAGGTACCACCAAGCCGGCTCGACAAATGTGGCGTGCAGCAGGATGGTCACCGACGCCATCGACGACAAGGCCGCGAACACCCGAATGTGCCCCACTTGGGCCACCGATAGCGGCGTGAGCCAAGCACCGAGCAGAAACCCGGCGTAGTAGGCCGACATGATGAAGCCGATCGCATCCAGTGAAAACCCCTCGAGCGACGCACGAACCCCGAGCAGAGTGCCCTGCATGCCCCCGCAAAGAGCGATGAGGGCAACGCCGGTCAGCAGGGTGCGAGCCAAGGCGAAACGGGTGGTCATCGGCGCAGCCGGTTCGTTGAGGGCGGCGCATTTTGGCGGAATTGGGAAGGTGGGGGTAGCGTTATTTGGATTTCGTCGCGCACTCTGTTAGCATCAGGCCAGACGACTGGCTACTCACTTCGGTCCCTTCGGCTTCAATTTTCGTTGTTTTCGACGATGGAACTCGCCTGGACCTCGCAGGGCGGGCCTTTTCCGCTTTCCGCCAGGACAGTTCAAGACCCATCGCGTGCCGCGGCACGGCGGTGGGCTGAACAACGAAGTTAAACCTCCATAGGAGGCCGAACAGACAAAGCCCGGAAACGCAACATCCGAGCCTTCACCGGCGCACCATCATTGGCGAACGCCGCCACTACGCAACAGCTCGACAGATTTCCCAACCATTGGTTCCAACATGGCCAAAAGAAAGGCAAAACGACAGCAGGTTCTTTCCTCCGCAAACGCACGTGAGACCATCGCCGAAGATGTTCAGGCATTTTTGGCGGCAGGCAAGAAAATCCAGAAGATTCCCGCCGGCGTAAGCGGGTGGCGCGCCCAAGGGGGCACCCGCCACATCGTGATCAGCAAAAGCAAGAAAAACTAAGAAAACAAACTAACCGCGCAGGGCGGGCATCACCGCCCTTGCCAGCAGGCGCTCGTTCTCCGCCATGTAGTCGCTCGGACAGGCGGAGTTGAGCATGATGGTACGCGCTCCGGCGTCGATGTACTCCCGAAGCCTTGAAACGACATCGTCAGGATTGCCAGCCAAGGCGTACTTGCCAATCAAAGCCGAGAAATCTTGGTTGTACTGCAATGACAGGCGCTCCACAGCCATCCTGACGCCGGTGTCCCGGTCCTCGTGCACGGCGAAGAAGATGAACAGCCCGGGCCTGACCGGAGCCGGCCGGCCCAAGGGCGCTGCAAGGCGCTCGATCCGCTCGATGCTGTCCTTAAGCTTCTCCGGCGTGTACATGTAGGGCAGCCACCCGGTGCCGAACCGGGCGCAGCGGCGCATGGCAGCTTCGCTTCGGCCCGATATCCAGATGGGCGGATGCGGCTGCTGCACGGGCTTGGGCCCCAAGGTGACCCCGCTCAAGGTGTTGAAACGGCCTTCGTAACGCAGGTTGTCCTCTCGGCACAAGCGGCCCAGGATGTCGAGGCTTTCATCGGTGCGGGCACCCCGCTCGCCAACCGGCACGCCGCAGGCTTCAAACTCCTTGGGAAACTCACCGCCGACGCCAACGCCCAAGCTGAAGCGGCCCCCGGAGACCTGGTCCAAGGACGCCACCTGCTTGGCCAGCAGCGCCGCAGGATAAAGCGGCGCCAAGGTGATGGTGGACATCATCCTGATGCGCTCGGTGGCGCCCGCCGCAGCAGCTAGGGCGATCAACCCATTGCCCACCGGGCCGTGAAAGAAGACGTGCTCGCCCGTGCATACGTATTCGTAGCCCAAGGCCTCGGCTTCCCGCGCATCGGCCGCCACGTTGTCCAACCGGCGCAGGCCGATGCCGAATTCGACGTTGCTCATGTTGTTGCTCCAAAAAGGCGATGAAGACACCCGCCGCTTACGCCTACAGACCGGCCTCCTGCCGACGACTGTTGGCCGCTTGCTGCATCGAGAGCACCTCGCCGGAAAATCCACTTCCGACACTCTGCGACAACTTGCGCCGCAGGCGGTCATCCGCCGTCACCATAGGGCACCCGTGTTCCATGGCCAGCGCGAGATATATGCAGTCATAAGCGGCATGGTCCAAGGCAATGGCCAGCCGCGTTGCCGTATCCATCAGGTGTCGGGTTGGCAGGATGTCGATGTCGCCTTGCTGCAGGATTCGAGCCGCCGTGATGGCCTCATCCACTGTAAGCTCCCCTCGCCTCACCTTTTTCCAGAGGATGTTGGCGCACTCTGCGATCAACAGATCCGGTGATACCAAGGGGCCGCCCTCCATGACCGCCAAGGCGGCGTCGGAATCCACTTCATCGACCACCCACTTGATCGCCACGCTCGCGTCGATGACAACAGGGTTCACCGCTCGTCGCGCCCTTCCCGCTGCAGCAACTCAGCAGGCGTATGCCGCCGACCTCTGGTCAGTTCCCTCAGTTTGGCTGCCAACTCGGCAAAGGACGGCTCCACTTCCGCGGATAACGCTTGGCGAAGTATTTCTCGATGTTCCGCTTCCGCGGACCGACCATTACGAGCCGCACGATGCTTCAGGCGCCGGACCAGTCCATCGTCCAGATTGCGAACCTGCAGGTTTTTAGACATCCCTGTTCTCCAGAATCTGACATATCTGACCTCATATAATGCACCAAGTCAATGGATTGACGACAGAGCGCTAAGGCAGCCTCCAGCCACGCCGAAAATTGCATGATCCGGTCCGCTGCCAAATCGGTGCGGTGGAGTCCCGCCCTGTCGTACTCGCAACGCTTACTTCAATGCTCGCTCCAGCCATCCGTGAGCACAGTATGCCCCAGCTCGCGCCGCTTCCAGAAGCATGTGGCCGGCACGAAGCACTCCGCTCCCCAAACGCTCGGCTGCTTTGGCCGCTGCGCTCGAAGCGCGACCGGTTCGTCTGCCCCTCCGCTCGCGTTCGGCGAACCACCGCTCGTCTTTCCTCGCCCATAGAGTGGTTGCTCCTTCCTCACGGAACGACGAAGCGAACCGAAATCTCAGGAAATCGGCAATGACGCCTCGCGCAAGGCTTCAACCGGATGCGCGGCAGGGTGGTGGCGCGGCTCGTGCAGCGCGACCCGCTCGGCATGGGCGGCGAGGGCCGCTCGCCAAACCGCACTTGGGCGGGCGCAACGCGGATAGGGGCCGCCCCCCGGCCAGCCTTGTTGAGCTGCGCGGCCAGTCGTATGCGGAGACCCTTGCGCTTTGCGGCATACCGCCGGAGATGGTCACTGGCCTGGGCCAGGGCACGGCGGCGCGTGAGGCGCAACGGCGATGGATGAGTACCGGCCTTGACGCCTTCGGCCGCCTTGCGGCTGCGGAACTGTCCGCCAAGCTGGACGCGCCGATCACGCTGAACTTTGACGCGCTCGCCAAGACCGACATTGCGGCGCGGGCGCGTTCGTTCAAGCAACTGACCGAGGCGGGCATCACGTTGGAGGAGGCCAAGCGGCTGACCGGGCTGGACTAAGCGCCGTTCAGCGTCTTTTGGGGCCGTTTTGTCCGTGCGGTTTGCGTTTGCGTGGCGTGGGCTTAGGGGCTGGTTGGGTTACTTCATTTTTTTTTGCCTTGTCATGAGCGTCTTTTTCTGTCCGGTTAACCTTCAAAATCATATCCTTGACGCTCTGAAAGCACTTTTGGGGCCATTTCTCTTCCTTCAATATCCGGCAGATGTTGGAATCTGAAATACATAGGTCGTCCCCGTTGCGGCCTTGTTCGTGTGCTTCTTGCAGCAAGCTACCAAGTAGGCTCATGCTGTCTTTCCTTTGCGTGGTTGAGTTTGTGGATGGGCGCGAGTCCTGATCTGAAAACTTGTAGCAGACTGGCTAGTATGCTGAATAGACTCCTTGATAGTCAGAGTACAGGCCAAGTGCGCTATTGCGTACCCCGCCTGAGTAGTGAATGAAGCCTGACGGAGCCCAAACCGGCTGTCTGGGATTGTGCCCCACAATTTGCCATTTCCCTGAGCCGTCGCCAAAGTTGCCGGAGCAGGCGTCGGTGCCGCGTTCCAGTTGCTGGGCAGTGAGCGTGAGCGCACTGCAGGCATCTATTTCGCATGTCATTGTCCCTTCTCCGACAGCGCCGGAGACATTGGAACGAGCATTAGTGTCGTCCCAACCTTCAATAGTAAACTTAAGCAGACCATTTGCCGGGTTGACCAAGCGGACTATGCCGACGGCAATGTGGTTGCTGGCGGGGTTGATGTTCGACAAAGAATCGCGGACGTGGGAACTGTTCCCGATTGGCCTGATCGGAGACAAAAACCCTTTACCGTCTCCGCTCAAAATGCGCAGGAACAAATCGGTGTCTACACTGCGAGGCACCTGGACGCGAGCCCAAAGCAGTTGATTGGGGCCGGGCTCAGGCAAATGGGATACAAAAGCGTCGTGTTCCTTATGGCCTTGGCCACTAGTTAGGTTGCGCATCGAAGCGGAATTGATGCCTCTAACCGTATATGATTCAACGCCTATTCGCGCTTCCTGCACTAACTCCCCGGCGTCGTTGAACAATGCAATGTGCGGAGTTACCGTATATTGAGTGCCGTTTCTGAGGCGCATGAACCACTGGACGTTCGGATGGGAAGATGGCGGCAGATATCCATAGAAACGGGGATTAGTTCTCAGAGATGATGCAGGTCGTTCATACAGGGTGGAATTGTTGCGGCGGATATCGCGCGGGTAGTCGGAATAGTCAAAGAGGTCGGGATCCAAGCAGCCTTCATATCGTGTGTCGTCTTGAAAATGATCTTGGGCGAAGGAGTCGGCTGGCAACAGCACGGCGAAGGCGAGCAGGGCAAGTGTGGTTCTCATTGTCGGTTCTCATTGTGGTTGATGATTCGGTCTAGAAGTTCTGGCGCACATGCGTTCGCCATGCGTGTTCGAGGGTTGCCGGTGATCGGTAGGTGATTCTGCCCGCAAACATGTTGAGCCTGAACGCCTCAAACCCGGATGTTGCACGAGTCGTCCAACTTTCGAGAGCTTAAGCCACTTCGTCACGTTTCCTGACACTTTCGAACGATGCAGGCTCCTTGGCCATCGCTTTTGGCCGCCTGACGCGGGCTGCGAGCAGAGCGAGCGCCTTAACCCGGCGTTCATCCATGTCGCGGTGGCCAGGCTGCACGAAGTCGACGTGCTGGACCTGTTGGTTCTGGATTCTGGAGCCTTACACATCATGGACCGCGCCAAAATCGACTGCGGGTTTCGCCTGCACTGCCGAAACGTCTCTCGGCGCACCTCAACCGCACATTCTCGCCACATTGTCTTGAGCTCTCAGGCACTTGTCGCCAGCCACATTCCTTGAGCATTGGCGCGACTCCCGCTTTTGAGCGTTCTTGCAGTCCCGCCGTTGCTTGGCCTCTGCCTTTTCGATGTTCGCCAACATACGCTGCACACTCTTGGCTTCACTCCCGCGTAACTTCATGGCCACATCACCCACCTCCATGGCCGGGGAATACCGATACACCACATCAGCAATGGAGTACTTGGGCCGCACGTCTCGAACCAAAAGCAGACCCGATTCCTCCTCGTCGGCACCCAACACCTCGCCTGTGTCTGGATCCACGAATCCCTCTCCGAGTGTGACGACCTTCATGTAGTCCCCAGGCACGAGAAATGGCGCGCCGTAGTTCAGGTAAACCTCGTCATTGACTACGCGAACCAGCTTCACGGGAAAGAGGGCTATGGTGAGCTTTTCGGCCACAGCTTCCGCAGCTTGGCTGCCCAAGTCCGTAAAGGACGCTGCCGTTACGCCCCGGCACGGATTCTGATCTCCACCGCCGGACGCGATCACATCGGACACCCTAACGCTCTCGCTAAATCGAATTTCACCGGTGTTGACGTCCACGGTTCGAACGTCGAGGCCGACGGTGGCCTTGCACTGGGTCATGATGATCATGTTCTCGCTCGCAAAGCTGGCGTCCATCACCCTGCCATACAGCAGGTAGTCCACGCCGCTGAAACCGCCAAGCGACGCATTGCCATCGGCTATTCCCGCCACCGACAAGCCCCTTTCCTGGAGCAGTTGGTCCAGCCTCCCGCGTTCCATGATGGTGAACTTGCGCGTCTTGGACAGGGCCGATTCCAGCGCCGTCTGAACCGTTGCCGTGTCCCAGTTCGCGTAGGACGATTGAATTTCGCCCACCGCAACGACTGGCGTGTTTTGTTGCGCTAGGGCCTGCGGCGGGACACAGCACAGGAACGCGATGGCCAACACGGCACCAAGGGCACTTGAACGAATTTGCACGGTTTCTTCCTTTGGATCGCAGCTATTGGGATTTCGAATGCGATAGCGGACTGAGAGAGTCTTCTGCCTGCTATATCTGCCTGCCCTTGCGCTGTCTTTGGCTGGCTTGGGCTTGCACGCCCTGATTGCCCACAAACAACACCATGTCGGATTGCTGGGGCGACTCTCCGCTGATCAGTTCGGCCGTGGAGAATTCGGATGTGGTGTCCACGACCCGTATTCTGGCGACCTTTTTGCGGGTGGAACCCAGCGAACGCCCCGTGTCTGGGTCCACGAACGCCCTGCCCTCCCGAACTACGTCGAGCAGGTCTCCGGTCTGCAGCATCGCATCCCCGAAATTGAGGTAGATGGATGCGCCGTCGATGGCCACCACCCGCACGGGGAAAATCGAGCCCGTGATCAGCGCCGCCGTCTTCCGCGCTGCCGCGCGCTGCACGTCAGCGAGCGGGTCCACGGCGCCATCAACGCGGGTCAACCCCCGCAGGGCGATGCCCTCGCCAGTGGTGACGGTCTGCTCAACGCTGTCGGCAATGCGGATTTCGCCCGTCCTCGCGTCCACCACCTTGATGTCCACGCCAAACGTGGTGGCGGCGCGCTCGGTGCGAACCGAACCCACATCCACGACCTGCTTTGAAGTGCCGAATTTCGTAACCGAGCCATAGACGATGTAGTCAACGCCCGAGACGTTTAGAACCGTGCCATTCTGCGAAAACGCCCCCTGCAGCGCCTGCTCGCCGAGCACTTGGTCAACGCGATTGCGCTCCATGATTCGGAAGCGATTGATCTTGGTGAGCTGGGTCTCCAGCATCGTCTGGAAGTTAGAGGACTTGGTGTTCTTGTAGTCCTGCCACTCGCGGCTATCGACGGTGGACACGATCTCGGTGACGGCGATGTGGGGCAGATCGCCTTCCTCGTCCGCGAGCGCTGTTTGGGACGAGAGAGCAGTCAGCAACATCAACATAGCGCCGACCAGCGCGAGCCAAGTGTGGGCAGATGGGCTGCTTTGTTGCGCGCGAGCTCCGAGCTCTACGCGTGGGATTGAACCGCTAAGGCGGGCTAGGTAGGTAGGTAGGTAGGTAGGTAGAGGCAAGAGTTGTGCCAACCTTGGCTTTCAACCGCTGCTTAACTTGGCTACTGCAATGGCCAAGCACATACTTGCCTTGGCGGAAAAGGCCCCTTGGCATTCCTGCTACCTCCCTGTTGATTTGCCGCAACCATAGTCTGTGGTTAGGGACAAGTCAAACGTCCAAAGTCCCGGCGATTCGCACTGCCTTGAAATGACCTCCCGATTTGCTGAACGGGGCCTCAAACCGAATCTTGGGCGCGGTGGGATGCAGCAAGACAGCGGGCAACGCCTCCCCCTGCCTCATTCATCGCCGGTTCAGGAAGCTCCCTCTACGGTGTCCCCCGACTATTAACCAACCGGCAATGAGGAGATCGCGATGAACGAAAAACGCATGCGCGCAGTCGGCGTGGCAGCGCTGCTTTGGGGAGCGCTCGGAGTGGCGGCACCCGCCGCCATGGCGCAGCACAACAGCTTCAGCCACTATCGGGAAGTGCCGTCCCATCGCGGCGACATCGTTGAGTACGGCTATTGGGAGCGCCGCCGCCCCCACCATCGCCAACACCGCACAAGGCAGTGGCAGGGTGGCCACCACAACCCGCGTTGGCTCGGCTCCTATCCGCACGGCTACGTCGAGGACTCCTACCCGTACCAGTACCGTTCTGAAGGTGGGGGCGCTTACAGATCCTCTACGCCAACGTTGCTCGGCGCGATCGTTGGCGGTGCGCTGGGCAACGAACTCGGCCACAAGAAGCGCAACAAGCAGATCGGCGCGGTTGTCGGCGCACTCCTGGGCGGAAGCATCGGGCGGGACTTGGCCGAGCAGCGGCGGCGGGACATTGACCGTCGATACTAGCCCGCTGGCAGGTCTTGATGCCCATCCTTGCCTAGGCTCGCAGCAGACGGGCAGCAGTGGCCTTGAGAATCAAGCTGGTGCGGCAGCGGGCTCCCCATCCGGCGCCTAGCTGAAACGAGACACTCGGGCAGCCCTTGGCCAATGTTGGATTTGATCGACTTGGCTAGGGCTGCAGCCGCACCACGTCCCACCCCCCCGCGTCGCTGGTCCGGTAGCGGAAGCGGTCATGCAGTCGCCCTGACCGGCCCTGCCAGAACTCGTACTCCACTGGCCGCAGGCGGTAGCCGCCCCACTCGGGGGGACGTGGCAGCGCATCGGGGGCGGGGGCCTTGCGCAGCGCCTGCACCGCTTGTTCGAGCGCTTGCCGATCGGCGATCGGAGCCGACTGCACCGAAGCCGCCGATGCATAGCGGCTGTCCAGCGGCCGGGATTCGAAATAGGCGTCCGACTCCGGGGCGGACAAACGCCGGACCGAGCCGCTGATGCGTACTTGACGGTCGTGTTCGCGCCAATGGAACAAGACTGAGGCGAAGGGATTTTCGGCAAGTTCCGCGCCCTTGGCGCTGCGGTAGTCGGTGTACCAGCACAATCCTTGGGCATCAAAGTGCTTCAACAGCACGATGCGCACCGACGGTGTCCGGCCGGCTCCGACCGTCGCCAGGGCCATGGCTGTGGGATCAGCGATGCGGTCGGCGATGGCAGCCTCCAACCAAGCGGAGAACTGCATGAGCGGGTCCGCTGCCAAATCGGCGCGGTGGAGCCCCGCCCCGCCATAGTCCCGCCGCCGGGTTCTTTGATTGCCGCTATCGTCCATGGACGTCGTACGCAACGACCGAAACAGGCTTTATGGTACTTTAAGTGAATGAAGACACTGCTCAGGATTCTGCCGCTTCTGGCGCTTGTCCAAGGTTGCGGCGACCCGGTCGCCAACCGTGCCGAGGAACTGGCGCACGAACTGCTGATCGTTGACACGCACATCGACGTCCCTTATCGGCTGCACAGAGCGTGGCAGGATGTCTCCAAGGCGACTGCTGAGGGGGACTTCGACTACCCCCGGGCACAGGCCGGCGGGTTGGATGCGCCCTTCATGTCCATCTACATACCCCCCAAGGTCGATGCCGAGGGTGGTGCCACCGCGCTGGCCGAAGAACTGATCGACTCGGTGGAAGGGATCGTCAACCAATCGCCGGACAAGTTCGCCTTGGCCACCTGCGCGGACGACCTCATGGCCGTCAAGGCTTCCGGGCGCATCGCCTTGCCGCTCGGCATGGAGAACGGCGGTCCCATCAATGGGGACTTCGCCAATCTGCGCCACTTCCACGATCGGGGCATTCGCTACGTCACGCTAGCCCACGGCAAAAGCAACCACATCTCCGACTCCTCCTACGATTCGTTCAAACGCTGGCAGGGCCTGTCGCCTTTCGGCAAGCGGCTGATCGCGGAAATGAACCGGCTGGGCACGATGATCGACGTGTCGCACCTTTCCGACCAAGCCTTCTGGCAGGTCATGGAACTGAGCCAAGCGCCGGTCATCGCCACCCATTCATCCCTGCGCCACTTCACCCCCGGCTTCGAACGCAACATGAGTGACGAAATGGTTGCGGCCCTCGGCGAAAACGGGGGTGTCATTCACATCGCCTTCGGCAGCATCTTCCTGACCCCGGCAGCCAGGGCCTACAGCGACGCGCAGCGCAAGGCCGCGCTCGGCTTCGCCTTCACCTACCACCTCGACGAGGACGACCCGCGGCTGACCGACTTCATGGCGCAGTACCGGGAGGCGCACCCCTATCCCTACGCCACCCTTGACGATGTCCTCGACCATTTCGACCGGGCCGTGGACTTGGCAGGCATAGAGGCGGTAGGGATTGGCTCGGACTACGACGGCGTGGGCGATTCGCTGGCTACTGGCCTCAAGGACGCATCTTCCTACCCCAACCTGATCAACGGCCTGCTCGGCCGCGGCTACAGCGAGCCGGACATCGCCAAGATACTGGGCGGCAATCTCATGCGCGTATGGCGGGCTGCTGAGGCGTTGGCCGAGTCCCACGGCAACCCGCCGCACTGCAGCGCCATCGCTGCCGCCTCTCCGCGAGCCTGAGCCGATTGGCCCAGGGAGCCTCCGATCAAGCCTGGTAGCGGTAGTATTCGACGCCTTGGTCGTCGAAGTGGTTGCTGCGGTCACCGACGTAATCGATGTAGAACACGCCCGCCGCGTCCCGTCGATTGGGAAGGTCGCTTCTATCGTGCAGCAATTCGTACTCCCGGCGATCCAGGATCCGGGCGTTGCTCAGCGCTGCCGAGAACTGGATCTTGTCGGCGGCCTCCTCCCAGCCCCGCACCACCTGCATCGGAATGACCTCCGCTGCGTCGCCGCTGCCGTAGCCAACCGTCAGCACCCGCTCCCCCGCCAACGGCACCGCGTTTAGTGACGCCTCTTCGAAGCCGGCGGCCATCCAAGCCGGCAGCGAAGCCGTGTAGAGGTTGCCGACTTCGCCCATCCTCTTGGCGCCCAATTTGGTCATCAGGTCGCCAAACACGGGCAGTTGACGCAAAATGCGGGCCGCTTGAGTGGCCAGTGGGTAAACATCCGCATTGATGTCCTGCTGCCGAACCAGATCGTACAAGGCGGGCTGGGCGGTCAGCTCCTGGGCCAGCGCATCGCCATCAATCCCGGACGATTTGGCGTAGCTCGCCAACTCAGCGCGGTCCGCAGCACCGCCCGCAGCCAACGCCAGCAAGTAGCTAACGGCCAAGCCCATCTCAGCCATTCGCTGGTAGGGCCGGTGCAGGAAGACCGCTTTGACGTCCTTCAGGAAGGTGCTTGGGGCGCTGGTCAGACGCGGGAACAGATCTTTCATCGCACCCAAGACGGCGTCGATGTAGCAGGTCGTGGAGTACTTGCCGTTGAACACCGGAAAGTCCTTGAGTTGCGAGAACCGGCCAATGGTCTGCTCCGCAAAGCGCTGAAACGGCTTGCGGAAGTCCACTCCGCGATACGCCGAAGAGGAGCCCGACACACCGAGCTCCACGTCTAGCAAGCGCGGGCTCTCCTCCACCAGCAGGGCCACTGCGCCGGCGCCCTGAGTCGGCTCACCGGAGGATGCGCGCTGGTATTCGGCAATATCCGAGCACACGACGATCGCCTTGCGGCCTTGGCCATCGGCTGCCAGGTAACGGAACGCCGCCTTGAGCGCATAAACCCCGCCAAGGCAGGCATGCTTGAACTCCGGTACCTCGCAGGCGCGGCTGAGCTGCGGCAGCCGGTGCTCCGCGAGGGCGTCGTTGACCATGCCCTTGACGATGATGGCGCCCGCCGAGTTGTCGGTGCTCGACTCGGTGCCCAAGGCCAGATAGCCGATGCTGCGCGGATCCACGTTGTACTGGCGAATCAGGCGCAGCACCGCGGTGGCCGCCATGGTGTAGGCGTTTTCGTTGGGGCCGCTCATGCGGAACGTCGTGCCAATGACCGCCTTAACCTTCTCCCAAGCATCCCCCGTCCAGTCGCACCAATCCGCTAAACGGACCGTATAGGGGGGGAGATAGGCAGCGAACCCGCTAATGCCGATGTTTGAAGTGCTCATATGCGCCTCCAAGGCAGATGGTATGGCCTATATGAGCATATTACTTGACTAATAACGCGAACTGCAAGCCCTGATTCGAAGCTGGCCATGGAGGAGCGAACGGGGCTTGATCCGAGGTGCCTTAAGGCTCGCTAGCCACAACGACCCCGTTGGAGAGCAAGGCGCTCACTTCTTCGTCTGAATAGCCCAACTCGCGCATCACTTCCCAAGTATGGGCGCCGATGTCCGGCGCCCGGGACGGTGGGCGCTTGGCCTCGCCGTCCACGAAGACCGGTGAATTGATGGTGAGCCGGTAGTCCTCGCCCTCATCATGGGTGGGCAGGATGACGCCGCTCTCCTTGAGCTGCTCGTCATGAACCACGTCGCCCATGGGCGCGACCACCCCGCAAGTGATCTTGTGGGCGTCGAGCCGCGCCATCAGTTCCTTCTGGGTGAGTTGCGACGTTGCTGCGGCGATCAGGTCGCTAAGCGCATGGCGATTGCGCATCTGCGCATCAAAGTCGGCGAAACGCTCGTCGTCCACCCATTCCGGATGGCCCAAGGCGGTGGCCAGTGGCGGCCACTCCCTTTTGGCGTTGATCAATGCCAGCACCACGAAGCGGTCATCCTTGGTTGGGTAGGCGATGGTGAACGGATTGCGCAGCCCCTTGGCTTGCTTGTAGGCGCTCAAGTCCAGCCCGGCGATCACTCCCTGCAGCGCCATGCCGTTGGCCCAAGCGCCGCTGGCGGCTAGCGACGTGCTGACTTGGCAGCCCTCCCCAGTGCGTTCGCGCCTAAAGAGGCCGGTCATGATGGCACCAAACAGGCACATCGCCGTGCTGTGATCGCCCATGCCGGGCGCTGCGCTTTGGGGTGTCTGGCCAGGCTCGCGAGTGAACTCCATGAGGCCCGACCGGGCCCACCAAGCGGTGATGTCGAAGCCCTTGCGAAACACCTCCGGGCCCTGGGTGCCATATCCGGTCAGTTGGGCGAAGATGATGCGCGGGTTAATGGCCTTCAACTCGGCATAAGTCATGCGAAAGCGTTCAAGTTGGCCTTGCAGAAAATTGGTCAGGATCACGTCGGCGTCCGCCGCCAGCCGGTGCAGGACCGCCTGGCCGGCTTCCTGAGTGAGGTCGAGGCCGATGCTGCGCTTGTTGCGCGAGGTGAGTTGCCAGTGATAGGGCACCGGGTGCTTGCCCACCAGCTTGCGATAGCCGTCGCCGCCGGGCGGCTCCACCTTGATGACGTCGGCGCCAAAGTCGGCCATGACGGTCGCAGCGCCCGGCCCAGCCAAAAAGGACGCGGCGTCGATCACGCGAATGCCTTCCATCAAGTAAGTCATGGCCGCTCCAAGCGAAAGATCATGCCCTGCGACACCCAACCCTCCTGCGGATCGACTTCGTACTTGTCGGAGTAGGCCAGCGTCACCCGGCCGCGCTCGCCGTCTTCCTCGACCAAGGTGGCTTGCAGACGATACAGGCCGTCATCAATGCGCACCCGGACGTTGTGGTCGTCCTCTATGTACGCTGTCCAAGTGGTGCCGCCGCCGCTGGTGGCCACGTAGAGTTCGCTGCCGATGCCGACGCCCCAGATGTTGATCGAATAGGGGTCCGCCGGACGGGTCTCCAACTGGATGGTGTCCGGAACGTCGCCCCAGGCATCGGGGGGCTGACGGTCGGCGCCGGACAGCTCGCCGCCAGGAATGGTGACGAAAGGCTCGCTGCACCCGGCAGCGGCCAACGCCCCTACGAAAACCGCCCAGCTTCGACTCATGCCGATTGCCCCGCATATCGATATGCCAATCCTACGATAGGCGGGAATGAAATTCATGATCTCGGAAACTTCATGGCAGGGAAGGCTAGACAGGTGGTTCGCCCTGCTGCCCATCCAGCCACCAGCGGATAACCGGCAAGTGCGCCCTGCCGATGTAGAGTTCGTCGCCAACCACGTAGGCCGGTACGTCATTGGCACCCAAGGCGCGCACTTCATCGGCGGCGCGCGCCAGTTCAGCGCCCGCCTGTTGGTCGAGAAAAGGGCCAAAGCCCGTGCTGCCGCCACCGGCGGAGACGATGGCGGCTTCCACAGCACCCCTGTCCCCGGGATCCATGCGGCCCGCCCACACTTCGGCAAACACGCGCCTGACGTAGGCATCGCATTGGCTTAAGCCTGCGTCTTGGCGCTTCATCCACGCCAGCCCGGCATTGGCGGCAAAGCTGTCAAGCTCCTCTTCGGGGTAAACCCACTCGATGCCCTGCTGGCGTGCGTAGAAGTCCAGTTCCCAGCGCCGGTAGTCGGCCCGCGCCTGCCGATGCCGAGCGCCTCTGGAAGTCGGATCCGCCTCCTTTCGTGGCGACCGGGGCTTGAGATGGAAGGGACGCCAATCCACGACTGAGCCGCTTTCTTCGGCCATGGCGAGGGTCGGCCCCAAAGCCAATCGGGCTTGGGGGCTCTTGACGTCAACGTAAGCAACTAGTTTTCTTGTTCGCGGGATGAGGTTGTCGTGGGACTCAACTCTTGTGCCCGGCGACCGTCCAGTCGTCAAGCCGCCGCCTCGCTTCGTTTGCTTCATCAGAAAGGCCGATAGGCGACATCGGGCGCTTCGCCCTGCCTTCCGCCGAGGTGCCAGCGCACGAAAGGCAGGTGTTCGCGGCCAAAGAACGGCTGCCCGTCAATAACATAGGTGGGAACCCCGAACACACCGGCAGGCAGGAGCTGCGCTTGCAGGGCATCGTGCTCGGCGCGCCCCTCGCCTTCGAGGTAGCCGCGAAAGCCCTGGGGGGCGACGCCCGACTCGTCGAGCAGCGCTTCGATGACGACCGGATCCTCAATGTCCAGCTCGCGCCGCCAAAAGCGGTCAAAGACCGTGAAGGAGTAACGCTTGAGGCATTCGCGTCCTGCCGTCTTGGCCCACTGCATGCCGATGCCGGCCAGCGATGAGTTCCAAACCTTGAGCGGTCCCTTGAGCACCAAGCCGCGGTGCCGGGCGGTTCGCTTTGCATCCCGGTAGGCGTAGCGCACCCAAGACCACTGCTCCTTGCTGCGGTTGCTCTCCAAGACCCGGCCTTTGCCGTCGGCCTTGGCGGTGCCGAGGAAGCTGCCGATGTCCAGCGTCAGGTGCCGCCAATCGATCTCAATGCCGAAGTCGTCTTCCAACTGGTAACTGGGCTCCAATGCAAGGAACGCGTATGGGCTCTTGTAGTCCACATAGACGATGAGCGGCGCCTGCGAGTTCAGGGGCTGCATGGCAAACTCCGGTTGGATCTAACGGGTTGGTGGGAAGCCCTCACCTTATCACCAACCCCGCAACTATGTTAGTTTCACCAGCGCCAAGACGGCCCGAGGAGAACGCGGCTTGAAGAACCTATGGTTCCACCTGATGCCCTACAAGGAACTGCCGGACGACTTTCGCGACCGACACCAATCGGTATGGGTCGATATCGACCCAGGCCTGCTCGATCCCAACCGGGCACATGTCATGTACAACGAGTTCATGGATGAGCTGGAGTTCGCTGCAGAAGCCGGATTCGACGGCATCTGCTGCAACGAGCATCACGCCAACGGCTATGGATTGATGCCCTCCCCCAATCTGATCGCTTCCACTCTGGCCCGACGCACCGAGGACGCGGCGCTGTGCGTGATGGGCAATTCGCTGGCGCTCTACAATCCGCCCATCCGGGTGGCCGAGGAGTTCGCCATGCTCGACTGCATCTCCGGCGGCCGCCTGATTGCCGGCTTTCCGGTCGGCTCGCCCATGGACACCGCCTATGCCTACGGGCAGAACCCGTCCAAGCTGCGCGAGCGCTATTACGAAGCCCACGATCTCATCATGAAGGCTTGGTCGGCAGAGGAGGCCTTCGCTTTCAACGGCCGCTTCAACCAACTGCGCTACGTCAACGTCTGGCCCCGCCCCGTGCAAAGGCCCCATCCCCCCGTCTGGATTCCCGGCGGCGGCTCCATCGAGACTTGGCGCTGGTGCGCGGAACTGGACTACGTGTACTGCTACCTCTCGTACTTCGGCTACAAGCTGGGCTTGCGCACCATGCAGGGATTCTGGGAGGAAATGGACAAGCTCGGCAAGGACCGCAACCCCTACCGGGCGGGCTTCCTGCAGTTCGTCGGCGTCGCCGAAACCCATGCGGAGGCCTTAAGCCTGTACAAGGAGCCTGCCGAGTACTTCTACGGCCGCTGCCTGCACGTCAGCCCGAACTTCGTGCAGCCGCCAGGCTACACCACCGAAGCCACCATCCGCGCCCGGGTGCAATCCCAGGTAGCTGCGGCGGCGATGAAGGAACAGAGTAAGCGGACCAAGGGCGGCGGCTTCGGCGCTGGCGCCACCACTTGGGAGGAGATAATTGAAGCCGGCTACGTCATCGTCGGCACGCCCGACGAAGTGGCTGAGCGGTTGCGTGAAGTCTGCACCACGCTCAACGTCGGCAACCTGATGCTGCTGCTGCAGTTCGGCAACATGAGCCACGAATTGACCAAGTACAACACTCAGCTCTACGCCGAGCAGGTGCTGCCCCAAATCACCGATCTCTTCTCCGAGTGGGAGAACCGTTGGTGGCCTGAGCCCATGGCCAGCGCCGAGCGCCGGTCACCCCGTCAAGTCGCCTGATGCGCAGCCGAAAGCTGCGCTGCAATGGCGCGGAAGTTCGAGTTTGGGAGCAAGGTGACGGCGAGCCCATCGTCTTCCTCGCCGGTTTCGGCGGCCTGCCGAAGTGGATTCCCTTCCTCGATCGGCTGGCCGAATGCCGCCGCGTCATCGTCCCCTCCCTGCCCGGCTTTCCCGGTGCTGGAGGCCACGACCGGCTGGACGAACTGTCGGATTGGACGGCCGCCACTTTGGAAATCCTCGAAGGGGCAACTGACGGCACCTTCGGGCTCATCGCCAGTTCGGTCAGCGCCCCCTTAGCCCTCGAAGCGGCCGCGATGCAGCGCCAGCGCATCGCCAAGCTGGTGCTCATCGGCCCCTTCGGCATCCACGACGAGCGCCCCGAGGCCATCGATCTCTGGGCGCAACGCCCCGGCCCCAAGAGCTATCCGCCACTGCTGTGCGTTCGTCCCGAACGCTTCGCCGCACTTTGGCAGCAGCCCGACGACGTGGACGAAATCGAATGGCAGGTGATGGAGATCCGAGCCCGGGAAGCAGCCGCCCGCTACCTGTGGCCGCTCAACGACACCGGCATCCTCAAACGGGCCTACCGCCTGACGCAACCGATGCTGTTGATTCGCGGCAGCTTGGATCGGCTGTTGCCCCGTGCGAGCTTGGAACAGCTCAAAGCCGCCATCGCTGGCGAAGCCGTGATCCACGAAGTAGCCGACGCCGGACATCTGGTGGAACTCGACCAGCCCGAGGCCTTGGCCGGGCTGATCAACCAGTTCCTGTAGGGGAAGCTCAGGCCGGAAACGGCGCTTCGCGCCGAATCGAGGGCAAGATGCCCTCGCTCCAGGGGCCTCGCCCGAAACAAGCGTTATCCCCCGGAGCGGGGGCGTGCCGCCCGCGCTTGTTTGGTTGGGGGTTTAGGCGGGGGGGGTGAGCGCGTTCGGGGTGCCTTGCCGCTGGCGATCTGCTCCCGGGCCTCCTTCTCGATTTTCTCCGCGCCAGTGGGGTCCACACCTATTTCGTAGAGAATGCGCGAGTTGGCGTGCCCCAAGTGATGTAGGCCGAAAGCCGAGTGGATGGCGTTGTACATGCCTTGGGCGTCCAGCGACTGATTCACGGCGAGCTTGGCCAGCTTCAAGCCGAAGGGTGGCTGCTTGGCGATCTTCCTGGCGAGATCCAAGGTGAAATCGGTGAGTTCGGCGTTCGGCACGACGTGGTTGACCATGCCCAGTTCCTTGCCTTCCTGGGCGCTGATGGCGTCGCCAGTAAAGAGCATTTCCTTGGCCTTGCGGTGGCCCACTTCCCAAGCGTGGACGAAGTACTCGTGGCCGTTGACGCCGAAGGCGATCACCGGATCGGAGAACTGGGCGTCCTCAGCGGCGACGATCAGGTCGAAGGGCCAGACCAACATCAACCCGCCGGCGATGGCCTTGCCTTGCACTTGGGCGATGGTCGGCTTGGGCATGTTGCGCCAGCGCCAGCAGAAACCGATGAAGATCTCCTGCTCCATCGCCATGTGTCCCTCCTGGCCGGGGCGCCGGTAGCCGCCCACCCCCATGATTGGCGGGCCGTAGTCGCCAATGCGGCTGCGGTCCTTCAGGTGGTGCCCCGACGAGAAGTGCGGGCCGTCAGCGCCGATGATGACGACCTTGACGGCGTCGTCGTGCATGGCCACGTTGAGGGCGCGGTCCATCTCGTAGAGCATCTGCTTGTTCTGCGCATTGCGGATGTCCGCGCGCGCCAGCATGATCCGCGCCACGCCCTCGGCGGGCTCCTCGTAGCGAATCTGCTCAAATACGCTGGCTTCGCTCATGTTCAATGCCTCCGTTGTGGTAACTACTCGCCCCCCTGCCCCTGATTGGGCGGGGTTTCCTGTGCCGGGGACTCCAACATGCTGGCGGCGTTGCCTTTGAGTGCGATCTGGATGGCGGCGAGGGGATTGTAGCCTTGGTGTGCCATGGACTGGAGGTAGGATGAGATTCGGCAGTAGGCCTCGGCGTGCTTGAGGGTTCGGAAGCATCCGGAGACCTTCTGCCTGACCTTGGCCATTCGGATGTCGCGCTCGGCGCGGTTGTTGGTGAACGGCACGTCGGGGTCCCTGGCGAAGCGGAGCGCCTCGTCCTCGTGCTTCATGAGGGCCTCGTGGAGGTTCTGCGCGTCGGACTTGGCGACGCGCCCGCGCTTGCCGTCGATGCGGGCGGGGGTTTGGGGGAGTTCCCTTTTGGCTTGGGTGAGGATGGTTCGGTAGGGCTTTCGCACGGCCTTGAAGTCCTTTTCGTCGAGGGCCTTGGCGTCGAGTTCGCCGACCTTTCGGCAGGTCTCGCGCAGGAGCTTGGCCATGCGCCTTGCCCAGGCGTGGCCGTGGG
>JAPPIX010000324.1 GCA_028820495.1 Gammaproteobacteria bacterium
GGCGCAAACAGGTACGACAGGAAGGACACGCAGATCAGATAGAGGGCGATGAGCTGCCCGCGCATCTGGTTGGGCGCAATGGCCTGCAGGGCGGCGTTGCTCAGGCCCGGCGGCATGGCCATGGTGAAGGTGATGGGCACCAGCATGACGGCGGCGGCGATGCCGCTGTCGAGCAGCGGCAGCACCACTGCCACCGGACCGAGCACCAAGGTGCCCCAGAGCGTGACCCGCATCGGCGCATCGCCCCCGCCGCGGCCAATCAGCCTGCCAGCGTAGAAGCCGGCCCACACGCTGCCGATGACGCCCACCACCAAGGCGATGAAGCCGTAGGTGAGGCCGATTTCGGTCTTGGTCCATTGATGCTTGCGCACGAAGAACTCAACGACCCAGGTGAGGAAGGCGAAGCCCTGGATCGACAGGCACAGATAGGCGATGAAGTGGTAGGTGAGGTACTTGCCCCGCGAGGCGACGAAGCGCCAAACCTCGCGCAGCGGGAAGCCGGCGGCAGGATCCTTGAGCGCCCCGCGGCGCACCGGCTCGGCGATGGTGAACATCACCGCCGCCAACAGGATGCCCGGCAGCCCCACGCAGACCAGCACCATTTGCCAGGAGTAAAGCTCGCCGAACAACGGCAACGTGAAGTTGGGCCGCGCCTCCAGCCAATCGATCAGCGGCCCACCGACGATGTTGGCGAGGCCCGTGCCGATGAAGGGCGCCGCGCCGACGATGCCATAGGCCAATGGCAGCCGAGCGTTGTCAAAGTAGTCGGCCAGCAGCGAGGTTGAAGCCGGCCCCAAGGTCGCCTCGCCGATGCCGACGCCCATGCGTGCCAAGAACAGGTTGCGGAAACTGTCCGCCTTGCCGGCCAACGCCGTGGCCAGGCTCCAGGCAAAAATCCCGGCGGCAATGATGTTGCGCCGGTTGGCGCGGTCCGCCATGCGCGCCAAGGGCACGGTCGCCAGCGTATAGACCAACGAAAAGGCAAGGCCGATGATGAGCGAGATTTCGGTGTCAGTCAGGCCGCCAAGATCTCGCTTGATGGGGCCGATCATGACGTTGAGGATCTGGCGGTCGATGAACGACAGGGTGGCCGCCAACGTCAACAGCAGCACCACGTACCACTGGGTACGGCTCGAATAGGGAACCTGCACGGCCGCGGACTCTGCGGAAGGGGCTAGACGCCGAATGCCAGCTCCTCGTGGTACCAGCCGGCGCCGACCACCGCCATGGAGTTGTTGTTCGGTTGCCGCTTGCTCCAGCCATCAGGATCCGCCTGGTAGGCAGCCAGCACCCTTTCGGCCTGCTCCGCATCCTCCCCTTCGAATTCATAGATGGTGAGGTATTGGGACGGCGGATCGCCCATGAAGCCCCGCGCCGCCTTGAAGCAGCGTACCGACGTGATGTTGGGGCAGTTGTAGGTGTCCTCGACGTGGTTGCCGAGATACCACTCGTTGAACGCCTCCACGAGATCCTCGCTTTCGGGCTGAACCAGCCCCACTAGAACCAATTTCTTGGCCATAGTTGATCCTCTTGAGTTGAAAGTGGATGTGCTGTCAGTCGTTGCGCCAAGTCACGGTCAGGCCGTAGGTTCGTGGCGGCGCGGGCGTGGCCTGGCCGCTGCCCTGCAGCGGCCAATTGTGCAGGAAGTAGTCCTCATCGAAGGCGTTGCGCATCCAGAGAGTGGTTTCGAAGTTTGCTCCGGGCCACAGGTACGACGCTCTGAAGTCCACGACGTCATATGACGGCACGGCTGCGAAGTCGAGCACATCTGGGTCCTGGAAGGCCTTGTCCTTGTAACGCCAGTCGCCCTGAACGCTAAGCGCGCCGCCGTTGGCGAGGTTCCAGTCGTAGCGCGCAAGCACGTTGAATGCATGCTTGGGCGCGTTGCGCAGCTCATTTCCGGTTCGATCCACGGGCGTCGCACCGCCGAGATCCGGTGGACGAAACCCGCTCGGGATGAAGAAATCGGAGAATTCCGTGTTGAGGTGCGTGTAGGCGCCCTGAATGGTCAGGTTTGCCACGGGCACAAACGTAAACTCGACTTCCACCCCCTTGATGTCCGCGTCCGCGGCGTTCTGCGTGATCAGGGTGCCCGCCGTGCCCGGCACGGCATCCTCGGGAACCAGCAACTGAAGAATCTGCAGATCGCTGTAGTCGGTCTGGAACACCGCCACGTTGAGCCTTACGCGGTTGTCCAGCCATTCGCTCTTGGCACCCAACTCGTAGAGAACCGCCTCCTCCGGGTTGAACGGGGTGCTGGCGATGAGTTCGTTGTCGGCTGCCCCCTGATAGCCCCCTGACTTGAACCCCTCGGCAATGGTGGCGTACAGGAAAATGTCGTCGGTGGCCTGCCACTCGATTCCGACCCGTCCGGTAAAGGCATTCCAGTCCTCCCCGGTTTCGAAGTCGAAAATCCGGGCCGGGGCAAGGGCTGTCGGCGTGCCCACACGGGTGATGTTCTTCTCTTCCCAGGTCTGGCGGCCGCCAACCGAAACGGCGAGACGTTCGGTCAGATCAAAAGTGAGCTGCGCGAACACGGAATAGCTGTCCGTTTCGTTGCCCTGGTCATCTCCTCCGACGATGACGGGAATCGAGAGGCCCACGCCGCCCATCCCATTGGAGAAGTCGATCCCGATGGGCCCCGTTTCGTTGCGATCGGTTTTCTCGTTCAGGTAGTACAGGCCACTGACGAAGTTGAGGCGGCCCCACGAACCGGTCAGGCGGAACTCGTGGGTGAAGGTTTCCGAGTCGTCGGTGTAGTCGTTGGAGCCCACCAGATAGAGCGGAACTGTGTTTGTCGAAAGCCGCAACGCGGTCAGGTTCTTGGTGCTGAGGAACCACTGCTGCTCCGCTTCGACGTCCCGATAGGACGAAAGCGACGTGAAAGTCATGGTGTCGCCAATGTCATAGTCCAGACGGGCGGTTAAGCCGTAGATGTCGCTCTTCGAGAGGCCCGGGTCCTCGAGCAGGTTCTCATGGTGCCGGTCTTCATAGCCGGGCAGGAGGGCTGCGTCCGCAAGGAAGGGAATCCCGCCAGGGCCAATGGAACGGTAGCTCGGGCCGGCCCGGTCCATGGTCGAGTAATTCGCGGTCAGGTTGATCTCCATCCGGTCGGTGGGCACGAAGCGCAATGCGCCCCGGAAGCTGTCGCTGTTGACATCGAGTTGATCGAACTTGCCGAGGAGATCGCCGCTGATGCCGGGGAAAAACTGCGGAAACTGGTCGATCTGCGATTTCAGGTAGCCGTCACGCCGTCGGCTGGAAAACGAGAACTTGGCGTATGTGTTGTCCGCGATCTGCCCGCTGGCGAGGCCGCGAAACGTCAGGGCGCTCAAGTTGCCGACCGTGCCTTCGAACTTCACCTCGGTTTCCTCGCTCGGCTTTTTGGTGACCAAGCTCACCGCGCCACCGATCACGTTTTTCCCAAACAGCGTGCCCTGCGGGCCGCGCAGCACCTCGACGCGCTCGAGATCAAAGAGGTCCAAGTCCGAGCCGGCGGAACGGCCGATGTAAATCTCATCGACAAACACGATCACCGACTGGTCGCCGCCAGCCCCGTCCTCATTGGAGCCGATGCCGCGAATGTAGTACTGCGGCTGCCCCGGATTGAATACGCCCATGGTGAACCCAGGCGTACGCTCGGTGATCCCCTTGATATCGACAATGCCCATTTCATCAAGGGCGTCGCCGCTGAAGGCCGTAACCGCGATGGGAACGCTCTGCATGTTTTCCGCCCGCCTCTGCGAAGTCACGATGATTTCTTCTATCGGTTGGTCGGTTGCTTCCGCGCTTTCCCCAGCCACCACCGGGCTCATGGACAAAGCAGCAACAAATGCAGGCAGGCCCAGCGATACCAAGCGAACAATCGATCTCATTCTTTAGCTCCCCAGATTCAAGTGCGTAACCGCGTTCAGCAACTGCCGGACTGGTCCTCGCGCCCTAACAACGGCACGAGACCCACTTGGCTGAAACGAACGCTTCGGACGGCGCATTCTATCCGTTGGGGAGAAGACTGGTCCAATCATTGAACCCAAGCACCTGCCGTGGCAATCTCCCACCACCACGCACGAAGCCCTGCGCTTGAGGAGCCGTCCCATGACCCGAATCAGCAAGATCGACCCAGAACACTGGGACCCAGCGCTCAGAGAGGTGACCCGGCCCGATACCGCCACGCCCCTGGAGCAAGGGCTGATGCGCATGTTCGC
>JAPPIX010000019.1 GCA_028820495.1 Gammaproteobacteria bacterium
CGACGCCCAGCTTGGCCAGCGACAACGCCAACGCGCTGCCGCCAATGCCGGCCCCCACGATGATGACTTTCACGCGCCCTGCCCGGAATCCGCTGACTCTTCGAGGAGCCGTGCAATCATGTGACGAACGTGACCTTGCCCGCCGAATTCAAGATGGAAGTCCCGACCCCGGCGTCATCCCCCGGAGCGAGGGCGTCCCGCCCTCGATTGGGCCGTTGGAATACGCCTCCCGCCGCGACAAAAGCTCGCGCAACGCTGCGGTCTCCAGCTCCTCAGCGTCCATGCGCTGACGCAGCAGGTTGACGCCGTGCTGCAGGATGGCGTTCAGGCTCGCGTAGTGCCCGGTTTCGACCAGTGCCCTGGCAAAGGCGTGCTGTTCGTCGGTGAGCGAGATTGAGGACTTGACCGCCACGGATGCCTCCTTGCCGCTACGGTAAGACTGTGTGGCACCGAGGTCAATGCCAAGTCTTGTCCAATCAGGAATGAGCCTGAAGAGGGGCAGGATTTCCATCGGAAAATGAGCCTGAGGTGTCGGATTCTGGGATCATCGGAGGATGATTGTGACACTGCAGACGGAACGTATAACGACGTTGGAGGAGGTTCGGGCCTTCGTGGAGGGCAACGGGCCGGTGGACTTCGAGCTGGCGGACCGGGAGTCGGCCTACGGCTTCGTCAGGCGCACGCTGGCGCATTTCGGCTACCACGCCCAGGGGCGGGCGGCGAAGGGCCTGCTGAGGGCCTACATCCTGAAGGCGACGGGGCTGTCGCGGGCGCAGGCGGCGCGGCTGATCCGGCAGCACCGGGAGACGGGGGAGGTTGAGGACCGCCGCCGCGGGCCGCCGACGAGACCGTTCGAGCGCAAGTACACGAAGGCGGACATCCGCCTGCTGGCGGAGGTGGACCGCGACCTGGGGCAGGCGTCGGGGCCGGCCACGCGCAAGGTGCTGCGGCGCATGTTCGAGGTGTTCGGCGACCCGGACTTCGAGCGGCTGGCGAAGCTGTCCAACGGCCACCTGTACAACCTGCGCAAGTCGCGGACCTACCGGGCGGTGCGCACGGTGGTGGAGCCGACGCGGCCCAGCCGGGTGCCGATCGGCCAGCGGCGGCGCCCGGACCCGCAGGGCCGGCCGGGGTTCCTTCGGGTGGACACCGTGCACCAGGGCGACCTTGACGGGGTGAAGGGCGTTTACCACATCAACTTGGTGGACGAGGTCACCCAATGGCAGCACGTCGGCACGGTCGAGGGCATCTCGGAGCGCTTCCTGGTCCCGGTTCTGGCGGGGCTGATCGAGGCTTTCCCCTTTGAGGTCAAGGGGTTCCATGCCGACAACGGCTCCGAGTACGTCAACCACCGGGTCGCCGACCTGCTCAACAGGCTGCACGTGGACGACTTCACCAAGTCCCGCGCCCGGCGCTCGAACGACAACGCGCTGGTGGAGGGCAAGAACGGCTCGGTGGTCAGGAAGTGGCTCGGCCACGGCCACATCCCCAAGGCGTTCGCCGCCGAGGTGGACGCCTTCACCCAAGGCGTGCTGTCGCCGTACCTGAACTTCCACCGGCCCTGCCTGTTCCCCACCCTGGTGGAGGACGACAAGGGGCGGACCAAGCGGCGATACCGGGACCGGGATGTGGCCACGCCCTACGAGCGGCTCCGGTCGCTGCCGGACGCGGCGGGTTGGCTGCGCCCGGGCGTGACCTTCGAGCAGCTCGACGAACTGGCCTTCGCCCGGACCGACCTCGAGGCCGCCAGGGCCGTCAACGCCGCAAGGGACGAGCTGTTCCGGCAGATCGGCGAGGCTTGGGCCGCCGCCTGACGCGGGGCCTTCCCGGAAGCTGGGAAGGGCAAGGAAAGGGAGGCCACTGAGGGGGGTGGGTGCGTCGCGTAAGCGCCCCGCCCGCTGCGCAGGGCGCGCGGGGCGCCCCAACACCTTCCCCCAACCGGGGGATCGCCCTTCAAGGGCGTAATCCAAGCTTCAAGTGCCTTCAGGCTCCGCCCTCCGCTTGCGCGGCGGGCGGCCGCAGGCCATCATCGACTCTCCACTAACCCCCCGGAAACCGGCCCGGCTGAGCTTCCCCGAAACCCGCCTCCTTCAGGCTCATGTCCTTATTGGAAAACACTTGCCATGTGCTTTGAACGCGACAACCGAACGCCAGTCGCCGTTGGCGGCATCGAGCGCATCCGACCCCGCTGTCTATGCGACTGCGGTTCGGAATATGGCACAGGGAGGACAACGCCCCGGTCGGGGAGACGGCCCCTATACTCTACGGCGTTCCGCTGGGTGCAGTACACGGTCAGATTGGCTTAGGTCCACTTCATCGAGTTCCCCAAGGCCGCGGTCGGTGTCGGGAAACTCATCCTTGACCGGCTTCAGTCGGAGCACAACGTCCAGCAGCCCCAACTTTTGAGTGGGCTCCACAACCAGCTCGTTGCGTTCCTTGCGAGTAATCGCCATATCGCCCTCAAGTTAGCCCATTGACGGCATTGATCGCCTCCCTGTAAGTTGAATCATACCCGCCGCCGAGCCCTGCCGGCGGCGGAACCGGCTCAATTCAACCTGCAACGGAGCCAATCCTAATGAGATATTCGCTTCTTGCCCTCGCCCTGCTGACCGCCGCCTGCGGCACGGAAAGCCCGCCTGACACCAGCCCGCCAGCCGAAGCAATCCCGGAACCGCAACCGGCACAGGCAATCCCAGAACCGGAACCGGCAAGCGCCGAGCTATGCACCGACATGGGGCCGCAAACGCCGCGCGACATCGGCAGCGCCGTGGGCTTGAACACGGAGGCCTTTCCCTTGGCACCACCGGCCAGCGGGATGAACCTGTGCAACATCCATACGCACACCAACGCCGAACACAAGGGGCCGGGGTTCAGCCTGTTCGTCAGCGACGCCGATGACGGCGGCTTCGCCTGCAACGAGACGCCGGACCTCACCGAGGCCGAGCTGTCACCAGCGCCAGGCGCCTACGAAGGCGTGAAGCCCGGCGACACCATCGAAGTGCATTGGGTGCACACTTCCTGCGATGCTTCGCCGGGTGAAGGGCTCGGCGCCTGCGTGCCGGAGGCCTGCAGCGACCCGCTCCTGCGGGTGGAGGCGCAAGCGTTTTTGGTGGTCAACGACCCTGAAGCCCTCGACTTCACCACCATGACCTACAACGGGAACATGGTTGACGGCCTGCACCAAGCGAAATCGATCCCTTCGCATACCGGCGAGCCGGTGCTGTTCCGAGGCTCGACCACCGGGCCGTCATACGACCAAATCACCTGCTCCCCGGCCCGCGTGACTTGGAACGTGCGGCCGCAGTGCGCCAAGCTCGACATCAACTCGCTGCACCGCTGGGCGGAACAGGGAAATGTGTTCAACGAGAAGCACTCGCATGGGGTTCGGCAGTTGGTGACGGCGGTGGAGTTGTTGTCGCCTATTGAGTGATTTCGCATTCGTGCTGGTTTGCCAGTTGTCGGCGTTTTACGGCAAGGGGCGCCCGGTCCCAGTTTTACCAAGACATTGGCTAAATCCACCTCTTGATTGTGCAATTTAAGACCGCCATGGGATACAACAGTAAGAACGACCAAAGCCGCCAGCTCGTCAGCGAGTTCGCACCGCTAACCGGTACCGAGGTCGCCAGCATGGGAACGAAAGCGCTGCCAGACCGCTTTGAACGGGAGCACCGAGTTCGCAGTTCTGAGAAGCGCCTTCAGGAAATGCGGGCCATTGCCGACCGATGTGCTCGACTGCTGGTGCCCGGCCCGCCTGCGATCAAACATGGCGACAAGCTCTACGACGACCAAGGTCTGCCGCGTTAACCATCAAATGCTCCGCGTTGTTGTCGTACTCCATCGGAAGCCAGACGAAACGCGACTCGAATGGGAGCAGGTTTCCCGTTTCGATCTCCACGCTTGCCCTCGACAACCATGTGCCACTATGGCACGATCTGTCCCGTGGAACAGGTCCATACCAACAACGAGTTCCGGCGCCTTAGGCTCCATGCTGGGCTCAGCATCCCCGAAGCGGCCGAAGCCACAGGCTATGCGGTGCGCACCATCCACCGGTGGGAGGGACCGCGGCGAAACCACGCCCCGAAAGGCCACCATCGAATTTCTTCGTGGTCGGGCTAGACATGTAGTTGTTCCGATTTCTCCTGCTTTCAGGGTAACTACTCGCACCCCTGGCCGTTGGTTGACGCCTGAAGGGCGGGTTTCGCATG
>JAPPIX010000377.1:0-1438 GCA_028820495.1 Gammaproteobacteria bacterium
TGGAGTCTATAATCATGCAGCAAGCGGTCAGGGAAATCACGGAGATGGCCGAGCGGATCGAGCATCTGCACCAACTCTCCGACGAGCGGTTTGAGCAGCGCGACAAGCGCTCATTGGCGGGCGTTTTGGCTCGTGGAATGTGGCCCTGAATACGGGCGCGTGGGCTAAGCTGCGTCTGGCGCTAGTCGCCACCTGCCTTGCCGCGCCGGTGGTTTCGGGCGCGGAAGAGCCCGTGCTCAACGTCTATAACTGGGCGGACTACATCGGCAAGACCACCATCGCCGACTTCGAGCGCGAGTACGGCATTGAGGTCAACTACGATGTCTATGACGCCTCGCCGACGGTGGATGCCAAGCTCATGGCGGGGCGCTCGGGGTACGATGTGGTGGTGCACTCGGCGGGCTACTCCAGCCGCCTGCAGGAGGCGGGCATCTACCAAGTGTTGGACCGCAGCCAGCTCAGCAACTGGCATCATCTGGATCCGGAACTGCTGCGCCAGTTTGCCCTATTCGATCCCGGCAACCGCTACGCGGTGCCCTACATGTGGGGCACCACTGGCTTCGCTTACAACGAAGCCATGATCTTGGAACGCCTGCCGGACGCGCCGGTGGACAGCGCCGCCATGATGCTCGACCCCGAGGTGGCCAGCCAATTCGCCGACTGCGGCATCTCCATATTGGAGGCGCCCACCGAAGTCATCCCCCAGGCGCTGATCTACCTTGGCCGCGATCCCAATTCGCTCGAACCCGAGGACCTGAAGGCCGCGGAGGAGGTCCTGCAAGCCGTGCGGCCGCACATCAAGTACTACAGCGCCACCAAGTTCCTGCTCGACCTGCCAGCTGGCGAGCTCTGCTTGGCGGGCAGCTGGTCGGGGGACTATGCCGTGGCCACGATCCGCGCCCGGGAATCAGGCTTGGAGCTGCCGCTGAAGTACACCGTGCCCAGAGAAGGCGGCACCATCTGGTTCGATGCCGCCTACATTCCGGCCGATGCGCCCCACCCGGGCAACGCCCATCTGTTCCTCAACTTCCTGCTGCGGCCGGAAGTGATCGCCGCCATCACCAACGACACCGGATACGCCAACGCCAATCGCAGCGCCCTGCCCTTGGTGGTGCCGGAATACGCTAACGACCCGGCCATCTACCCGGATGAGGCAGTGATGGCGCGCCTGCACGTGACCTTCCTTGCCGGGCCCAAGGCCGAGCGCCGCCGCACTCGGGCCTGGACCCGGGCGAAGTCGGGACTCTAGCGCCGTGAGTGAGGCGGGCGTCAAGGCGTCGATGAACCCGTGGGAGAACCCAGCCGCCGAGCCCTTCATCCGCATCGAAAACCTGCGCAGGACTTTCGACGGCTTTCCGGCGGTTGACGGAGTGAGCCTCGACATATATCAAGGCGAGCTGTTCGCCATTCTCGGCGGCTCCGGCTGCGGCAAGTCCAC
>JAPPIX010000377.1:1538-4202 GCA_028820495.1 Gammaproteobacteria bacterium
GGCATCACCTTCATCGTCGTCACCCACGACCAAGAGGAGGCGATGACGCTGGCCACCCGCATCGCCGTGATGGATGCCGGCCGGTTCGTGCAGATCGGCACCCCGACGGAAATCTACGAATACCCCAACAGCCGCTTTGTGGCGGACTTCTTCGGTGCCATCAACCTCTTCGAAGGCCGTGCTGACGCCGGTGACCCCAGCCGCATCATCTGTGCCGAGACGGGCGTCCTGATTCACGCCGAGCCCATTGCCGGGCAGACGCTGCCGGATGTGCTGTTCGTGGCCGTGCGCCCCGAGAAAATCCGCTTAAGCCGCGAGATGCCCGCCGGCGAGGGGGTGACGGTCATGCACGGAACCGTCGAGGATCTGGCCTACTATGGCAACCATTCCGTGTATCGGGTGCGCACCGACCAGGGCAAGCTGGTGCAGGTGTCGAGCCAAAACGCCCACCGGTCCGCCGAGTTGGCGTTGGAGTGGAACGAACCCATCCATCTGTTCTGGCCCAGGGACTGCAGCGTGGTGTTGACCGAATGATGGGGCGCGGGCCGTCGGTGGCGTTGCAACGGCCGGAACGGCTGTGGCGGCGCACCGTGGCCGGCGTGCCCTATCTTTGGCTGCTGGTGTTCTTCTTGGCGCCATTCGCCATCGTGCTGCGGATAAGCTTTGCCGACCCCCTGATCGGGCAGCCGCCCTTCACGCCCCTCTACGACGAGGCGCAGGGCATTCAACTGACCGCCGACAACTATCGCTTCCTCACCGAGGACGACCTGTATTGGGTGAGCTACTTGAAGTCGATGCGCATCGCCGCCGTCGCCACGCTGCTGTGCCTGCTGATCGGCTATCCCATGGCCTACGGCATCGCCCGGGCGCGGGCCGTTTGGCGCAACGTGCTGCTGTTGCTGGTCATACTGCCGTTCTGGACCTCGTTCCTGTTGCGCGTTTATGCGTGGATGGGCATGCTATCCGGTCAAGGTGTCGTCAACAAGGCGCTCCTGGCGCTGGGGCTGGTCGATCAGCCGGTGCAGATTCTCTACACCGATCTAGCGGTCTATCTCGGCATCGTATACACCTACTTGCCGTTCATGATCCTGCCGCTCTACGCCACCCTGGAGCGTCTCGATGGCGACCTGCTCGATGCCGCGGCGGACTTGGGCGGCCGGCCCCGGCAGGCGTTCCTCGACATCACGCTGCCGCTGTCGGTGCCGGGGGTGGTGGCGGGGTCGATGCTGGTGTTCATTCCCGCGCTGGGGGAATTCGTGATTCCGTCGCTGCTCGGCGGCCTCGACACCCTGATGATTGGCCGCACGCTTTATGACGAGTTCTTCGTCAATCGCGACTGGCCCTTGGCGAGCGCGGTGGCCAGCGTTCTGGTGCTGATCCTAGTGCTGCCCATCGTCGTCTTTCAGCGCTTCTCGCAAATCGACCGCGAGGCGGCGCGATGAGACGGGCCGGCCGCTCCCCGACGTTCCTGTTCAGTTGCCTGTGCTTTGGCTTCGCCTTCCTGTACGTCCCCATCCTGGTGATGATCGCGTATTCCTTCAACGACTCGCGGCTGGTGTCGGTGTGGACCGGCTTTTCGTTGCGCTGGTACGGCGCACTCTGGGAGAACGAGCAGATCATCGACGCCGCCCTGTTGAGCCTGCGCATCGCTTTCGTCAGCGCCACCTTGGCCACCGCCTTGGGCACGTTGGCGGCTTTGGCGATCACCCGCATGGGCCGCTTTCGGGGACGGACGCTGTTCTCCGGCATGCTGGCGGCGCCGCTGGTGATGCCGGAAGTGATCACCGGCCTGTCCCTGTTGATGCTGTTCGTGAGCCTGGAGGGGGCGATCGGCTGGCCCTTGGGAAGGGGCGCGGACACCATCACCATCGCCCACATCACCTTCTCCATGGCCTATGTGGCGGTGGTGGTGCAGGCGCGCCTGACGGCCATGGACCGTGCCTTGGAGGAAGCCGCCATGGACTTGGGCTGCCGCCCCATGGGCGTGACCTTCGACATCATCCTGCCGCTGATCGCGCCCGCCATGCTGTCCGGCTGGTTGCTGGCCTTCACCCTGTCCTTGGACGATCTGGTCATCGCCAGTTTCGTCTCCGGCCCCGAGTCGAGCACCCTGCCCATGGTCATCTACTCGAAGGTTCGGCTGGGCATCACCCCGGATGTCAACGCACTTGCTGCCGTCATCGTTGCCGTCGTCGGCGTCGGCGTAGCCGTCGCCGGCTGGCTGATGGCGAGGATGGCGCGGACGGGCGGCGCTGGGGTCAGGAACTGACGAACACCATAACGTCAGAGACTTGTAACGTCAGAGACTTGAGCCGAATTGGAGCTCTTGATGCCGAACCGCTCGCGCAGTTCCCGGTTTCGCATTTGGTCGCCACTCAGGTGCAGCAACACGGCGTGCGAGATCGCCGCCGCGCTACGTGGGATTTTCGAGCAGTTCGGGTGCGGATATTGGCCCGTCCAACGGGTCGAATTGATCGCCTTGGACAGCAGCTTGGACGCTATGTCCTTGAAAACCCAAACAAGTTAACGCTTGTGAGCGTCACGCCATCCTTAAGTTCTTCCTTTGCGCAAAACGGATCGGGCCGCGAATCACCGTGGCGCGGAGTGGGCGGGAGGGATAGGCTTTGCGCATGGCGGCGGATGCGTTGCCACCGCCTTTCGCGG
>JAPPIX010000124.1 GCA_028820495.1 Gammaproteobacteria bacterium
TTATGCCCTTGTCCGGCCCCCGTTCGAAGGCTTCCCCTCAAGGCTTTGACGCGCTTCTGCTGCTGGGAAACAATAGCGGGTCGCCACGCACCGCCGTTTCACCGTTATGCACCATCCCAAGGGTCTTTGGGTTCTGTTCATCGCCGAGATGTGGGAGCGCTTCAGCTATTACGGCATGCGCGCCCTGTTGGTGCTCTACCTGATCAGTTCCACCAGCGAGGAGCTGGCCGGTGGGGCGGCCAACCTGAATCCGGGGTTTGGCTGGTCGGAGGAGTCGGCCTACCTGCTCTACGGCATCTACACCTGGGCCGTTTACCTGACGCCCATCGTTGGCGGCTGGCTGGCGGACCGGTTCTTGGGCACCCACCGCTCCATGATCGTTGGCGGCTGGATCATCGCCGCTGGGCACATCCTGCTGGCGGGGACGGAGCTGTTCGGCATCACCGCCGGTGCCGCGGTCACGCTGCAGACCGGCCCCGGCGCCCTGCTCTGCTTCGTCGGCGGGCTGGCGTTGATCGTCGTCGGCACCGGCTTCTTCAAGCCCTGCGTCAGCGTCATGGTCGGCCAGCTCTACGGCCCCAACGACGAGCGGCGCGACGGCGGATTCACGATCTTTTACATGGGCATTAACGTCGGTGCGCTGCTGGCGCCGCTCATCGCCGGCACCTTGGGCGAGACCGTCGGCTGGCACTGGGGGTTCGGGTCGGCCGCCATCGGCATGATCCTCGGCATCACCCTCTACCAAGCCTTCCGGTCCCGCTACCTGGAGGGCATCGGCCTGCCGCCGAAGGCTGAAGCCAAGGCGGTCGAGGAAACTGCGCCGCGGCCGCCGCTGAGCCGCATTGAGTGGCAGCGCATCGGCGTCATCCTGGTGCTCGCCTTCGTCGCCAACATCGCCTTCTGGGCGGCCTTCGAGCAGGCTGGCAGCTCCATGAACGTCTTCGCGGCCCAGAACACGGACCGCACCCTTTGGGGCCTGCTCGACTCGCCCTTTCCGGCCACTTGGTACCAGTCGGTCAACCCGGCGGCCATCATCCTCTTCGCGCCGGTTTTCGCCTGGCTTTGGGTGTTCCTGAACCATCGGGGCTTAAACCCCTCCACGCCCACCAAATTCGCCTTGGGCCTGTGGCTGCTCGGCCTCGCCTTCCTGTCCATGGTGTTCGGGGCGATGGACGCGCAAGACGGCCTGGCCGCGCCCCATTGGCTGCTCATCACTTTCGTGGTTTACACTTGGGGCGAGCTTTGCCTCTCGCCGGTGGGGCTGTCCATGGTGACCAAGCTCGCGCCCGTGCACCTGCAATCCGTGATGATGGGGCTTTGGTTCTTCTCCTTCTCGCTGTCCAACCTGCTGGCCGGGTTGGTGGCCCGCTATTCGGTTCAGCTTGAGCGCGGCGAGGCCACCTTCCTGATCGAAGGCCTGCCGGGCTTCTACTTGCTGCTGGTGATCGCCCCCATCGCCACCGGCTTCCTGATCTGGGGCATGTCGCCGATCCTGCGCCGATGGATGCACGGCGTTCAGTAGCTTGAGCCGATAACACGAGAACAAAGGACATGACGAGCGAGCACCGGACCGCACGGGCATCCGCCGATTTCGACATCGCCATCATCGGCATGGGGCCGGTCGGCGCAACCGCCGCCCTGTTCCTGGCCCGCGCCGGGTTGACGGTGGCGGTCATCGAACGGGATGAAGCGGTGTACAAGCTGCCCCGGGCGGTGGCCTTGGATGGCGAGATCATCCGCGGCTTCCAGTGGCTTGGCTTGGGCGAGGCGGTCAACGGCCTGCTGCAGCCCTTGCGCCCCGGGGAACACGTCGGCTTCGGCAACTCCAAGCGGGAGTTGCTCTTCAAGCAAGTGCCCACGCCGTTCAACAGCAACGGCTGGCAGAGCTTCAACATGTTCGACCAGCCCGAACTGGAGGGCTTTCTGCGCGATGCCGCGCTGGCCGAAGCGAACGTCACCGCCCACATCGGCGCCGAGGCCACCGCCATCCGCGATGCGGGCGACCGGGTGGTCATCGATGGACGGCACTTGGGTTCCGGCGAAGCCTTCCGGTTTTCCGCCCGCTACCTGATCGGCTGCGACGGCGCATCGAGCTTCGTGCGCCGCAGCATCGGCAGCGGCTGGCATGACCTCGGCTACGACCACGACTGGCTGGTGGTGGACATCATCACCCACCCCGGCCACCCGCTGGACCGCAACACCATGCAGGTGTGCGACCCGGACCGGCTATCCACCTACGTGCGCACCAAGGACCCCTACCGGCGCTGGGAGTTCAAGCTCAATCCCGGCGAGACCTGGGAGGAGATGCTGGAACCGGAGCGCATCCAGAGCCTCATCGACCCTTGGGCGGCGCGCGGCACCTACGACATCCGGCGGGCGGCGGTCTATCAATTCCATGCCGCGGTGGCGGACCGGTGGCGCAGCGGCAACATCTTCATCGCTGGCGACGCCGCCCACCAGACGCCGCCCTTCCTGGGCCAAGGCATGAACGCGGGCATGCGCGACGCCATCAACCTGGCTTGGAAGCTGCCGCTGGTGATGTCCGGCGAGGCCAGCCCCGCGCTGCTCGACACCTACCAAGCGGAACGGCTGGCACACGCCACCGACCTAGTGGACTGGGCGGTGGCCATCGGCCAGTTGATGGAGCACCTGGCCGCCGTGGAAGCCGCGGAGCGCAAGGGCGAGCCACCGCCGGCAGTGCCCGACAAGCAGCAGTCCTCCGGGTACGGCCAAGGCCGGGAGATGCCGCCGCTGCGCGACGGGGTGATCGTGCTCGGCCAACTCAGCGACAGCGGCTCCACCGGCTACCTGTTCAGCCAGCCCATGGTGCGCGATGGCAACGGCCACGAGTATCGCCTTGACGAGGGTCTCGGTCCGGGCTTTGCGGTGGTGGCCCGGGACGCGGACGCCCTCAAGGTCAGCCCCGCCTCAGAGGCCGTTCTTCGCCGCTTGAATGCCCGCCGTGTCTCGCTGGATGGGCTGGATGCCACGCAGGGCAAGTTCGACCGGCTGTTCGACGATGCCGCAGCCGCCATCGTGCGCCCGGACCGCTACGTGTTTGGGCACACCGACGAGAGACGCGGCCTCGATGAACTGATCGCCCAGCTCGCCAACCTTCTACACTTAACCCACTACAGCAATTCTCATTTTGGCCGGAGCAAGGGCGTCCCGCCCTCGAGTTAAAGCCGGGAATCCAATCGAGGGCGGGACGCCCTCGCTCCGGGGGATCCCGTTACGGAGCGAGGGCATCTTGCCCTCGATTGGGTAACGGAGTGCAGACTTGATCCAAAATGAGAATTGCTGGCACTTGACCTAGAGGATTGACATGGACACACCCATTACCCTGGAGAACGGCATTCGCGGCGAAGTGCTGCGCATACCCACGGCTAACCCGACCGGATTCCACCAAGCGATTTCGAATCCCGAGGCCATGCCCTCGGCACAGATCTTCGGCAACCTCTTTCTGCCGCAAGGCGACGAGCCTTGGCCGGTGGTGATCGTGGTGCCGGGGAGCCTGGGCGTCGCCCCGTCGCATGTCGCCAAGGCTGTGTACTTGACCGAAGCGCAGATCGCCGCCTGCGTGATTGACCCCTTCGGAGAGCGGGGCGTCACCTCCACGGTGGCCAATCAAGCCCAGTATTCGTTCGCCGCCAGCGCTTGGGACGTGTTGGCGACCGCAGACCTGTTGGCGGCCCGCGCCGATATCGATGCGATGCGCATCGGCACCCAGGGCCACAGTCGGGGCGGCTCCGCCATCCTGTCCGCCGCCTGCATGGCAAGGCTGGTCAAGGACGGCGCCCAACCCTTGGTTGGCGTGTACGCCGCCTATCCTTGGTGCGGCCAGCAATTCAAGCGGCCGGAAGTGGGCCGCGCCGTCGTGCGCTCGGTGATCGGTGACCGCGACGAATGGTGCCTGCCCCAGCAGGTGCAGGGTCACATGCAGGCCATTCGCCTGTGCGGCGGCGAGGCCAGTTGCCGCATCTTCGCCGGCGCCCACCACAGCTTCGACCGCGACACGCCCATCGAGATGGTCGCCGACGCCTCGGTGGCCCCGGACGCCCCAACCACCTACATCGCCGAAGACGGCGCCCTCATCGACCCTTGGACCGACCAAGCCGACCCGGCTCTCAGCGAACGCGACCTGATGATCCGCAGCTTCCGAGCCGGCTACGGCCGCCGCGGCGCCCACAT
>JAPPIX010000091.1 GCA_028820495.1 Gammaproteobacteria bacterium
AGGCGCAAACCCGCACAGGTCGTTGACATGCGCGGGATGCGGCAACATCATCGTGTTGTTGAAACACCGGTGTGCCGTCATGAGCAAGCGTCTGTTGTCCTTCTTCCTTTGCCTTGCCGCCGTCTTCATGGCGGCCAATGTCCGGTCTGCCGAGATCAATGTCGGCGAGTTGTTCAAGTCGGTCGCCGAGCTGCGTGCCGAAGTGGAGCAGATTCGTACCGTC
Source organism: Gammaproteobacteria bacterium (assembly GCA_028820495.1). GTDB lineage: Bacteria > Pseudomonadota > Gammaproteobacteria > Pseudomonadales > Azotimanducaceae > Azophilus. The sequence goes on from JAPPIX010000091.1 coordinate 224, forward strand.
ATGGGCGAACCGCTGCCGCCGTCCCGGGAGTACCGCATTCACGATGCGGTGCCCAGGCACGTGTTCTACCAGGCCCAGACGCTGTTCAGAAAATCGAACCAGTTCGCGCAGCAGATTGCTGGCGTATCGAGGCAGGCGCCGAGGTTGGCGCCGGAGGGGAGCATCGGCTCCAATGATGTGCTGCAGGTGCTCAACGACTCCCGCGAGCAGCTCGGGCTCGTCAAGGCGGCCTTGGGCATCACGGAACCCGTTGCGGAAGCGAAGCTTGACCGCCGCAAGCGGTCTTCGGACGTTCTTTACGAACTCATCGAAACGGGCCGGGTCATCAACTTCATCGGCGGGCGCACCGTCGCATGGACGTCCATTTACGACCGCGTGCTCCTGGCCATCACCTACGTTGGGGGCGCCTTGCCGGAAGAAAGCCGGTTTCCGGCCTTGCCCGCCTTCGAAGCCGGCAAGTTCCCGCAGGATGTCTTCGGCCGCCTCCAACAGTGCATGGAGCTGTCGCGGTCACTCGCAGCGGAGCACGGCGTGGCAGTGCTGAGGCTCGAGTCCATCAGGGCCTCCGAAGTGGGGCCCACCGTCATCGAGGCGATGGACATGGCGACGCTCGTGCTGTCAGACCTCGCCGAGCTCACCTACGAAATGGAGGCGGAGGACGTGCCCCTGCCGGAATACCCCCATCCGAGCCGGGTGTTCCCCTCGCACGTCTATCAACTCGTCGGGGTGCTGCAAGCCCAACTGGAGATGCTCGCCGAGACTTAGGTCGCCTACGGCATTCAATCAGGGGCGATGTCGCACGGCGGTGTGAGACATCGCCCGTAGCGGCGGCCCGTGCGGCTCGCTAGGTTGGCCCCATGAACTCCGCCAGCCCACTGCCGCCTGCCTTTCCCCATGACGCTGCCTACAAGGCCATGTACGGCCACCCCGAAGCCATCTTTGGCCTGCGGCCCTATCTCGCCGCGCCTAACGGCCCCTTGAACCGGGTTACCTTGGATGCCCTCGACTTCGGGCGCATCGAGAAGCTGCCCACCGAGTGGGTCACTCGAGACTTTCGGCGGCGGCACGGCGACCAAGTCTGGCGGGTTCCCTTCCGGAGCGCGGACGGGACTGTTGTTTGGCTGATCCTTCTGCTGGAATTCCAGTCCGAGGCCGACCGCGGCATGACGTTGCGCGTCCTGCGCTACGTTTGGGAACTGTGGCGGGACATGGAAGTGCAAGGGGCGCTGTTGCCGGATGCGGCGCGACCGCTGACGCTGCCGGTGGTCATTCACAATGGCGCCATACCTTGGCGGGCGCCACGCCAGCTGGTGGACTGGACCCTGGGCGGACTGACTGGAGGCGTCCGTGAGGATCTGTTGCCGCTTCAGGCGTCGGTCGGCTTGCACGTGGTTGACTTTGCCTCGCACCGGGAGGACGATTTGATTCACGGAAACCTGACTTCGCTGCAGATCGGGTTCGAGAACGCAGGGCCATCGGATTTTGCCCGCTTGGTGCCGGCGCTGGCGGACCTGCCGAGCGCAAGCCTGCGGCGAACGGCCTACGACTGGGTCAGGCTGCGGGCGCGCCACTACTTCGGCATGGAACTTGAGGCTCTGGAGGATACGGACATGAGCGTTTCGGTTTTTCGGTCTAGGCTCGACGAGAACATGAAGCGGGCCACGGAGGCGTGGTTCGCCGATGGCCTCAAAGCAGGCGTTGAGCAGGGCCTGGAGCAGGGCTTGGAGAGGGGCTTGGAGCAGCAGCGCTCTCTGCTTGGCCGTCAAGCCGCAGCTAAGTTCGGCACCGAGACAGCGGCGCGGCTAACCCCGTTGCTTGCCGAAGCCTCCGACTGGTCAACCCTTGCCGAATTGGGTGAGGTTCTGCTCGCCGCAGGGGATGAGTCGCAGCTGCTCGCCCGAACCAAAGCGGTGGTCGCCTTCTCCCAGCAGCGTACGGACTAGGCTCATACCGCCCCTTTTGAACGGCGCTTCCTACAGCGTCTCCCTTAGCGTGAAGGAACGGCGCTACGCGCCGTGCGAGGGCAAGATGCCCTCGGTCCGGGGCGCCCCGTCCGGCTCCGGCGTTGTCCCCCGGCTCTGGCGTTGTCCCCCGGACCGAGGGCGTCCTGCCCTCGATCTTCCCTTGATCGAAAGTGCCGTCATTGAGGAGGCTGGATCGTGACCCGTCCTGACGAACCCGCGAAAGCGCCCAGCCGCGCCTATGCCCACTATGTGCTGGCGGTGCTGGTGCTGGTGTACATCTTCAACTTCATCGACCGCAACATCCTCGCCATCCTGGCGGAGGACATCAAGGCGGACCTCGGCGTCACCGACGCCCAGATGGGCTTTCTGTACGGCACGGTGTTCGCCGTGTTCTATGCGGTGTTCGGCATTCCGCTGGCGCGCTTCGCCGACGTCTGGTCGCGCCGCAGCCTGATCGCCACTGGCCTGGCGTTCTGGAGCGCCATGACCGCCCTGTCCGGCTTGGCCCGGTCCTTCGGGGTCTTGGCGGCCTGCCGCATCGGCGTCGGCATCGGTGAGGCGAGCGCCTCGCCGGCGGCCTATTCGATGCTGGCGGACTTCTACCCGCCGCATCGGCGCGCCACCGTGATCGCCACCTACGCATCGGGGGTCTATATCGGCGCCGGCATCGGCATCTTCCTGGGCGGCGCCATTCTCGATGCTTGGGCTGCCGCCTACCCCGACGGCGGTGCGCCCTTCGGCCTCAAGGGCTGGCAAGTCGCCTTCATGGCCGTCGGCCTGCCCGGGTTGGCGATGGCCCTGTGGGTGCGAACCTTGCGCGAGCCCACCCGGGGCATCAGCGAGGGATTGATCGCCGAACCGCATCCGGCGCCCTTCAAGCTGCTAGGCCGCGAGCTGATGGCGGTGCTGCCGCCCCTCAATCTGCTCAGCCTGGCGGGCCACCGCCCCGTGCTCATCCGCAACGCGATCGCCGCGGCGGGTTTTGCCGTTGCCGCCGCGTTGTTGATCCTGGTCACGGGCAGCATCGCCCAGTGGGTGGCGAGCGGCGTGGGTGCCTACATCACCTTCTCGTGGGCGCAGTCGTTGAAGATCCGTGATCCGGCCACTTACGCCATGATGTTCCGCTCGCGCGCCTTCATCTTCACCATGCTGGCCTTCCCGATGACCGCCTTCGTGGGCTACGGGGCCGGATTTTGGATTCCGCCGCTGCTGCTGCGGCTGCACGATGCCAGCGTCACCCAGGTTGGCCTGTTCCTCGGCATGGGCGCCGCCGCCGGCGGGTTCATGGGCATCACCCTCGGCGGCTGGCTGGCGGATCACCTGAAGCAGCGAATCCCGGGCGGCCGGATGATCGTCGGCTACATCGGCGTCGTGGGCAGCGTTCCGATCCTGTTGCTGCTGCTGTACAGCGAGTCGCTGGCCGTCGCCTTCTGGCTCAATTTCGCGCTCACCGCCTTTGCCGCCTGCAACGGCGGGGTGCCGCCCAGCACCGCCGCCGACTTGGTGTTGCCGCGCATGCGGGCGGTGGCGGGCGCCTACTACATCCTGCTCAACACCTTCATCGGCTTGGCGCTCGGCCCCTACTTCATGGGCCTGCTGTCCGACCTGTTCTTCGCCAGCGGCCTGAACGAGGCGGAGGCGCTGCGCACCGCCATCGCGGTGTCGTTGCTGACCCTCATCCCCGCCTTGGTGTTCATGGCCCTGGCGCACCGCTACCTGCCTGGCGACGAAGCCACCCGCCTGGACCGCGCCCGCGCCCTAGGCGAAGCGGTTGACCCATAGCATCGCGCGGAACAACGGCGCTCCCTTCCCACCAAGGCGGCCATTTGTGCGAGATGTCTGAAACTGCCGTAGTCCCACCGCCCCTTATCGTGGCGGTGCCGCAGGCACCATTCTGGTGTGATAGCCTTGGTGTAGTTGATAGTTTGTCACAAGGTAACTACTCGCCCCCCTTGACTTCATAGTGAGGCGCCCCTATGGTGTGCGC
>JAPPIX010000343.1 GCA_028820495.1 Gammaproteobacteria bacterium
CCGCAGGACGCCTTCAACCAGGCCGAGGGCTATCGCTATCTGAGCCGCTTGGCGCGCGGGGGATTGATGGCCTTCGTCGAACACGCCGATCCGAACGCCCCGGTGCTGCATCGCGTGGCCAACGAGACCGTCAAGCTCGGCGCTGACAATCCCGACAATCACTACCTGACCGCGGCGATCAACGGAGATTACGAGTACCGCATCACCGGGCGGCGCAATACCGTGACCTACCTCGTCTTCGGCACCCACGTCGGCCGCTATGGGCAGAGTGGCGGCCTGCCGCCCACGGGCCACATCGACGCCACCGAGATCGAGTTGGATGCCGACGGGCGCTTCGAGTTGGTCTTGAGCCAACGTCCCCAGCCCAGCAACTGGCTGCCGATGACGTCGGAAACGGGCACCTTGATCGTGCGCCAGACCTTTGCCGACCGCGACCGGGAAGAGCCGGCCGAACTGACCATTGAGCGGATCAACTGCGCAGCGAAGGACAAGCGCCCTGCCCCGTTGACGCCCCAGCAGTTGGACGAGGGCCTGAAGTCAGCGGGCCTGCTGGTGGCGGGCGCGCCCCTGATGTTCGCCAAGTGGGCGCGGGACTTTCAGCGCCACAGCAACGCCCTGCCCCGCTTCGATCAGGACGTGTCGAACACCGCCGGCGGCGATCCCAACATCGCCTACTACCACAGCCATTGGGCGCTGGCCGAAGACGAGGCGCTGGTCATCGAAGTGGTGCCGCCGGATTGCGAGTACTGGAACTTCCAGCTCAACAACTACTGGATGGAGTCGCTGGACTACCGCTACCACCGGATTCACACCAACAAGCACTTGGCTCGCCATGAGGCCGACGGCAGCATCCGGCTGGTGGTGGCCCATCAAGACCCGGGGCTTGCGAACTGGATCGAAACCGCTGGCCATCGGTCGGGCACCATGTGCTTTCGTTGGGTACGGGCTGTGGCCCATCCCGAACCCGCCACTCGCGTGGTCAAACTCGACGACCTCGCCATGTTGCGGCAAACGCCCGCCCTTTCGTGAAACGCATCGCGGAAACGCCGACCGACTACGCCCGCCCCTACCGGCCCTGGCCCGTGGCCGCCTTCAACGCCCTGGCGCGCCGAACGCCGCGCTCCGGTTCGCTGCGGCGGCTTGATGCCGACCGAATGCTGGCCAATGCCCGTCGCCGCACGGGATTGGAGGATCTAGGTGACGAGCGCTGCCTGACGGCGCTGCGGGTGCTGGTGCGCGCCATCAACGACGAGGCTGAACTCACGCCCACCGGCATTCTGCTGCAACGCCAGCGCATCGAGGGTGCCTTGGCGAACCGGCTGCGAGTGCAGCAGATGCTCAAGCGCCATCCGGAAATCCATGACCTGGAGCTGGGCAAGGTGGTGCTGATCGCCGGATTGCAGCGCACCGGCACCACCGCGCTGCACCGGCTGGTGGCCTCGCATCCCGACATGCGGGCGCTGATGTCCTGGGAGGCGCTCAATCCCGTGCCACTGCCCGGCGAGGGCGAGCGGGGGTTCGACCGGCGGCTGCGGCGGGGCCGATTGGCCGAACGGACCATCGCCTACCTCGCCCCCGCCTTCTTTGCCGTGCACCCCATCGACCACGATGCGCCGGAGGAGGACATCCTGCTGCTCGACCTGTCGTTCATGAGCCAGACCGCCGAAGCCACGATGCATGTCCCAAGCTACGCAACCTGGCTGGAAGGGCAGGACCATGCGCCGGCTTACCGCGACCTGCGGACCCTGCTGAAGGTCCTGCACTGGCAGCGGCCCGCCAAGCATTGGGTGCTGAAGACACCCCACCACCTGGAACATCTGGACGTCGCGTTCAAGACCTTCCCCGATTTGACCGTGGCGCAGACCCACCGCGACCCGCAGGTGGCCCTGGCCTCGTTCCTCAGCATGGTGGCCCATGGAAGGGGGCTGTTCAGCGACCGGGTCGATGCCAAGGCGATTGCCCGCCACTGGACGGCGAAGGTCTGCCGGATGATCGAGCGCGCCGAGGCGGTGCGATGCCAAACCGACCCGGCTCGCTTCGTGGATGTGCTCTACCGCGACCTGATGCGCGACCCGAAGGCGCAGCTCAAACGGATCTACCGTCAAGCCGGCATCCCCTTTTGCGCTGAAGCGCAGGGCGCCGCCGCCTTGGCCCTGAAGCGCAACCCGCAGCACCGCCACGGCAAGCACATCTACAACGCCGCCGACTTTGGCCTGGGCGGCACCGAAGCAGGGGATGGCTTCGCCGCCTATCGGGCGCGCTACCGCATTCCAAGCGAGTGGTCCCCATGAAGAGCATCATGAGCGCCATGCGTGCGGCCATCGGCCAACGGGCCACGGAAAGGCCGGCCATCGAGCCGGTGCCCAAGAGCCGACGCATCGACGGCAAGGTCTGCTTGGTGACCGGCGCCAACAGCGGGCTCGGAAAAGCCGTCGCCATCGATCTGGCGCGGCGCGGCGGCACCGTGCTGATGGCCTGCCGCAGCGGCCATCCCGAAGCTGGCGAGGACGTGAAACGCCGCTCGGGCTCCCGCGAGGTGCGGATGCTCAAGGTGGATCTGGCCGATCTGGCGAGCGTCCACGGGCTGTGCGACGAACTGCGCGCCACCACGCCCCGCATCGACATCGCGGTCTTGAACGCCGGCCTGATGCCACGCCAGGCCAGCCAGTCGAAACAGGGGTTCGAGTTGATGTTCGCGGTGCACTTCCTGGCCAACCGGGCGCTGGTGGGGCGCCTGCTTGAGGACGGCCTGCTCAAGCCTGCGGATGGCGGCAGCGAGGCGCCACGCATCGTCCTGGTGTCTTCCGAAACCCATCGCGGCGCCGAGCCGATCGACTTCGACCGTCTCGGCGCATTCGTCAACTATCCCTTCAAGGATGGCCTTAAGCACTACGGACAGAGCAAGCTGGCCCAATGCACCTTCGCCCAGGAGCTCTCCCGGCGATTGAATCCGACCGGACAAATCGGCGTTGCAGTGCATGCGCTCTGCCCCGGGCCGATCAATTCCAACATCGCCCGGGAAGCGCCACTGCTGCTCAAGCCGGTGCTCGCCCCGATCATGCGGGCCTTTTTCCTAAGCCCCGGCAAGGCCGCGTTGCCGGTGACCTACCTCTGCTGTTCCGATGCCGCGGGCGAGCGCACCGGCCTCTACCTGCACATGATGCGCGAGAAGGCTCCAGCGCCGGAAGCCAGCGACGCGCAAAACGGAGCCAAGCTCTGGACGGCCAGTGAAGCGCTGCTGCGCCCATTCACGCCCGACGCAACCTAAGGATTAACGATGGCCAACACGCACCTCCCCACGATGATCCGCGACGGCGTACTGCACCTAGCCCGCCTCCTCGGTCCGAAGCCCATGGCCAAGCCTGTGGACTTGACCGGTCGGCAAGTGATCGTGACCGGCGCCTCAGAGGGTTCCATGGGCTACATGGTCGCCCTTCTGTTGGCCCGTTGGGGCGCTCAAGTCGTGGCGACCGGACGAAGCGACGCCAACTCGCTGCAGCAAGCGCTGCGGGCCGAACTCGGCACCGGTGGCGGCAGCTTGACGGCGCGGGGGCTGGACCTCGCCGACCGCGATAGCGTCAGCGCCTTCGCCAATTGGTATCGTGAGCGCTTCGGCGCACTGCACGTGCTGATCAACAACGCCGGCATCCTCCACGACCTGCTGGCGTTGCGGCGCCAAGTGGAACGCTCGGCGGACGGCGTGGAAATCCACTGGCGCATCAACTACCTCGGCACCTTCCATCTCACCAGCCTGCTGCTGCCCCTGCTCATCGACAGCGCAGCAACGGATGGCGACGCCCGGGTGCTGAACGTGACCTCGCACCAACACGTGCGGGGCCGCAACGATCACCTGCTTGCGGCATTTGCCAACCACAACCCCTGGGACGCCTACGGCCAATCCAAGCTGGCGTTGATCCACATGGCGCAGGCGCTGCATCGCCGACATGGGGGGACGGGCGAGTTCCGCGCGCTGTCCCTCCATCCCGGCTCGGTGTACACCAACCTGGTGTCCGGCGGACTGGAGTCCTACAGCCGGGTTCGACCGATTCAATGGCTGATGGCAGCCCCAGCGAGGGCAGCGTTGCTGTCGCCGCTGCAAGGCGCCCAGACCACCCTCTTCTGCGCGACGGATGCCGATGTGCAAGGCGGGCGCTATTATGATCG
>JAPPIX010000012.1:0-5120 GCA_028820495.1 Gammaproteobacteria bacterium
ACGGTGCGCAGGTGGATCGAGACATTGAGGTTGTCCACGGCTTCCGAGCTTAGCGGCGGGGAGTTCAGCACGAAGCCGATGAGGGCTAGGGCTTTGTCGATGTCGTGGTGGAGCACGGCGTGGAAGGGGTCGGCATTCGGGTCCAAGGCGGATTTCAGGCCGCCGAGCGCCGCTTGCATGGCTTCAAGGGTGTCGCTGGCGTAGGGGCCGGGGTGGGAGCGGTCTTCGTCGATGCGGCCTTGGGCGGCGTAGGCGAGCAGGAATTCGTAACCCGCTTCGATGGTCTCGATGTGTTGTTTTACTAGTTCGCTCAACGCGCATCGGCGCCTAGGCCGGGCACCGCTTGGGCGGCGGCGTCCCCGCTGGCTGCCGCGTCCGGAGTCCACCGGGCGGGGTCGTGATGGGCTGCCAACTCGGAGCGGCTGACCCAGCCCTTGACCATGGCGCGGAGGTAGAACTGCTTTTCCGGGCGCGCAGTGAAGTACAGGTGCAGGGCGGCGAAGCCGATCAGGGCCAGGGTGGAAAGGCCGTGCAGCAGGAACATCCAGCCCAAGGCCGCTTCGCTTAGGAAGTTGCTCCGCGCCCACCAAGGGGTGTCGATTTGCACCAGCATGGCAATCCCGGTGCCGACGGCGACCAGCACCAGCACCGCCATGGCCAAGTGCATGCCCTTCTGCGCCAGCGAGTACTTGCCGGGCAGAGGCGCCGCCGAACCGCCGGTGAGTTCGGCAAGGTCGCTGGGCTTTATCCAGATGGCGGCCAAATCCTTCCAGAACAGGGAGCGGACGATGTGGAAGACGATGGCGGCAGTCAGCACGATGCCGGCCACCCAATGGGCCGTCAGCCAAGGAAACTTGACGCCGACGATGGGCAGCACCCCGGTGGCCAGCAAGACGAAGAAGGCGGCGGCGGTGATCCAGTGAAACCAGCGGTCCTGCGCGGCATGGCGGCTGAGCCGCTCTCCGTCCGCAGATGGACGTGGCCCGGACTTGCGCGCCAGCATGATGGCCGCGTGAACCATGATGACGATGAAGGTGGCGGCGATGACCAGCCACAGGAAATCCCAGGACACCCCCAAGAGCACTTCGCGGCCCCAGACATCCTCGCGGTAGCGGACGATCTCCACGGCTGGCGCCTACCCCCGCAGCGCCCGGCGCACGAGGTTTTCCATCAACGGCACCTTGAACTGGTTGTGGTTGAGGGGTGCAGCGCCTCGGCTGGCCAAGTGCGCGGCCTGCTCGCCGGTGCTTTCGGAGCGGGGCTTGCCAACCACGGCCCGCTCGACCGCGGGCAGCCGGTAGGGCACGCAGGCGACCCCGCCGCAGGCGAAGCGGGCATTTTCAATATGGCCGTCCCGCATGCGCAGGGCGGCGGCTATGCTGACCAGCGCGAAGTCCCACACGTTGCGGTCGGCGACCTTCTCGAAGTGGAACTCGGCGTTCGCCCAGCGGTCGGGCAGGCGCACCGACGCCAGCACTTCGTCCGCCGCCAAGGCCGTCATGTTGACGATGTCCACGTCGGGGCCGACGAAGAAGTCGTCCGCCGGGATTTCCCGGCTGCCGCGCCGGCTGGTGGCGATCATGGTCGCCTCCAGGGCGCTCAAGGCAATGGCGGTGTCCGATGGGGAGACGGCCACGCAGCGGCTGGCGCCAAACAGGGCGTGCTCCCGGTTCATGCCCGCCGGGCTGTCGGCGTAGCAGGTGTTGCCGCCGGCGCGGTAGCAGGACAGTCCCCGCCGGTAGTACCAGCAGCGGGTGTCCTGGCAAAGATTGCCGCCCAAGGTGCCCATGTTGCGGATTTGCGGGCTGGCAACCACTGCCGCCGCCTCGCGCAGCAGCGGGTAGCGTTCGCCGATCAGCGGGTGCTGGGTGACTTCAGTGAGGGTGGTGAGCGCCCCGATTTCGACGCCGCCGGGGGTTTCGCGGATGCCCTTGAGCGCATCGATGCCCTTGAGATCGATCATCGCCTCCACGGTCTTGGCGCGGTCCTTGAGCCAGCCGTAAGTGTCCTGTCCGCCTGCCAGCAGCCAGGCCGAGCCCTTTAGCCGCGCCGCGAGCTCGGTGGCATCCTCCACCGTGGCGGGTTGGTACAGCTCGATGTCCGGCATCACGTCGTAGGCTGTCACGTTCGTCTCCCCGGATCAGAACGTGTTGATGGCGAGCGGGCCCGAGGTCGGCGGCAGCCCGGCGATGTGGCTCAGGATGACGTCCGGCGTGACCGGCGTGCGGTTGAACAGGTGCCCGCCCAAGGCGTCGGAGAGGGCGCACATCACCGCGGCGACGGCGCAGCCCATGGCCGGCTCGCCGATGCCTCGGGCGCCGACCGGATTGTCCGGGTCGGGGATGTCGGCGGCGGCCCAGTCCATGTGGCTTGGCACATCGAGGTAGGTGGGTGGCTTGCATTGGTAGAAGCCGACGTTGGCGGGCAGGCCGTTTTGCGGGTCGTACACGTGGCGCTCGGTGGTGGCCATGCCGAACCCCCAGACGCCGCCGCCGCGCAGTTGATTGGCCAATCCCAACGGATGCACCACGGTGCCGCATTCGCCCACCGCGAGGTAGTCGATGATTTCGTGCTTGCCGGTTTCGACGTCCAGTTCGATCTCGACAAAGCCGATGGCAAAGCCGGGGACCGTGCCGCGCTTGGGCAGGGTGTCCTTGGCGACGCCGACCAGGCCTTGGCCTGCGATGCCCGCCACTGCCCGCTTGGTGACCTCGTGAATGTCCTCGGGCACTTCGACGCCACTGTACTTGCCGCCCATCTCGATGGCTTTGGCCGCCGCCTCGCCGTAGGACAGGGCGCGGGAGGTGCGGCTGCGGCGAAACACCCGTTGGCCGTCGATGTCGTAGTCTTCGGCTTGGCCGCCGAGTGCTGCGGCGGCGACTTCCTTGAGCTTGGCCACGGCGTCCAGGGCGGCGACGTGATTGGCCCGGGTGTGGGTGAAGATGGTGACGCTGCCGGCTTGGTAGCTGCTCCAGGGCAGATGCGCTGTGGAGCGGCCATGCACGATCTCGCATTGGCTCCAATCGCACTTCAAGGCCTCGGCCGCCGCCCGGGTGGTGGAGGCGTAGGAGTAGGTGCCGAGGTTGCCGACGCCGCTGTGCAGGTGGATCTTGCCGTCGGGCGTGATGCGCACCAAGCCGTCGAAACCGGAAGTGCCGGCGGCATGGTAGCCTTGGCCAACGCCAATGCCGGTGACCTTGCTGCCCCTGCGGCGACCGCTGCGCTTGACCTTTTCCGCCCAGTTCCATCGCTTGGCGCCCAGCTCCAGGGCCTCGGCCATGTAGGCGCTGGTCACCGGGCCTTGGTCGGCGTTGAGCTTGGCGTTCGAATCCGGCGCGTTGATGCGGCGGATGGCCACCCGGTCGAGCCCTAGTTCCTGGGCGGCCTTGTCCATCAGCGGCTCGAAAATGGCGGCGATCTGGTTCTGTCCAGGCCCGCGTTGGGCGCCGCGGGGCGTCGTGTTGGTGAGCACCGGCACCGAGCGCAGGCGCAGCGCCTCGGGTTGGTAGAGGATGCTCACCGCGCCGCCGGCGGAGGACGCATCGCCCCCGGCGCGCTTGGGCCCCAAGTCCTGCACGATGTAGAGGTCCACGGCCGAGACCCGGCCATCGGCAGCGAAGCCCGCCTTGATCCAGCCCTGGAAGCCGACCCGGGCCGAGCCAATGTAGTACTCCTCCTCCCGGGTGATGCGCAGCATGACCGGCCGACCGAGCTTCTTGGCGAAGTGGGCGGGCAGGGCCATGATGGGGTAGGGGAAGATCTTGGAGCCGAAGCCGCCGCCGCAGTATTCGCTGACGTAAACCAGGTCCTCCGGGGCGACGCCGACCATGGGCGCCAGAAACGGGATGATGAAGCTCTGGCTTTGGGTGGACCCGTACACGAAGCACTTGCCGTTCTCCCAGTAGCTCATCACCGAGCGCGGCTCCATGGACATGTGCGCGTAGCCGGTGGTGACAAAGCTCTCCGTGAGGATGACCGCGGCGTTGTCGAAGCTGGCTTCGAGGTCGCCGTACTGCCACTCGATCGGCGCCTCGGCGGACGGCTGGCCTCCGGCCAGGAAGCGTTCCACTTCGTCTTGGCGCCAGTGCAGTTCGCCAACCTGGGGCGGACTGCCGGCGTAGATGTTGCCTTCCTGGCGGGCGTTGGGGCCGGCCGGCCTCAAGCTGTCGGTGGGGTTGACGGTGAAGGGCAGGGGTTCCAGCTCAATGTCGATGCGGCCGATGGCATCCTCCGCGGTCTTCTCGTCCACTGCCGCCACCGCCAGGATCGGATCGCCGATGAAGACCGGCTCGTTGGTCAGGATGCCGCCATTGGGCGCTTCAACCGGGGGTAGGTCGTCGGCGGTGAGCACCCCGAAGACGCCGTCCATGGCCAGCGCCGGCGCCAAGTCCAGCTTCTTCACCCGGGCGTGGGGCATCGGGCTGACCAGCAGGCGGGCGTAGGCCATGCCGTCGGCGGTGAAGTCCTCCGCGTACTTGGCCTTGCCGGTGACCTTGCCGAAGATGTCGGGTGGCGTGAAGTCCTTGCCGATGTGCTGGTAGCTCATGAAGCTTGCCCCGAAGCCCGCATCACCGCATTGAGGTAATGGTCGTAGGCGCCGCAGCGGCACAGGTTGCCGGACAGGCCGTGCCGCGCCTGTTCGCGGGTGGGCTGCGGATTGGCCCGCAGCAGGCCCACGGTGGCCATGATCTGCCCGGGCGTGCAGAAGCCGCATTGGGGCGCGAGCTCATCGACAAAGGCCTGCTGCACGGGATGGAGGGTGCCGTCGGCGTTCTGCAAGCCCTCCACGGTGAGCACGGCCTTGCCCCGGGCATTGTGGGTGAGCATGGAGCAGGCGTAGTGGGGCACGTCGTCAACGAGCACCGTGCAAGCGCCGCACTCGCCTCGGTTGCAGCCGAGCTTGGTGCCCGTCAGGCTGAGCTTGTAGCGCAGGGTGTGGGCCAAGGTCTCCTGCGGCAGCACGTCCACGCGCCGGGTGCGGCCGTTGATGTTGAGGGACAGCAATCGGTCCACCGCTTGGGTGGGCCGGGCGCCGGGGGGGCCCCCCGCGGGGGGGGCCCCGGGCCGCCGGGGGGAGGGGGGGGGGCGGGCCCCCCACGTTTTACCGGGGCCGAGAAGCG
>JAPPIX010000012.1:5130-26399 GCA_028820495.1 Gammaproteobacteria bacterium
CCGCTGGCCAGGGCGTTGCCGTGGCCAGCGGTTCCGGCAGCGATGCCGGAGGCGATCACGCCCTTGATGAACCGGCGCCGATTCAGCTTGACGTTCATGCTCTCCCCGCCAAATGAGCCGGTTGAGCATAGCACCGCTAGGGAGTGGCGCAAACAACAGGCGCTAGAACACCACCCGCACCCCGCCTTCGATGGTGCGGCCCGGCTGCGGGGCCACTTCCTTGATGTAGGAGGTGTGGTAGCGCTGCTCCGCGTCGGTCAGGTTGCGGCCTTCCACGAATAGGCTGACTTCCGTGGCGCCGACCGTGAAGTGCCAGTCCATGTAGGCGCGCAGATCGTCGTAGCCGCTGGTAGCCAGCTCGTATTCCGCGATGTCGTCCTGCTTGAAGGCGCGGAAATAGTCCAGGGCGAAGTTGAACGGGCCATGGCTCAGCTCGAAGCCAGCTCCCACGCGGCTCGGCGGAATCCGCGGCAGGTTGTCGTTGCCGGACACGTCCAACTCCGCTGAAACGGTGTCGGCGAAGGCGGAAAGCGCCAGTTGCCCGTCGGTCCAGACCATCGCCACGACGGAGCCCTCCACCTCGAAGCCGGTGAAGGTGGCGTCGTCCTGGGCGAATTGCCGCACGGGCAGTCCGTGATCTTCTATGCCGGTGTCTGCTTGGTAGATGAAGTCGGAGAACTCGGACCAATAGACGGTGCCGGACAGCGACCAACGCTCGCCCGAGTACTTCAACGTGGCGTTCAGGTCGAAGGCCTTCTCTTCGTCCAGGTTCGGATCGCCAATTTCGAAGCTCTGGGTGGCGAAGTGCGGCCCGTCAGAAAACAGTTCCTCGCTGACCGGCATCCGGGTGGCGTAACTGCCGAGCAGGGTGCCGGTCCAGCCCTCCGCCAAGGGGATCACGGCGCCCAGGGATGCGGACACGCCGCTGAAAGTCTCGTTGCTTCCCGATTCAGGATCGTGCTCGGTGCGGTCGAAGCGCAGACCGGCCTCCATTTGGAAGCGTTCGAAGTCGCGCTGGCCCATCCAGAAGAGCCCCAGCGCGTCGGTTTTCACGGGCGGGGAATACGCTTCCTCCCCGGTTGCCGCGTATTCGCGATCGCTGAATTGAGCGCCGATCACGCCTTCCCAGCCACCGATCGGGTTGTGGGACAACTCAACGCGCGCCTCCCAAGCCTCGTTTTCGAACAGCGTGCCCACTTCGCCGGACGGCTCGACCTCGGCATGTTCGTAGTCGTTGATCCCGACGCGGAGGTTCAAGCTGCGAAAGCCGGGGAAAGGCTCGTCCAGTCCCGCTTCCAAGTCGATGCGAGTCTGCTCGAGTTCGCTGACTGGCGAGCCCTCCGCTTCGTCGCCGTGATCGTCTTCCTCTTCCTCGTGGTCCCCTTCCTCTTCCTCATGGTCTCCTTCTTCTCCCTCCTCGTGGTCCTCGTCTTCGTCCTCATCCCCGTGCTCCCCTTCCTCTTCGCCGTGGCCGTGGGCGAAGCCGGGCAGTCCGTAGTCGGATTCCAAGCGGCTCACTGATACGCCGATAAAGCCGCGCTCGCCGACGAATGCAAAGCCGACGGCGCCGCCCTTGGCCTCAAGGTCGCTGTTCGGCAGCGTGCCGCGCACTTCCTCCCCTTCGTCCCCGTGGTCCTCTTCGTCCTCTTCTTCCTCCTCCTCGTCGTGGTGGTCCTCATCTTCCTGCTCCTCAAGAGCGGTTCGAAACCGGGAAGATCGGACGAAGCCTGGGATGTCCACGTCGTCGGCATCGCGGGCAAAGCCGTCAATGTGCCAGGCAAAGGAGTCGGTACCGCCGTCCAAGCGAAATGCGCCCCGGAAGGCGTCGCCGTTGTCCGCTGCGCGCAGATCCAGCTTACCGGTCAGGGCATCGGGCGCTTCCCGGGGCACCCGGCCGGTATGTACGTCGATGACGCCTCCGATGGCGCCCGAGCCGTAGAGCAGGGTTGCGGGGCCTTTGAGAATCTCGATCTCGTTGGCTATGAAGGGATCCACGGAGACGGCGTGGTCACCGCTGGTGACGGAAACGTCCATGGTGTCCACATGGTCCTCCATGACGCGCACCCGGGCGCCGTCGAGGCCGTGAATAACCGGTCGGCCAACGGCGGGGCCGAAGGATGTGGTGTGGATGCCGGGCTTCCGGGCGACCGTGGCGCCGATGGTATCCGCGATTTCGCGGTCAAGCTCTTCGCCCCGTAGCGCCTCCACGGGTTGCGCCAAGCCGCCGGAAGACAAGGGGTGGGCGGTGACGATGACTTCCTCGATTTCGTAGCCGTGACGATCTTGGTCGGCGTATCCCTCGAGCGCCGCGAAGCATAGGCTGAACATCAGCGGCAGCCGGTAAGCGTGTTTCATGTTTCCTCCTGGCAACCGGATCGCGGTTGCGACGATTTAGCGCTGGGTGCGCGTTACGCGAATCCCTAGTGGGCTGTTGTCAGGAAAAGGGGGGCGGCGCTCGCGGCTGAATGGGGTTGGATTGTGGCTCGGCACAGGCGGAGGTGGCATGGGGCTGGGTTAGGCATGGGTGCAACCCAGGCATCGTGCTGGCGGGCACATGCCCGGAAAGCTGGCCATCATCGACGAATGCGCAGGCCGCGCATAAGGCTTCTGGCGGCTCATCGGATCCGGTTGCGGCATGGACGTGCGCGCCGAGCAGGATTTGCGCGAGACTGAAAGCCAGCACGGCCAGCCAAGCGGTGGCGCGGCGGCGCAAAGGACGCTGGCGAAATGGGATCGCTGTGCCTGTAGAGCCGAGCATGCAGTCGCTTCCGCGCCGTGACATTCGTGCGGGAATTTAAGGAAATTGACAAATTTCTGCAAGGGCGTGCGCCTACGGCGCACGTGCGAGTTGCTTCGCAACTCGGCTCTTACTCTGTTTCACGAGTCGTCAAAGGGCTGAAGGACGGGCGATTGCGGCTAGTGCGCTTCGTGGGGATGAGCAAAATCGCCGATCAGCGCCATGACCACGATGCCGGCGATGACGAGCAGGAACTTGAAGATGCGGTCGTGGTCTTGGGTGGGCATGGGCACGTCGTCATCGCCGGTTAGGGAGCTCATCACGAACTTTGCCACCCGCGCTTCCCGCTTGGAGAATTCCTCGTCGATGATGTCCAGGATGGCGATGTAGATGAAGGTTCCGGCCGCCAGCGCCTTGAAGCTGCCCTCTACCAGCGCTGCAGCGTCGCCGCGCAGGGCGCTGGAGCCGAGCATGCCCGCGAGTATGCCCACCGGGGTCATGGCCACGAAGACGCCCAATAGGGCGTTGCGACGATTGGCGGCGAAGTTGGCGGCGATCGAGCTCACCATAAGAGCGAAGGCCTCTGATCCCTTGTGCAGGACGATGCCGAACGCTAGGACGATGGCGGCGGATGCGTGCCTTTCTAAGCCAAGCGCCAAGCCAGCGATGATTGAGTGGATTGACAGGAGCAGCAGCAGCACAAGCGGATAGATCGACCGGCCTGCTGCTTGTTCGGCATCCGAGTGAAGGTGCCGGCCGTCGAACACAATGCGGTCGATCAGCAGCAGCGCTGCGAGCCCCAAGGCCGCCAGCAGGGCGGCCAACGGATAGTCCACCACCTCTCCAAGCTGTTCAATGCCCTCCGGCAGCAGATGAATGAAGCCCACCCCGAGAAACAGGCCCCCGGCAAACGCATTGCCCAAGGAAAAGAACCTTCGGCTGCTTTGGTTGCGGGCGGCGGCCATTGGAATGGCGCCGCCGATCAGGGCGATGGCTAGGATGGATGCGGCGGCAATCAACTTGATGGCCGGCAGCGAGAGGTCTTCCATTCAGGTCTTGTCTCCCCGATGTCCGGAAACGATGGTGCCAAGCGCTGCATGGCCTGCACGGCGCCAGCCATCGCGCTGCTTCGTTGGCGGAGAGCCTATGTATAGTGATGCGGTGTTTCAAGGAGACTGGGTATGACCATTTCGGTGCGCAATGAGCCCGTACAGCTTCAGGATCGCGCGGCCGTGGCCTACGCCGCGGTTCGGATACGCTTGTCCTTGGGTGAACTGGGCCCCGCGCTTGCCAAGCTTTGGCCGGAAGTTTTTGCCTGGCTCGATGAACGCAGAATAACGCCTGTCGGTCGCCCGCTCATCCGCTACCACGTTATCGACATGCCCGAAGTGGAAATCTCCGTCGGCTTGCCGATTGAACCGGGTGCCGTTGGCGATGGGCGCATTGAAATCGGCGAGCTGCCTGCCGGGCGCTACGCGGTGCTGGTGCATGTCGGTCCCTACGAGGAACTCGTGCAGGCCAATGCCGACTTGCAGCAGTGGACGGCGGACCATGGCGTTGCCTTCGATGGCTGCGATGGCGCACGGGGCTGGGCAGGGCGGGTTGAGTTCTATCTCACCGATCCGGGCGATGATCCTGATCCCTCGGCTTGGCGAACCGAATTGGCCTACTTGACGCTTCCGGGCGTTTCATAGGGCCTGTTGCCAACGCACAGGGTTAATCAAGTTGACATATCAGCAAGACGACTGCTACGTTGCGTGGATGTCCTGACATGCACTGGGGATGGGGCTTTTGGAAGGTGCGCCAACAACTGAGTTTTTTGGGCTTCGTTGCCCCGCCTCGCGGAGTCCCGCATGACGCTGGCAGCAGAATTCTTCGACTTTCTGTGGTCCTCCTTCCTGCTGCTCTCGCCGATGCTCCTGCTCGGGCTGTTCCTTTCCGGCCTGATCCACGTCTTCATATCGCGCGAGGCGATTCTCAACTGGTTCCGCGACGACAGCCTCAAG
The DNA here is from genome assembly GCA_028820495.1 of Gammaproteobacteria bacterium. Classification (GTDB taxonomy): domain Bacteria; phylum Pseudomonadota; class Gammaproteobacteria; order Pseudomonadales; family Azotimanducaceae; genus Azophilus. The sequence goes on from JAPPIX010000012.1 coordinate 9,874, forward strand.
TCCGTCGCGACCAGTGCGGGAATTGGCGTGCCCATGCCCCTGTGCAGTTGCTCGGTGGTGCCCGTGGTGGCCGAAATGCGCCGCAAAGGCGCCTCTCGATCCTCGTGCATGTCCTTCCTCATCACCGCACCGGAAACGGGGGCGGACTCGATCCTGGTCACCAACGCTTTTTTTGGGCCGATCGTCGCGGTCGTGCGGCCGGTCATCAGCTTCCTGACCGCGGTGGTCGCCGGAATCTTCTGTATCGGGTTGATTCGCGGACCCAATGGACGCGGCGAGGCACAGCCGGACCACTCCGACGAGGCGGCTCACGACCATAGCGATCACGACCACGGCGATCACGATCACGGACATGAAGGCCACGATCACGGCGCCCATACGCCGTTGTTGGCCGACAAGGACGACTGCTATGTCAGCTTCACGCAACTGCGCGGCTTCGCGGGACGATGGGTCGCCGGCTTAACCACCGCCGCGAGCCGATGGCGGCATGCCTCATGGTTGAAGCCCGACTTCTACCGCAAAGGCGAGGGGGCAGGGTCTGACGGGTCGTCCGAGCCCGTCCCAGCCGATGTCGGGGAGGACCAAGGCCCTGATTTCCCTACGGTGGTCCGGCATGTGCTGCGCTACGGTTTCGTCGAGATCGCCGACGACATCCTTTTCGCGCTCTTGGTGGGCATCGCGCTCGGCGGCGTCCTGTACTTGGTCATCCCGGCGGACCTGATGGCCCACGAATACGCGCGATGGCTGTCCTATCCGGTGATGGTGCTGATCGGCATTCCGCTGTACATTTGCGCGTCGGCGAGTACGCCGATCGCGGCGGCGCTGGTCGCCAAGGGTGTTAGCCCCGGTGCGGCCTTGGTGTTCCTGATGACGGGGCCGGCGACCAACACCGGCACCATCGCCATCATAGTGAGCCAGTTCGGGGCCCGGTTCGCCTCCGTCTATGTCGCTGCGGTGATCGCCGTCACCGTCGTGCTGGGCATCGCGATCGACCTGCTGCTGTTGGCCGCCGGCCTGTCGATCACCGTGAATCTCGAGGCGTCGGACTCTCCCGCGATTCTCGCCCTCCAATGGGGCGGCGCCATTGGCTTGGCCGCGTTGATCGTGTGGCGGTTCCGGGCCGGGGCGCTCAAGAGCGGCTATGACGACCTGATGATGAACATGCGTCCGGTCGGCCGCCGGCTTGCCGAATTCTGGCTGCGGCTCACCCGAGGGCGTCCGCTGGCTGGGGCCGTGGTTCCCAATACGCCGGCGGGTGCGGCCTTGCTGGGCGCGGCGCTCCTAGTGCTCCTCGGTTCCGGGTTCACCCGGGTGCCGCCCGGCTCGGTGGGTTACGGCCTGCTGTTCGGCGAGGTGCGCTGGCGCGACTTGCCGCCGGGGCTTCACTACTTGGCTCCGCGTCCGTTCGTCCGGGTGGATCATTGGCCGGTTCGCCAAGTGAAGTCGATCATGCTGGCCAACGACGGGCACGAATTCGTCTCCGGCGACCTGAACCTAATGTCGTTCACGGTGAACGTGCAGTACCGCGTGTCGGACCCCTACGTTTACCACTACCGCACCACGAACCCGGAGCGCGTGATCTCGGCCTTCATCTCCGGGCACATGCGCTCCTTCATTTCGGCACGGCGCTTGGAGCCGCTGCTCAATGCCCACCGCGGGCCACTCGAGGACCATATTCGGGCGCTTTTCTGGGAGCCCGTCGAAGGCCGGGACCCGGTGCTCAACTCGATCGAGCTGGTGAAGGCGAATCTGCTTGACGTGAGCCCAACGGCGGAGACGGCGAGTGCCTTTCGCGAGGTGTCCAGCGCCCAAGAGGACCGCGAACGCATCATCGTGAACGCGCAACGCCTGCTGGTCGCACTGACCCCGCAGGCCTACGGCAACGCGTTCTACGAAGTTGAGCAGGCGCAGGGGCAGGCGTTCCGCAAGATGGCCGGCGCGCGGGCGGAGGCGAAGGCTATCTCGGCAGTGGCGGGGGCGACCCGCACGGCCCCGGAGGTGCTTCGGAACATGCTTTGGCGGGAGAAGCTGGAGTCCGCGCTGTCCGGCAACGCCAAGGTGATCGTGCCCAACGAGGGCAGCCTCGACAAGGTGGCGCTTTGGAAGCGCCGATCCGGCGAGGCCGGCAACGGCCATCACGGGGGAACCAAACGATGACACGAACCGGAAAGGCATTCCTGTTGACGGCCGGCGCGGCACTCGCGCTGGCCATCCTGTATGACAGCTTCTACATCATTCGGGAGACCCAGCAGGGCGTGCTGACGCATTTCGGCCGGATTGCGCCGCCGGTGCGGCAGCCCGGGTTCCACCTCAAGTGGCCGCGCCCGGTGTCCAAGGTCTATAAGGTCGATCGCCGCATGCAGACGATGACGGATCTGCCGCAGGAACTGATTACGGAAGACCAAAAGAGCGTGCTGGTGGACGGCTACCTGCTGTGGCGGGTGGTGGATCCCATCCTGTACGTTGAGGCCATCCGCACCGATGAGAACGCGCTGGAGAAGCTGCGCGACGTCTATCTGTCCAGCGTCGGCGTCGTGGTCAGCAACAAGGCCCGCGAAGCGTTCATCGGACTGGGGCTTGAGCACGAGGAGTTCGATCAAGCCTCCAGCGAGATTATCGAGCGCGTCGCTCCCGTGGCGCTGGCCAACTATGGCATCGAGGTCATGCGCGCCGGGGTGGTGGAGTACACCCTGCCCACGGAGAACCGGCCGAGCGTGATTGAGCGCATGGTGTCGGAACGCGCCCGCATCGCTTCGCGCTACCGCGCCGAGGGCGAGGAGATCGCCATGCGCATCGAGGCATTGGCGGTCAACGAACACGAGAAGCTGATCGCGGAGGCGCATGCCGAGGCCACGGTGATTCTCGGCAACGCGGAGGCGGAGGCGATGGCCCTGCTTGGCGAGGCCTATCGCGAGGATCCGGATTTCTACGAGTTCATCCGGGCATTGGACAGCTATGACCTGATCATTGACGAGAACACCACGCTCATGCTCCCGGCCGACAGCGAACTTTTCCGGTATCTGGACAGCCGCGCCATGCCGACGAGCCAAGAATGACCGACGAGCCGCTGCCGCCAAGCACCCGTGCGATCTACGCGTCGTTCGACTTCGTCGGCGCCCATTGGGGGCGGATCCTGGCTTGGTCCGCAGTGCTCGGCCTCGCCGTGCTGCTCATGAGCGGCTTCTACATCGTCAAGAAGGAGGAGCAGGCGGTTCGCACAAGGTTCGGCAAGGTGGTTGAAGCCGAGGTCGAGCCTGGCTGGCGCTACCGAATTCCGGTGATCGAGGAAGCGCACATCCGTCCGGTCAAGCGCATCGCGCGCCTCGGCGTGGCGAGCAAGCAGGGGGGCAAGGTCAACTTCACGATCCTATCGGGCGACACAAATTTGCTGGAGGTCGAGGTGGCCGTCCAGTACGTGATCGACAATCTGCACCACTACCTGCACGCTGCAGCCGAACCCGAAAAGCTGATGACCATGCTCGTTCGGGAGGGGCTGGTCGATGCGGTCGGCAGCAATTTCATCGACCTGATCTTCACCAGCAACCGCAACATCATCGAGGAGCACTTGTTCGAGGATGTCGCCGAGCGGGTCGCAGCATACGGGATCGGCATTGAGGTCGTCGCGCTGACGATCGTGGACGTGCGGCCCATCGATGAGACGATGGCGGCTTTCCGGGACGTCAACGACGCCATCGCCGAGCGGACCCAGGCGGAAAGCGAGGCGAACCGGCGCAGCGAACGCTTCTTGGCGCGCACGCGGGGGCAAGCCGAGTCCTTGGTGCTCAACGCCGAGGCGCGGGCCGAGGAGCGCCTCAAGCAGGCGAGCAGCGCCGCGGCCGCCTTCCGCGTCCTCCTGGCCGAGTACCGTAGCGAACCGGAGCAGGTGGCCGTCACCCGCTATTGGCAGCGAATGCGCACCATCTTCTCCCAGGCGAGCTTGGCGGCAGTGAACCCGGGCGACGCTTCCACCATCGACATCAACATGATCGATGGCGTCGGCCCACCGCCCTTCGGTTTGGCGGCCGCCGCGCAGCCTGGCGCGGACGCGGTGCGCGCCGACGAGCGGGACTTGACCGCCTCCACCGCGCAGCGGGACCTGCATGCCGGCCGCGACGTGGAAATAGAGCAGCTCACCATGGACGGACGGTTCCACGATCGAGGCGCGGAGCGCGACCACGTGGCGTCGGCAACGCCGCGCTCCCTGATCTTCGATTCGCCGTCGATCTTTACCCACGGGCACGTCGGGCGCAGCGGCCCGGTGGTGGAGGAGCGTCCGGCGCAGAAGCCGCTCGTGGACACCATTCCGGAGGAGACCCCAGAGAACAGCGCTGGCGGTTCGGATAGCCATGGCGGGTAGGGCCGCGTTGCGGTTGCTGGCCCTCGCCGCGGCCAGCCTCTTCCCAGGTCCGGCGGCGGCTGCCCCAGGCGTGACCGGTGAAACGGTCTTCTTCGGCCAGAGCGCGTGCTTCTCCGGCCCCAACCAGCGCCTCGGCATCGACTACCGATCGGGCCTGCTCGCCGCATTCGCGGAACGCAACGCGGCCGGCGGCGTGCAGGGACGCACCTTGGAGCTGATCGCGCTCGACGACGGCTACGAACCGGAACGGGCGGCAGCGAACGCAGAGCGCTTCGTGGCCGCGAACGACGTCCTGGCGGTTGTCGGCGGCGTGGGAACGCCCACCGCGGCCCGAATCGCTCCGGTGCTGCGCACGGCGGAGATTCCTTTCGTGGGCCATGTGACCGGCGCCGACTTCCTGCGCGACGCCCAGCGGTTTCCGAACGTGGTCAACCTGCGGGCGAGCTATTTCGATGAAGTGCAGGCTTTGGTGGCGAACATCGTCGGGGAGCGCGGCCACCGGCGCCTTGGCATTATTTACCAAGACGACGCGTTTGGCCGTTCGGTGATGCGCAGCTATCTCGCCGCACTGGCGGAGCAGGACATTCCGCTGCTGGCGAAGACCACCTACTCGCGGAACACCCATGCGGTACACGCCAGCCTCTTCGGCCTAGCCAACGCCGACTTGGATGCCATCCTGCTGGTCGGCGCTTACGCCGCCAATTCCGAGATCATCAATCTGGCGCACTCGCTGGGCCATGACTACACGCTGGCCAACCTGTCATTCTCCCTTTCCTACGAACTTCGGAACCGCGTGGAGGCACCCAGCGATCGGATCTTGGTGACCGAAGTGGTTCCGAGTCCGAACGATGCCGACAGCGCCCTCGCCGCCAGCTTTCGGGGGGCCATGGCGGCCCACGCGGCACCGGGGGAATCCGTCCTGAACGAACTGTCGCTGGAGGGCTATCTGCTGGGGCGCTATCTGGCCTCCACGCTCGAACGGATTGACGGCGACATCACGCGGTCGGCGTTCATGGCCCAAGCGGTGCGGGCGGAACCAGTGCGCATCGACGATTGGACGGTCGCCTTTGCGCCGGGGTCGAATACCGGTTCGACATACGTTCGCTTGACGCACCTAAGCGCCGATGACGCTGAGACTGGCTCCCAGGGAGGCGGCCCATGAAGCGGATGGACGAATTCTCCGCCGAGGAAACCGGCGAGGAGTGGCTGCGCGAGCTTTACAAGGTGGTCGCCCAGCGCCGGGGCGTGATGTTCCGGCTGATCACCGAGTCAGCCCGTCTGCTGCTGCTTGGCAATGCGGGCGGCGCGGCCGTGATCATCGGCATCATGAGCGCATCCAGCGGCGCGGAGGATCCGGCCTACCACTGGGTTGCGCTGCTGACGCTGGTGGTGTTCGGCATCGGCATTCTCGCATCGGCCGCCACGATGATCCTCGTGGCGCTCGTGGCGATCAGGGAGGCGCACAGCGCGGAGACCGGCCTCAAACGTTTTGTGGATGGCGAAGTGGACCGCAGCCAAGTCCTGTTTACGGTGGAGGACCAGACGTTCCGCATCGCCGACCTGGCGACCGCCTCCGGCGCGGTCAGCGCAGTGGGCTTCCTGGCGGGCGGCGTGGCCAGCATCGTGCTGCTCACGCTATTTTTCTAGTTCACGCCACCGGCTTCGGTGAACGTCTCTCCACCAGTGTTGCTGGCTGCCTATTCTGGGGCCGTGTTCGCGATATCGGTGGCCGGCGGTCAACTGTCCGAGCGTGGCGCCATGACGCACACGCGCACCCAACTCGTGATGAGCTTGGTTGCGGGCTTCATCTTGGGCGTTGCTCTGTTTCACCTCCTCCCCCACAGTCTCGAACGGATTCCCGGGCCCGGCGCCGTCAATGCGGCGATGCTGTTGGTCGTGGCCGGGATGATCGCCATGGTCGTCCTGCTGCGCGTGTTCCATTTCCATCAGCACGACTTCAGCGAAGATGCGGAGGTCCACGGACACGCCCGGCCCCAAGGCCGCGGGCTGGCCGGCATCGCCTTGGGGTTGGGCTTGCACGCGGTGACCGAGGGCATCGCGCTCGGCGCTAGCGTGCGCATCGGCCTGACAGAAGGAGGCATGCTGCCCGGGCTCGGCGTCTGCCTCGCCATCCTGCTGCACAAGCCGCTGGACGCGTTCTCGATCACCGGGATGATGAAGCATGAGGGCAAGGCGCGCGGCGCACGGCTCGCGGCCAACGTCGGCTATGCGCTCATCTGTCCGTTGGCCGCGGCGGCAAGCTATTTTGGCGCGGGCTTGCTGGATGCCGTTTCCGAAGGCCCGGCACTGGGCTACGGGCTGGCGTTTGCGGTGGGCGTGTTTCTGTGCATCTCGTTAAGCGACCTGCTGCCGGAGGTCCATTTCCACCGCCACGACCGCGGCAAGCTGGTGCTGGCGCTGCTGGTGGGCGTCGCCCTCGCCTACACGCTCTACTTCGTCGAGGCGATGGCCGCCCAAGGCGGGCAGATTCACTAAGAGGCGGAAACGGTGGCCACAAGAGGACCAACGCAGGGACGGACCAGCCAGGCGCGGAAAGCGTGCCTGACGGCCTGCTTGGTGAGCGGGATGTCGTTGCTGGGGTTGGCGCTGCCCGCCGCCGCGGACGACCGCGATGCTCTCGCACGCTTCGTGCGCGACGCGGTGGCCGGCAATCCGGCCGTTCTCGCCGCCGAGGCGACCCTTCGCGCTCACGCGGAGCGGCGCGCCGGCGCCGCCCTGTCATATGACAATCCGGAACTGTCGATTGAGGCCGAAGAGATCGGCGCCTTCGGCGGCGGCAACCACAATGAGCGCCGGGTGGTGGTGGGCGTGGCCAAGCAGTTTGACCTCCAAGGCAAGCGCCGCGCCCGGGTCACGGTCGCCGAGGCGAGGCAACTCGTCGCCGCAGCGCAACTCGACGCCCTAAGGGCGGCGACCGCTGGCGAACTGTTGAAGGCCCTCGCCCAGTGGCGAACCGCGGCGGGCAGAGCTCGGCTGCTCGCAACGCACGAGCAGGCGATGTCGGACTTTGAGTCGTTGGCGGAGCGCCGACGGGCCGCTGGCGACATCAGCCGCATGGAAGCGAACCTGGCGACGCTCGCGCTGGCCGAGACCCGGATGCGGCGAGCGGCCGCCGAGGCGCAGCGGTCGGCAGCAGCGGAGGGCGTTCGCGGGGTGACATTCGCCGACGACGTGCAACGCTGGCCCATGCTGGACTTCGAGTTTCCGCCCTTGACCGAGACGCCGCCGGAGGCTGTGTCCGAACTGCCCGTCGTTCGCGCAGCCATGCTGACGGTGCGAGCCGCGTCCGCGTTGGTCGCCGAGGAGACCCGCAACCGCCGACCCAATCCCACGCTTAGCCTAGGCGTCGGTGAGGAAGCAGGCGCCGGCCTCGTGGAGGCTGGCGTATCAGTCCCGCTCGCCCTGCTCAACCGCGGCACCCACGCCGTGTCGGCGGCGACCGAAGACGCAGCGGCAGCGGCCCGCGCCAGCGATGATGTCGCACGGCGGGCACTGGTCCGTTTCCAGGCGAGTGCGGAACGCTACCGGATCGCCCGGCAGGCGTGGCAGGGGTGGCTGAGCGATGGCGCCGGCTCCTTGGACGACCGGGAGCTGCTGGCCCGGCGGTCGTGGGAGGCCGGCGAACTTGACCCAGCGGATTATCTGATGCATGTGGAGGCGGCCATTGAATTGCGGATGCAGGCGCTCGACCTGCGCCATGCCGCTTGGGAAGCTTGGTTCGAGTGGTTATTGGCATCCGGGCGCATCGACGACTGGCTGGGAGCGCAAGGCAACGAAGGAGGGATCAAGAAGTGATCGCTGCTACAAGGGTGACAGCGCGAGTGATCGCAATCATCGTCGCGATGGGCGTTTGGGCGACGGCGGCTGCCGATGCGGAAGACGGGCATGGCGACGAGGAAACCGGCTTTGTGTCGCTGAGCCGCCAAGAGCAAGCCGAGGCTGGCATCGAGATCGAGCGTGCGCAACGCAGGCCGTTGCGCACCACCGTGGCGCTTCCGGCTGAGGTTGTGGTCAATGGCTACCAGTCGGCCCGCATCACGCCCAAGATTCCCGCCGTCGTCGAATCCCGCCACGTTCACCTAGGGGATGTGGTGGCCGCGGGACAGCCAGTGGCCACCCTGTCCAGCGTCGCCATGGCCGAAGCCGCCGGCGAACTGATGCTCGCCGCATACGAGTGGCGGCTGGTGCGCGAGCTCGGCGCCGATGCGGTGTCCGGGCGCCGCTACGCCGAGGCGCAGACCGCGCAGCGGCAGGCAATGGCGAAAGTCATCGCCTATGGGCTGACGGATGAGCAGGCCCGTGAGCTCGCCGCGTCGGATGACATTGGCGCCTTCGCCGGACGGTTTGATCTGCTCGCCCCCCGTGCCGGCACGGTGTTCAGCGATGACTTCGTGGTTGGTGAGCTGGTCGAGCCCGGCCGCGTGCTCGTGGAAGTCGTGGACGAGTCAACGGTCTGGGTCGAGGCCCGGGCGGCCGAGATCCCGGATGTGGCGCGCAACGACCCCGCCGTGGTGGTGGCGGATGACGGCCACCGCATCCGCGGCAAAGTGGTGCAGCGCCACCACAGGCTGGACGAGGCGACGCGCACGCAGGCGCTCAGGATCGAGGTTGACAACGTTGATGACGCGCTGCACCCCGGTCAATTCGTGGAAGTCGAACTTGAGACCGGTCTCCCCGAACCGGTCCTCGCCGTGCCCCAGTCGGCGGTCACCCTGCTCGATGACCGCGAGTCGGTGTTCCGGATGGAAGGCGATGAGTTCCACCCGGTGCCGGTCTCCACGGGGCGCAGCGTCGGCCCTTGGGTCGTCGTGCGAGCCGGCCTCGAGCCCGGGGATCGAGTGGTGTCGGCTGGCGTTTTCCACCTGAAGTCCCTGCTCCTCAAGTCTTCGCTCGGCAGCGGGCATGCCCACTAGTTCCCTGGGAGGATAGCCATCGTGCTTGGGGGACTGGTCGAACTGTCGTTGCGCTACCGGCTGCTCGTGCTCATCGCCGCGGCGGGCGTGGCGTTCTTCGGATGGCGCGCCGTGCGGACCGTGCCGATCGACGCCTTCCCTGACCTCACACCAGTCCAAGTCAATGTTTACACGGAGTCTCCGGGGCTCGCCGCCGAGGACGTGGAGCAGTTGCTGACGTTCCCCATCGAGTCCGGGTTGGCCGGACTGCCGGGGGTGAGCCAGATCCGGTCGGTGAGCCTGTTCGGGCTGTCGTACGTTGCCGTGTACTTCGACGACGACATGGACATCTACTTCGCTCGGCGGCTCGTCATGGAGCGTCTCCAGGAGGTGTCCGAGCGGCTGCCCGAGGGCTATGGCACGCCGGAAATGGGGCCGAATTCGTCCGGGCTCGGACAGGTCTTCTGGTACACGCTCGAACGTGCCGACGAAGCGCTCGCCGACGCCGTGACGGACATGGACCTGCGGACCCTGCAAGACTGGACGGTGCGCATGACGCTGAGAACGGCCCAAGGCGTTGACGACGTGATGTCCTGGGGCGGACACGAGCGCCAGCTGCAAGTGGTGGTCGATCCGATGCGCATGATCGCCTATGACCTCAGCTTTTCCGACGTGGTCGGCGCGGTCGCCGCGAACAACCGGCAGGTCGGCGGACAGTTCGTGGACATTGGCGCGGAGCAATACCTGGTGCGCGGCATGGGACGGGTCCGCAATGGCGAGGACCTCGGCGGGATCGTGGTGAAGGTGCTCGACGGCACGCCGGTGTTCCTGCGCGACGTGGCCACCATCTCGGCAGGCGGCGCAGCGCGCTTCGGCGCCGTTACCCGTGATGGCCGCGAAGTGGTCCTAGGGATGGCGCTGTCGCGAACCGGGGAGAACGCCGCCAACGTTGTGCAGGCCGTGCGCGAAAGGGTTGATGCGCTGCAGGGCGCGCTGCCGGAGGGGGTCGTGCTCCGCCCGGTTTATGACCGCTCGCGGCTGGTTGACGAGGCCACCTCGACGGCCGTGCGGGCGCTGGTGGAGGGCTCCGTGCTGGTCGCGATCGTGCTGTTCCTGTTTCTCGGCGACCTGCGTTGCGCCGCGGTCGTCATCTCGGCGCTGCCGATGGCGATGCTGATCGCCTTCATCTGCATGGGGCAGGCGGGCCTCTCGGCCAACCTGATGTCCCTCGCCGGGTTGGCAGTGGGCATCGGTATGATGGTGGACGGCGCCGTGGTCATGGTTGAGAATACGTTTCGCACGATGGCGGAGCGGCGTTCAGGAGACCGTCCGGTGAACCGAACCGCGGCGGTGCTTGATGCGGGCCGGGAGGTGGCCAATCCCGTGGCTTTCGCCATCGGCATCATCGTCGTGGTGTTCATCCCGCTGTTCACGTTGGAGGGACTCGAAGGCAAGCTGTTCAAGCCCATGGCGCTTAACATTGCCTTCGCGATGGCCGGCTCGCTCCTGCTGGCGCTGACCTTGATCCCGGTTCTGTCAGCGTTGTTGGTGAAGCCGAAGGAGGAGAAGGACACTTGGCTGCTGCGAATGGCCAAGGCTGCCTACCTGCCGCTCCTCGCCTGGGCGTTGGCCAACCGAAGAACGGTGGTGGGCGCCGCATTGGCCCTGCTGGCCACGGCCTTGGCCCTGTTCCCCTTTCTCGGCAGGGAGTTCATGCCAACTCTCCAGGAAGGCGACATCATGTGGCGCGTCACGGGCATCCCATCTGCTTCGCTCGACCAGTCGATCGCGGTGTCCATCGACATCGAGAACGCGCTTGGCCGCTTTCCCGAGGTCGAATCGACGGTCGCCATGATCGGTCGGGCGGAGAAGGGCGAGACCGTTGATGTGAACTACATGGAGGTGTACACGGCGTTGCGCCCACGCGACGAGTGGCCCTCCGAACACGACTACGCGAGCCTCGCCGAGGCGATGCGCGAAGAAATCGAGCGGGTGGCGCCAACCACCGTGGTGGCCTTCACCCAGCCCATCCAGATGCGTGTCGAGGAACTGATATCCGGTGTGCGCGCCACGCTCGCCATCAAGATCTACGGCGAGGACCTAGCCGAGCTGGACAGGTTGAGTGGGGCGATCAAGGACATCGTGGCGGAGGTGGAAGGCGTTGCCGACCTGTCGCTCGAAGCTAATCTTGGCAAGCCGCAGATTCGCATCGAGGTGCGCCGCGACCGGCTCGCCCGTTACGGGTTGAACGCGGACGAAGTCCTTGAGGTGGTGCGCACGGGCATCGGCAACGAGCCGGTGTCCGCGCTGCTTGACGGGGTCCGGCGCTTCGACATCACGGTGCGGTTGGACGATGCCTCGAAGGCGTCCGTGGAATCGATCAAGCGGATCCCGCTTCGAGCCTCGGACGGGGCTATCGTGCCGCTCGCGGCGGTGGCGGACGTCAGCGTGGCGGAGGGCTACTCCTTCGTGCGCCGCGAGCGGCTCAGCCGCTACGCGGTGATCCAAATGGACGTGCGCGGTCGCGACGTTGATGGGTTCGTGAAGGAGGCCGACGCGGCGATCGCAGCGCAGGTGGATCTGCCGCCGGGATACTCGATCGAATGGGGCGGCGCGTTCGAGAATCAGCAACGCGCGCTGCAGCGGCTCGCGGTGATCGTGCCCCTGACCGTCCTGCTCATCTTCGTGCTGCTGTACACGGCGTTTGGCTCCATCCGCTATGCGGGGTTGATCATCGCCAACGTGCCGTTCGCGGCCATTGGCGGCATCGCCGCGCTGTTCATCAGCGGCCAACACGTCTCGGTGCCGTCAGCCATTGGCCTCATCGCGGTGTTCGGCGTGGCTATGCTCAACGGCATCGTGCTCGTCAGCTTCGTCAACCAGTTGCGAGACCAAGGCGCGAGCGTGCGGGAGGCGGTGCGGCGCGGCGCGGAACTCCGCCTTCGGCCGGTGTTGATGACCGCCAGCGTCGCGATCCTCGGCCTCGTGCCGATGCTTCTGTCCTCCGGCGTCGGGGCCGAAACCCAACGGCCGCTCGCCGGCGTGGTGGTCGGCGGGCTCGTTACCTCAACGTTGCTGACGCTCGTTCTGCTCCCGGTGATGTACGAGTGGCTTGAGGAAAAGGGGCACCTGAGAACAGACAGTTCATAAGGGCTTGCGCAGCGGGCCATAGCGTTCTACTTTATTCAGGCTTGGGAATTGGGGATGCCGGTGCGTCAAGTTGGCGACATTTTGCAGGAGAAGTCCGAGGAGATCGTTTGGATCGGCCCGCTTGAGTCCGTGTTTGACGCGCTCAAGCTGATGAACGAGAAGGACGTCGGCTCCGTCTTGGTGCAAATCGACGGCTATCTGGTCGGCATCCTGTCCGAGCGCGACTACGTGCGCAAGGTCATTCTGGACATTCACGCCTCGAAGAAGACCAAGGTGTCGGAGGTGATGACCCGCGATGTGGTCACGGTGACTCGGGACGACACCATCGTCCACTGCATCGCCCTGACTCGCAAGCACCACACCCGCCATCTGCCGGTCGTGGAGGAAGGCAAGGCCATTGGCATGATTTCCTTGCGGGATTTGTTCCTCGACGTCATTCACCACAAGGTCGGTGAAATCCGCGACGACGAATAGGCCAGTGATTCAAGGTGGCGCCAGCCACTCCGGGGCCGTGGCCAGTGGCCCGTCGAGGGTGTTCAAGAACGCCTCCAAGCGCTTCAGTTCGTAGGGCAGCAGGCCGAGCGGCTTCGCTTCGTTGTGGCCGACGATGGCGCTCCGTGCCCGGTTGTAGTGGTCCAGCGCTTCGGCCAACGTGCCTATCTGCCCGGCGTGCATGTACGGTGCGGTGCCCTTTAGATTGCGCAGCGACGGCGTCTTCTGCGCTGCAACCAGATCATCCCCGGTGCGCATGAAGCGCAGTTCCGCGCAGTCCTTGGCCGCATCGTCGCTGTGGGCGCTGAAACAGTTGAACGGGTCGTCGAGAACTAGGCGGGCACCCTCGGCGCGGCCCTTGTCCGGCAGGGCGCCGATGGCCGGCAGCACGCCGGTGTTGTGGAACTCATGGTTGGTGAGCAGCGGCCCGTTGTGGCAGTTGATGCACTGCGCCTTGCCGATGAACAGCCGCAGCCCCTCCGCTTCCTTGTGGGTGAGCTGCTCGTCGGGGGCTGTTGGCCCGTCCTGCCCCAAGCTGGCTGCGTAGCGGTCGAAGCGCGTTTCGCCGGGCAGCAGCAAGCGCTCGTAGGCAGCGATCGCCTTGGCAATGTTGACGAACGCCCTAGTGACGGCCGCTTCCTCCTGTTCGGTGGCGGGCGCCTCGCTGGGCAACGGCGGCAGCGGGCCGAACAGCGCCTCGTAGGCGGCTCGATAACTGGGGTCGCCAGCGATCAGGCGGGTGGCCTCCGCCCGGCTCACACCCTGCTCGATGGGGCTTTCCAAGGGCGACGTGGCCTGCCCCCAGAGGCTGTCCTGGCGGCCGTTCCAGAAAAACCAGGGACTGTACGCCGCTCCGACCAGGCTCATCGTGTTGAACGTGCCGACGGCAAGCCCCACGGCCCGGGGCAGGCCGTCAGTGAAGCGCAGGGCGGGCTGGTGGCAGGTGGCGCAGGAGACTGCGCCGTTGGCACTCAGCCGCGCATCGAAGAACAGGCGGTGGCCAAAGCGCTGCGCGGCGGGGTGGTCGGAGACGGCGTTGCTTGGGTCGCTCGGCAAGGGCGGCAAGGTGGCTAGGCTTAGGGCTTGAATGGCCTTGCGCTCGGCGTCGCTCCAAGGCGCGGGCGGCGGTGCGTTCATGTAAACTGCGCCGCCCCCGGCCAAAGCCAGGAGCAGGACGATCAGTCCGATCAGGTCCTTGCCCATGGGCAGCTTTTTCAGCTAGCGGCGTTGGGTGGCGATCAAAGATCCAGCGGGATGGACAGGGCATCGTCTCCCGCGCCGGACTTGACGTTGAGCACCACTTCCCAAGCGCCGCCCATGTGGAACTTCATGCCTTCTATCAGATAGCGCCCCTCGCCAAGATAGGCGGTGGCCCGCGGCGCGGTGGGCAGGCCGTGGTCGTGGTCGGGCATGCCGCCGGTGATGCTGATGGTGGCGCCTGCCACTGGATTGCCGTCGGCATCCATCACTTGCGCGACCCAAGCGTGAATGCGATTGATCTCGATGGGCTGCAAAGAGGGTGCGTAGCTGATCCGGTAGCGGCCGAGCCGCGTGGTTTGGGCGCTAGCCGGATCGGGCGTCGGCCAAGCCGCCTCAGCGAAAGTGCTGGCGGAGGGCTGGGCGGCTGAAAGCGCAAGAAGGAGCAAGGCAAGCAGGGCGTTCATCGCGGTGACAGTCTATCATGGCGGCCGTCAGCAACAGGCAGGAACAAGCCATGGACTATCGCATTCTGGGCCGCACTGGCATCCGGGTGTCGCCCTTGTGCCTGGGCACCATGAACTTCGGCGGCCCGACCTCGGAAGCCGAGAGCATCGACATTGTGCAGGCAGCCTTGGACGCCGGCATCAACTTCATCGACACCGCCGATGTGTACAACCGCGGCCTGAGCGAGCAGATCGTCGGCAAGGCCGTCGCCGCCAGCGGGCAACGGGACCGTTTGGTGATCGCCACCAAGGTCTATAGCCCCATGAGCCGGGAAGTGAACGACCGGGGCGGCTCGCGGGATCACGTCATCAAGTCCTGCGAGGCCTCCCTCGAGCGCCTCGGCATCGACTGCATCGACCTCTACCAACTCCACCGCCCGGACCTTGACGTGCCCCAGGACGAAACCCTGCGCGCCTTCGACGACCTCATCCGGGCGGGCAAGGTGCGCTACATCGGCTGCTCCACCCATCCCGCGTGGAAGGTCATGGAGGCGCTGGCCATCAGCGAGCGCTACGGGCTGCACCGCTACGTCAGCGAACAACCCCCCTACAACCTGCTCGACCGGCGCATTGAAAACGAACTGATCCCCTTGTGCGAAGGCTACGACCTGGCGGTGCTGCCCTGGTCGCCGGTGGCCGGCGGCGTGCTCACCGGCCGCTACACCCCCGAGGCCAAGGCCCCCGAAGGCTCCCGAGCCGCCAACTGGGGTGCCCGCTTCGCCACCCGGGTGACCGACCGTGGCCTCGAAGTCGCCGCGGCGGTGGCTCATATGGCCGCCGAACGCGGCTTGAGCGCCTCCCAACTGGCGCTGCTCTGGGTGAAGGACCAGCCGCGGGTGACCGCCCCCATCTACGGCCCGCGCACCTTGGCCCACATGGAGGACGCCCTGCCGGTGCTGGAGATGACGCTGGCCGATGCGGACCGTCCCCTGTTCGATGCGCTGGTGCCGCCCGGCAACGCCGTGGCCGACTTCCACGACAGCAACAACTGGATGAAGAGCCGGGTCGTCGCCGGGACCGGATAGCCTTAAGTCAGCCTGCTTGTTTCAGCTTTGACGGATCCCTGGCCGCCGCGGCCTGGCGAATGTCCTCAGCTTGGTTCCAGAGCGGTCCGGTGGGCGGTTCGCCATGGGCCAGGATCTTTGGCTCGCTGCCCTCGCCGTCCCACTCGACCAGGCGCGGCTGGCCGACCAGCAGGTGGCCGGCGTCCTCGGGGCGTATGGTCCAAGGCTCCTCGCCGTGATAGCTCAGGGTGGGTGCGAGCAGAGGTGGATTGTCCGGGGCGCCGAAGGCGCCGCGGCGGTTCAATTCCAAGTGGAGCAGCTTGCGGTAGCGGCGCATGCGCGGAACCGCGTCCGGCACCACCGTGTTCTGGATTTTCAGTATCAGGATGAAGTGGGTGGCCTTCACCAGTTGGCGGGCTCCCATTTTTAGGGGCACTGCCCAAATGAGGTCGGCGAAGCGCTTGCGTTTGTCGGCCACCCAGTCCTCCGGCACCAAGGTCATTTCCTCGAAGTCGAGCTGCCGGTGCCAGTGTTCGCCGTAGCGGCGAACCAGCTTGGCGATGGCGCGCTTGACGTTATCCGGATAGGCGTAGAAAGGGGTGTAGGTGTACTCCATTTTGGCGTCCTCCCGTACGGGGCGTTGGTTGGGTTCTCGAACCCGAACACCGTAGCGAGGCCGCCGCCGCGAAAGCTATGGGCGATGTCCTACAGGCTTGTGCGAAATCGCTGAAAGTTCAGCTCAGTACCCCGTCGGGCACCTTGGGCTGGAGCTCTGGCAGGAAGGTGGGCGAGCCGCCGTCAGCCGAGCAGGCTGACAGCGTGGTTTGGCGGAACGGATTCTCGATCTCGTCGTCGGGGGGGATGAGCTTGCCGTGCTCCAGGCCGCCGAAGCAGATGTTGCCGCGGC
>JAPPIX010000012.1:26499-33822 GCA_028820495.1 Gammaproteobacteria bacterium
GGTTCATCGGCCAAGGCGCCGCTGTTGAGCGCCAAGGCCAAGGTTGCGGAGAGTGCGAGCCGCAAGCCGCGATTCAGGTGGGCCAGGAGGGCTCTTGGCTTGTCCGGGTGCGCGAATGCGCTGGTGAGGGAGGAACGACCTGTTGGCGGTGAGGGCGTCTCGGTTCGCTCCATGAAGGCGCTCAGTGATCAAGATGATGGCCACTGTATGAAGGGAAAGTTACATTTTAATGACAGCTATTCGAGTAGATTCTCGCCGCCGTCGTCCATGTGCTCGGGACGCTGCCAGTAGCGGTATTGGGGCGTCCACTCGCCTTCGCCCATTCCGGCCAGCCCCAACAGGCTCCACATCGCGCAATAGAGGTCGCCGGGGCCGAACACGCAGCTGTTCTTGCGAACCACCCGGTCGCCCTGGCGCTCGTAAACGACGGCGCCGGGCATGTTGTCCGCATCCTTCATCACCGTTTGCTCACGAATGTAGTCGCTGCCGCCGTGGGAGGCGAGGCGAAAGCGCCAATTGCGCGAGTTGGCGAAGTCGCGCTGCACGGCCGGTGCGTCCTTGGACAGCACCACCACGGCCATGGCGTCCTCCAGATGGCCGAGCAGGCCGTTGAAGCCGTCCGCCCAAAGGGTGCAGTAGCGGCAGCCTTGGCCCATGTTGTGAATGGCCAGCAACTTGTCTCGGCCAGCGAACAGATCGAGCAGAGTGACCTCCCCGGAGAGGGTAGCAAAGCGGTAGTTGGGCACCGGCCGGCCGGGCGCTTGCCGGCGCAGTTCGTTGAGCTTGGCCGTAAGATCGGCGATTTGCCGCTCCAGTTCGGCGATTTCGGGATTGGCCATCGATGCTTCTCCATCAAAACGCAGCCGCACCATAGGTCAATTGGATGCCGGCCGCAAAGGGTTCTCAACCTGTCGGCGCAGCGGCATTGCGCATGCCACGATAGGCTGCCAAGGCCGCGCTTCTCGCTTGGCGGTGATCGACGATGGGCTTGGGGTAGGTATCACCCAAACGCACGCCCGCCGCCTTGAGCACGGCTTCCGGCGCCGCGACAGGTGTGTGCAGGTGGCGGTTCGGAAGTGCGGCCAGTTCCGGCACCCACCGACGCACGTAGCTCCCCTCTGGGTCGAAGCGCTGGCCCTGCAAGGTTGGATTGAAAATGCGGAAGTAGGGCGCGGCGTCGGCGCCGCTACCGGCCACCCATTGCCAATTGGCCGCGTTGTTGGCCAGGTTGGCATCCACCAATGTGTCCCAGAACCAACGTTCGCCAGCCTGCCACGGCTGCAGCAGGTGCTTGGTCAGGAAGGAGGCTGTGACCATCCGCACCCGATTGTGCATGTGGCCGGTTTGGCTGAGTTCGCGCATGCCGGCATCCACTAGGGGATAGCCGGTGCGTCCCTCGCGCCACGCTGCCAAGGCCGCAGCGTCTTCGATCCACGGAAACCGTTGGTAGGCGCTGTTGAAGGGGACATTCGGCAATGCAGGGAAGTGGTGCAGCAGGTGGTGGGAGAACTCCCGCCAGCCGAGTTGGGCAAGAAAGCGATCCCGATGAACGGCCAGGCTGGCATCGTCAGGATAGTGGGTCTTGATTGCGTGCCACAGTTGGCGCGGCGACAGTTCGCCGAAGTGGAGGTGCGGCGACAGGCGGGAGGTGCCGGCTTGCCCTGGCAGTTCCCGGCCCTGTTGGTAGCCGGCTAGGCCATGGTCCAGGAATTGGCGCAGTGCAGCCGCTGCCCCTGCTTCGCCGGGCTGCCACAGACTGGGCCAGTGCGCTGCCGATGGAGGTGGCTTTGCCGTCAACCCCAAGTCGTCAAGCGCCAAACCGCCCGCCGGGTGCCAGCGAATTTGCGGCGGTGCCGGTTGCGGCGGCGATGGTTCGGATTGCTGGCGGCAGGCTTTCCAGAAGGGCGTGAAGGTCTGGTAGAAGGTGCCGCTTTGGGTGCGTATTTGCTCCGCGTCGAACAAGAGGCTGCCGACAAAGCGCTCGAACGCCAGTCCTGCCCTCGTGGCGCGGCGCCGCACGTCCTGCTCCTGCTGGACCGCCCAAGGCTCGAAGGCGCGGCTGCAGTAGATGCCCCGGGCGTCCGTCTGTGCGGCTAATTCGACTAACCGCTGCGCTGCGGGCCCAACGCCGAATGTCAGGCTCCCATGCTGCTGGCGAATCGATGCGGCCAGGGATTTCAGGCTGTGATGCAACCACCAGCGGCTGGCTGCGCCGGGCGCCCACTCGCCCGGCGCTGCGTCATCCAGCACATACACGGGCACCACGGGGATGCCGTTGGACGCCGCCTTGATGAGACCCGGCAGATCGGCCAGCCGCAGGTCTTGGCGGAACCAGTAAATGACCGGTTGGGTGTCCATGGTCCCAGGGGACGCAGGGCGCTCAACTCAAAGCACTTCCTCGGCCATGAAGCGCAGGGTTTCGGGATCGGAGGAGCCGACCGTCAGCATGGTCACCGGGCTGTCTCGCCACGCTTGCAGGCGTTCGCGAATGCGCGCCTTGGGGCCGATCAGCGCGATTTCGTCGCAAAGCTGGTCCGGCACCGCGGCGATGGCCTGATCGCGCTGGCCGGACAGAAACAGTTCCTGAATCCGCTCCGCTTCGGCACCGAAGCCGAGCCGGCTGACGTGGTCCTTGTGGACGTTGAAGTTCTTGGCGCCCATGCCGCCGACGTAGAAGCCGACATCCCGCTTCACCGCCGCCATCGCCCGGTCGAGGTCGTCATCGACGATGACCGGCACCACGGCGGCAATCTCGAAGCCCTTGGCACGGCGGGCCATGGCGTCCTTGTACACCTCCATCATGCGGTAAGGTGACAGGAACATGGGTATCCAACCGTCGCAGTGCTCCACGCCGAGCCGCACGTTCTTCGGCCCTTCGGCACCGAGGTAGAGGGGGATGTGCTCGCGGGCCGGATGCAGGATCAGCTTCAATGGCTTGCCGAGCCCGGTGCCGCCTGGCAGCGGCAGTTGGTAGTGCTCGCCGTCGAAGGCCACCGGCTCCTTGCGGGCGACGATCTTGCGGAAAATCTCGATCCACTCCTTGGTGCGGGCCAAGGGCTTGGGATAGGGCTGGCCGTACCAGCCCTCCACCACTTGCGGTCCGGAGACGCCGATGCCGAGAATCAGCCGGCCTTGGGACAAGTAGTCCAAGGCCACCGCATGCATGGCGGCGCTGGCGGGGGTGCGGGCGGAAATCTGCATGATCGAGGTGCCCAAGTTGATCCGCTCGGTTTGGGCGCCGATCCAAGCCAGCGGCGTGAAGCAGTCCGCGCCATAGATTTCCGGGCACCAGATGGTGTCGTAGCCGAGGGATTCGGCTTCCTTGGCCACCGCCACGATGTTTGCGCCGCCGGGTGGGCCGAGGGGACCCATGCCAATTCCGAGCTTCATTAAAGTGTCCTTTGCCTGTTGAACGAGGGATGAGTGTACCCCGACTTTTCTTTGGACGGATCGCAACCGCCGAGCACGAGTTCCTCCACAACTGCTGTCCGGCAACGCGGTGTCCGACATCGGCGCGCTGACGCACCTGCGCTGGCTGCTCGCGCCTGACGGGCCGGGCCGGTGCCTCGTGTGCAGACATGGGCCGCGCGGGTCACGCTAGGAACCCCAACGCGGCACCCGGAGGCTCCAGCGGCTGTCCAGGCGCAGTGTACGGCTCCGAGACGATCGTCGGACGCGTCGTGGACGACGCGCTGGAGTCGCTCGCTGCCGGGGGACTACATCTGCATCGACCCGGACAAGCCGGCAGCGGATCGTGCACGCGCTGACCCCCGGCTGGCGCGAGACCGCGCTCACGAACGAAAACGGGACCATGATGTGTAGCTCCACATGCAACCTTCCTGGGCAAGTGAGCCGGCGCCGGCCCCTCCGCCCGGGGTCAGATTCGCGCCCGCTCGGAACGGTCGCCGGAGGCGACAGCACCGAGCGAGCGGCCGGAACACGGGACGCGATGCTGCAACCCCGCGCAACTCAGGGAGTTGACCGCGCCGCCTGCGCACAGCGGGGTCGGGGCGTCTCGCGGAATAGAAGTGGCGGATGTGTGATCAACTGGAGCGTACCTGGGTATGACCCCTTGTGATTCGATGCGCCGGGAAAAACCTGTTGATCGTTCCATGGAGGCTTGATGGCGCGGATGGCCAGTCAGGCCGCCGCAACATGGTGCTGGAGTGACGACTCGAGAAACGCTCGGTCGAACGGCGGGGCGCGATCAGCGAAGTCGTCGACGAATCCAGTTGGCGACGGCGTCCATGAGATCGGTGGCCTCTCTGCTCCCGACGGCAATCTCGGCGTACGGCGACACCCCGTGGTAGTCGGAGAGGTCGTAGGCGCCCTGCGTGAATCCGGTCCGCCTTGCCAAGACATTGAGCGTACGGCGATTCTCGGTCCAATAGCTGGAAACAGAGTTGTGCAAGTACTCGTCCGGCGCATCGGGATGGATGGCCCTTGCCGGATAGGGTACGCCCAGATACTGATGATGGCCGTTGAGAAGGGAGATGTCATAGAGCAACGCAACGAACGCCCGCATCTCGTTAAGGCTCCCGTTCGTGCCGACATCCTTGCACTCGATCGATACGCGCGGACGGCCGAGCGGAGAGCCCCCGCCGGAGTGGCGCAAGGAGTCGGCAACGGGCTCGGGCACTATGGCAATGTCAATCTCGTGAAGCGCTTGGCTGCGACCCCTGAACGTGACGCCGTTCAGCATTTCCCAGGTCCGGCCGTTGCGGCTGAACGCGATTGAACTGGCGTTGAGGGTCCCGTCCCCGGCGGATGGGATGCCCGTGGGGAGGCCACCCCGCTGCACGAAAGTTCGTTCGCGGTCCGTCGGACGCACACGAGAGCCGTCCGAGCGCCGAATCCACACGTCGTAGGACAGCGCCTTGAGAGCGCGCGCGATGCCTGTCATGACGTAGAGTTCGAAGGTCCGGCCCTTGCCGGTAGCTTCGAGCAACGTCGTGGCGCCGCCGATGATGTCCAGCAGGGCGTTGGACACATCGTCGGTCATTGGTCAAAGTCCGATGCCGCGCTCCGAACCCATGCCTCCAAGGCCTCGCTGAGCCTGGAGAGCTGGGCTCGAGCGTGGTCGAGCCCCGCCCGGTCAACCGTGTCCTTTTGTTCATCGGTTCGAAGCACGAGCTCGATGGCGTCCGCGGCAGCGATCTGGTCCAACGCGTCGAGGGAGTGGGAGGTCTGGTCGAGTGCGGAACGGAGCCGTTTGTCAACATACTGTGCGGCCCATTGCAATTGGTCGACGCCTTGAAGCAGGGTGCCCCCGCCCGACGATGAAGCGTACTGCTCGCTCGCCTTTCGGTCATCGATCGGCTCCTCACCTCTCTGTAGGCCTTCGACCAACTCGACAGCAAGCCAGTCCAAACCTAGCTCCACGAGAATCTCGATGAGGGGGAGCAAGCGGGGCTCCAGAACCGCCATTGAGGAACTCCTGCGCGTTGCCCTAGCAAAATCCGATTATACGCTTGTACGGAACGAGGCTCGAGCGCATCGAGCCGCTTCCAGCTCCGGGCTCGCCGCGTGGCCCGGATGAGCAAGTGCGCACGGCCGCGCCCTGAAGGCACGACGGATGTTGGCTTCGCCGGCGCGCTCTGGACTTTTAGGCAGGTCCGCCGCTCCGGTCACGGCCGGCAGGTTGAACCCGCGCACGGCCAAGGCCGCCTCATTGCCCAAGGGGCAAGCTCCACCAGGGCGATTCGCGTGTGGCCCGGGCATGCGATCGGGCCTCGGAGATTGAGGCGAGTCGGTTGATGGGTTGCCTCGACGGCCAATGGCGGGTTGGCCGAAGGCAGCGCGGCGAAGCATGTCAATTTCAACTTGAAATTGCGTGCTTTCTTGAACTTGAAACTGCACGCTTTCGGGGAGGTCACGCCGGGGCTGGGACGCGACCCTCCCAGGCCGTTCCCAAGGCGCTGCCAGCCGGCCGCAGGGAGCGCAGCGACCGGAGGCCGCCTGGCAGCGCGCGGCGAAGCCGTGCTGGTCATGTGGCCCGGCTCCGCCCGGCATCCTGGTCCGGACCGCCGGTGCGCAGCCGCTCCCGGCGGAGGTGCGCTGGCTGGACCTGTCGGGCAACGGCCTCGGCGACGTCTCGGCGCTGTCGGCGCTCAGGCGGCTGGACCTGTCGGGCAACCGGTTCAGCGACCTGTGGCCGCTGGGCGGGCTGGCGAGCCACGAGGTGCTGCTGGACGGCAACGCGGTGTCCGGCGTCGGCGCGCCGACGCACCGGCTGCCCCGGTTGCGCTGGCTGCTCGCGCCCCGGTCGGCCGAGGCGCGCTAGGGGCCTGGCGCCGGACCGCCGAACGCCCAACGGGGGCATTGTCCAATTCGAAGGACGTGCCTGACGCAACAAGCCGAAACTCCGAAAGGTTCTGAGCCGGTGCAGCCTCTTGAGCCGCGTGCTCTTCGGGGCCAAACTTGGCCGCCTCGCGCCAGTTGCCCATGCAAGGCGCTTTCAGGGAAGCCGATGCTGATGAGCACGACATTCAGTGCATTGATGACGTTGGAATCGCAAGGGGAGGATCGTTTTTTGGGTCCACCCGCTCCGGACAAGGGCGATTCGTTGTTCGGCGGGCAGCTCTTGGCCCAATGCCTGATGGCGGCCCAAGCGACTGCCGGTGATGATCGTGCCTGCCACGCCCTGCACGCGGCCTTTCTGCGACCCGGCGACGTCGATGCGCCGGTGGAGATCGCCATCGAGCGGGTGCGCGACGGCCGTTCCTTTTCCTCGCGTCAAGCTGTGGCCAGCCAGCACGGCAAGGAGCGCTTTCGCATGCTGGCGTCCTTCCAGGTGCCCGCTGAGAGTCCGGCCTATTGCGAGGCGGTCATGCCGAATGTTCCGCCGCCGGAAGATCTGTCGGCCACCTATGACGACTTCACGCTGGCCCAGACCGGCGAGTCGAGCTGGTACGGCTCCGACCGGCCGATGGACATCCGCTACGTCAATCCGCCCATGGCGCCCCGCGGCGAGCCGGTGACCGAGCCGCAGTTGATGTGGATGCGAATTCGGGACAAGCTGCCTCCAGCGACTGACAGCCCGCACCTTGCGGGCCTGCACCGCGCCGGCCTCGTCTATCTCTCCGACGCCACCTTGGTGGATCACGTCATGCTGCCCCACGGCCTGCGCTGGCAGGACGATGATTTCCTGGGCACCAGCCTCGACCACGGCATGTGGCTGCATCGCCCAGCCGCCGCGGACCAATGGCTGCTCTTTGAGCAAAGCGTGGTGGTGACGGGCAACGGCCGGGGTTTGGCCCACGGCCGGTTCTTCGAGCGCGGCGGCGAACTGGTCGCCACCTGCGTCCAAGAGGGTTTGATGCG
>JAPPIX010000063.1:0-30388 GCA_028820495.1 Gammaproteobacteria bacterium
GCGATGTACAGCATGACCTTGGTCGGGTTGGGCGCCAGCGGCACCATGTAGAGTTTCATGCGATGTCCTCCATCAGGTCGGCAATTTGCTCCAGCAGTTCAAAGCGGGCTGGTCCGAGCGGTGCGCTGTCCAAGCCGAGCTTTAGGGTGGTCACGCCCACGTCACGGTAGCGGCGCAGCCTTTCGCGCACCATGTCGGCGGTTCCAAGCGCTTGAAACGCCGTCACCATGGCGTCCGGCACCCGTTCGGCAGCCTCCGCACGCTGGCCGGCCAGCCACAGGGACTGAACGGCTCGGGCATCCTCATCATAGCCTGCCCGCCGATAGGCGTCGTTGTAGAAGTTGGTGGTGGCCGACCCCATGCCGCCCAAGTTGAAAGCGACCCCCCGCTTGCGGCGCTGAATCATGGCTTCCACGTCGTCGCCAATCTCCACGCGCACCGAAACGCATAGATCGATTTCGGCCATCGCCCGGCCGGCCTGGTTGGCGCCTTCACGGATGAAGTCGAGATGAGCCTGGGGATGATCCGGTGAAAACGAGGTGCCGAGCCAGCCGTTCGCCGCCGCGCCCGTGTACCGGAGCGCGTTCGGACCTAGGGTGGCCAGGTAGATCGGCACGTCGGCCGGGTCGTGGGCAATGCGCAGCGCCTTGCCTTCGCTGTCTGGCAAGGGCAGTTGAAAGACCTTGCCCTGGTAGCTCACCTGCTCGCCTGCGAAGATCAGGCGGCAAATGTCCACGGTCTCCCTGAGCCGGGTCAAGGGCGTACGGTAGCCAACCCCGTGCAGCCCTTCCACCACCTGCGGCCCGCTGGCGCCCAAGCCGAGCGCAAACCGGCCACCGGTGAGATCGTGCAACGTCAACGCGGTCATGGCCGTCATGGCCGGCGTGCGGGCGGTGACCTGCATGATGCCAGTGGCCAGCCGGATGTGCCGAGTCTTATCTGCCAGGTAGGCCAACGGCGTCGCCGCGTCGCTCCACCAGGCCTCCGCCGAAAACGCCAGCGCCACGCCCAGCCGTTCCGCGTGGCGCACCCAGTCCGCCAGCAGAGCCAAGTTGTCGGGCCGGGCGGCGCCGATCTCGATGGCGAGCCGCATCAGGCCCTACCCACGCGGCGGTGCTGACCGGCCTTGCGGCGTTCGCTTCCGAGCCGGGGCGTTGGTGTAGGTTGCATCACTTTTTGGGCCTCCATGCTAGGCACCCGGATTATAGGGTTGCCTTCGACCGGGTAGAATGCGCACCTTGGCCCTTGGGGCCAAGGCGCGTTTGGAGTTTCGCTGGCGCGAAACTCCGCACCTGTCGCTCGAGAGGGATTCCGGTGTGTTTCTGAGCCTGCAAATTCACCAATGACGACGCTGAATCACGACCAAGCGAGGATCCGCGGCGCTTGGCAGGGACGTATTTCCGGTTGCATGCTCGGCAAGCCGATCGAGGTGCTGTCGATGCGCAAGGGACACGAGGCGCTCACCGCCTACCTCGAGGAAGCCAGCGCCCTGCCGCTGCGCGACTACGTTCCGTTCAACGAACGGGAGCCGCTGGTGGCCCCGTCGAAAGCCTGCTGCCGCCAATGGATGACGCGCAGCGAACCCGACGACGACATCCACTACTCCGTGCTCGCCCTCATGATGCTGGAACGGCACGGCCGGGACCTCAGCACGGCGCATGTCGCCCAAAGCTGGCTGCGCAACCTGCCCGCAGCGGCCACCTACACCGCCGAACGAGCCGCCTACCGCATCCTGCTGACCAAGGGCGACGAATGGTTCGCCGAGCGCGGCGAGCCGGGGTTTGACCTCGCCGAGTGCGCTGACAATCCCTACAACGATTGGATCGGTGCGCAGATCCGCGCCGACGTTTACGGATGGGTTGCGCCCGGCGATCCCGAACTTGCGGCCCGGCTGGCGACGGCGGATGCCGCGCTCTCCCATCGCGGCGACGGCATGGGGGGCGCGGTGTTCGTTGCCGTAGCCGGTTCGCAGATTCCGGTTTGCGCCTCGCTCGATGAGGCGGTGGAACGGACGCTGCCCTTCTTGGAATCCAGCTCCGGCGCCCGAGAAGCCGTCGAGCTAGGGATCGCCTGCCGCAACGATCCCGAGGGCGGAGCCCAAATTCGCGCCCGTTATGCGAACCTCTCGCCGGTCCACACGCTCAACAACCTCGCCATCGTCGTGTGGTCGTTGCTGTCCCATCCCGACGATTTTGGGGCCGCCATCGGCGATGCGGTGGCCGCGGGGCTCGACACCGACTGCAACGGTGCCACCGTCGGCGGACTCTGGGGGTTGCAAGGCAAACCCATTCCAGACCCCTGGCTTGAACCTTGGCAGGGCCGGGTCGGCGTCAACCTCGCAGGCCAACGCGAACTGAGCCTGGACGACCTGGCCGCCCGCACCCTCAGCGTGATGGAGTCGCTTCGGGCTTAATCAGCCGGAAGGTCAAGTTGATGCGCGGGCCGACGCCCTCTTTGGACACCACCTTGGGGACGCAGTGCCGCCAGTGCCTTTGCAGGGCGCCGCCCATCTCGAAATAGCTGCCGCCGGGCAGGTTCCAAGCCATTTGCAGGCTGGGATCGGCCTTGTGCTGCATCCGCAAGCGCCGGGCGGCGCCTAGGCTGACGGAGCCAATCAACGGGTTTTCGCCGAGCTCGGGTTCGTCATCGCTGTGCCAGCCCATGCTGTCCCCGCCATCGCGGTAGTAGTTCAACAGCACGCTGTTGAAGCGCGTTTCCGACACGGCTTCGATGCGCGCCCTGATCGCCACTAGGTCCGCAGTCCAAGGTTCCGGGTGGAGCCGGAGGCCGGAGTAGCAGTAGGTCGCGTCGGTGTCCCCGTGCCAAGCCGTGAGGCGGGGTTGGCGCCGATTGCGGCCAAAGATGCGGATCTCCTCTTGCCGCCACCGGGTTCCGTCGCGCAGCGCGTTGAACCAGCGTTCGTTTTCAGCATCGGAAAAGAGCCGCTCCACGAAGCGAACCCTGCCATCGCGCAGTTCAACGGCTTCTATTGGCTCAGTAGGGCGCAGAGCCGCCATCAACGCTCAGGGTGGTGCCGGTGATACCGCCTCCGGCTCGGCTTGCCAGCAGCACGGCGGCAGCAGCCACTTCCTCAACGGTGTTGGGCCGCTTGATGGCCGACTCCTGGGCGAACAGATCCACCATCTCGTCAAAGGTCAGGCCCATCGCCTCGGCCGTGGCGGGGCCGTTGTCCTTGACGATGTCAGTGATGACCAAGCCGGGGCATAGGGCATTGACGGTGACGCCTTGGGCGCTGACCTCCTGCGCCAACGACTTGGTCAGGCCGTTGACCGCGTGCTTGGCCGCGCTGTACGCGGTGAACACCGGCTTGCCGACCTTGCCTTCGACCGAGGAGATGTTGATGATGCGTCCGAAGCCGCGCTCCAGCATGCCGGGCAGCACCCGGCGGCTGGCCCAGAAGGTGGAGTAGAGGTTCCACTTGAGGGCTAGGTCGAAGGCCTCGTCGGAAAGGTCCACCAGCGGCTGCAGGTCACCAGCGCCGCCCGCATTGTTGACCAGCACATCCACTTGCCCAAGATGCTTCACGGCTTGGTCAATGAAGCCTTCGACCTCGGCCTGCACGGTGGCGTCGCCGGGAATGAACACCGCCGCCTCGCCAGCATCCATTTCCTCAAGCGCCTGCTCCGCCTTGCCCTTGTTGCGTGCCATGAGCGCCACCTGTGCACCCTCGCCGAGGAAGGCTTCGACAATGCCGCGGCCAATGCCCGCCGTGCCGCCCGTCACCGCCGCCGTCAAGCCCGCAAGCTGCGTCCCCACTCCCTTACGCAGCCTTGGTGAACTTAAGCTTCAGCTCAAGCGTGCCCAGCATGATGCCCGGTTGATGCAGGAAGGTGTTGCCCGGCGCATATTCCAGGTGTTGGATGCTGTCCAGCAGCCTATCCCAAGCGATCACTTGCTCAAGCCTTGAGAGATGGGCGCCGGGACACACGCGCGGGCCTTGGGAAAACGTCAGGTGGCGGCTGACGGCCTTGCGGTCAAGCTGAAGTTCATGGGGACACTCAAACTCCTCCTCGTCGATGTTGCCCGCCGCCCACCGCAGGTGCAGTTGCGAACCCGCCGGCACGGTGACGCCCTGAAAGACCTCGTCCTGGGTGGTGATGCGGGTCGAGAGCCCCTGGGTGGGCGAACGCAGGCGCATGCCCTCCTCGGTGAAGTGCCGAAGCCTGCTGCGGTCCTGCTTGATGGCATCGAACACGCCGTCGCGCTCGCACAGCAGTTGCGCCTGCTCCTCGATGGCGTATTGGGTGGTCTCCAGCCCGCCAATGACCATCGCGTACACGATGCCGTTGATCTCCAAGTCAGTCAGCTTGCGGCCCAAGGCTTGATAGGTCACTTGGGTCAGGAAGGTGATCATGTCGTCTTTCGGGCGGCGGCGGCGATCCTCGATATGCGCCTGCACGTAGTCGGCAAACTCGTCGAGCGCCTCGAACTGCTCGCCAATCTGCTCGTCACTCAGCAAATTGCGGTGCCCTTCGCCGTAGACAAAGGGCGCCACCTGGGCAGCGCCCCACTTCTCCACCAAGGCGATGTCCTCCTGGGGGAAGCCCAGGATGCTGTTCATCACCCGCTGCGGCAGCGGACGGGCGAATTCGGAGATGAACTCCACTTCCCCGGGGTCGTTGTCGATCCAGTTTTCGATCAGCTCGTTCACGTGGCCGGTGATCATTTCCGTGTTGCGGGAGGCGCCCGGCCCCACCCAGGGATCGGTCAACTCCTGGCGATGGGAGCGGTACAGCTCGTTGGTCGGGCGCAGCGTCATCATCGACGCCATCATGGTGTTGAGGTTGGGCACGTCCTCCGGTGAGGCGCCGGACTCGTTGAGTTGCTTAAGCCCCATGGTAATGAGGGGCGGAAAGCGCACTGGGTCGCGCACCACCAAGGCGATGTCGTCGTACTTGGTCAAGATGAAGGCGTCCTTGTCCGGCGTGGGGCCTTCGCCCGGCAAGCGGTGCACGGGGGCCTCGCGATGCAGGATTTCATAGGCCTCGTACCAGTGTTCCGGCGCGCCTGGACCGAACAGGTCCACGTCGGCAAGCGTCATCGGACACTTCATCGGACTGAGTTCGTGGTTAGGGGTCTTCAATGAGTCCTTCCTTCCATGTAAAGAACCTAGAATGGCCGAGATGGGGTTGTCTCGCAAGTTGCTGGACCAGCCCGATTTGGGCCGGGCCATCGAGCGCTTCAGACCACGGCCGCCCGGCGCGCGTCGCGGCGGTCAAATCGTTCGCGGATCCTGGCCAATCGCGTCGCGGAGATGGGATAGCGCCAGATCACCACCACCGCCAAGGCATAGCACAGCCAGGGCGGCAGCACATAGACATAGGAGAGCATGCGAATATCCTCCGGGCTGTTGCCGCCGTCGGCCGAGAAGCCCAAGGCCTGGAGCAGCGGCAGCGCCATCCCTAAGGCCAAGGCGCCGACCAACTTTTGGCCCAATGACCAGACGGCGATGTAGGAGGCGGCTATGTCCTCCCCGGAGCGCCGCGAGGCGATCTCGATCACGTCGGCCTTCATCGACATCGAGATGGCGGCGAAGTTGCCCCCGGCAATGCCATAGAGCGCGAGCACCAGGAAGAACCAGCCGAGATCACCGCCGCCCAGCAAGAGGAACAGGGGCGTGACGAAGACGAACAGAACGCCGCCCGCCACCCAAGTGGGCTTCTTGCCGATGCGTTGCGCGATGGCCACCCAGATTGGCAAGGAGATCACGTTGAATCCGTAATAGCCGAGCAGGATGGCTTGGGTTTGAGCTTCCGCCTCAATGACATAGGCGGCGAACAGCATGAAGGTGGCGCTGCCCCAACCGGTGCCCAAGGATTGCAGCAGGAATCCGAAGAACAGCAGCAGAAACGAGCCGTTGCGCAGCATGACGCGCAGGTTGCCGATCAAGGGCGAGCGAACCGGGCGCATGTCGGCGCGCTCCCTAACGCCCACCAGGGTCGCCGTGATCATCACCGGCAGCGCAATGAGCGCCATGAAGCCGATGATGGTCAGTCCTTCTCGGGGCAGGCTGCCGTAGCCGGTCACCTGTCCCGCCACCACCGGCACGGCCAGCACGCTCACATTGCCGAAAAAGGCGAACGCTTGGCGCCAGCCCGTTATGCGGGTGCGCTCGTGGTAGCTGTCGGAGAGTTCCGCGCCCCAAGCGTAGTAGGGGATGTTGATCAGGGTCCAGCCCAGCCAAAGGCAGACCGATCCGATCAGCAGGTAGGTATTCGACACCGCCCCCGGTGGATTGAAGAGCATGAAGGCCGAGGCGGTCATCAGCGCGCAGCCCGCCGCCATCCACGGCTTGCGCCGTCCAAAACGGCCCCCGGTGCGGTCGCTGAGGTAGCCGATCAGCGGATCGGTGATCACGTCCGAAACCCGGGCCAGCATCAGAATCAGTCCCACGTCGGCGAGTTCGAGGCCGAAGTCCTTGGCGTAAACGAAGGGCAGATACAGGGCAACCGGGATGCTGCCGAGATAAACCGCGTACTCCGGCAGCGCAAAGAGCACCAGCTTGCGTCTTGGAATGGGCTCGTGGGCGGCGGTCAAGTCAGCTCCAACTCGGCAGGACGGCGGCAATCTTGGCACACTTGCACGTCCTCGCCTATTGCCCTCGACCCTATGACCTACCGCCACCCACTCAATGAGCGCAGAGTTTGGCGCCAGCCAAACTCCAACGCGACCGCAGGTCGCGCAGACTCGCCTATTGCCCCAAATCCAGACATCAGGCTAGGCTTGCGTTTTTTCCAAGGGGGATAGTCATGGGCATGCACGAACTGTTTCGACTCGACGGCAAGGTGGCCGTGGTCACCGGCGGCGGGCGCGGCATCGGCCGCGGGATCGCCTTGGCGTTGGCTGAGTGCGGCGCGGACGTGGCCGTCGTGGCGCGCCGTCAGCACGATGTGGACGCCGTCGCCAAGGAGATCGAGGAGCGGGGTCAACGGGGGCTCGGCGTCTCCGCCGACGTGATGGACTTCACCGCCATCCCCAAGGTGCTCGACCAAGTGGTCGAGGACTTCGGGCGCCTCGACATCATGGTCAACAACGCCGGCGGTAACCTCGACCGCAAGATGTACGCCCTCCCCGACATCTCCATCGAGAAGTTTGACGAGCAGCTCACGCTCAACATGAAGACCAAGTGGTGGGGCTCGCAGCAGGCCGCCAAGCGCATGACCGACGGGGGCCGCATCATCAACATCATCTCCATCGCCGCCCACAAGCCCTCGCCGGGCTTCGGCGTCTATTCGGCGGCCAACATGGGCATGATCAGCATGACCCGCACGCTGGCCGTGGAACTCGCCCCCAAGGGCATCACCGTCAACTGCATCGCCCCCGGCGTCATCGTCACCGAGATGCTGGTGGAGACGATGAACATCAGCGAGCAGCAGGCCGTGGACACCTTCGGCCCGGTCATTCCCCTAGGCCGCACCGGACGACCGGAGGACTGCGCCGCCGCCGCGGTGTTCTTCGCCTCGCCCGCAGCGGAATGGACCACCGGCCAATTCATCGACGTGGCAGGGGGACAGCCGAACTAGGCGCTCACCGATCAAATCGCCCGCCGTCCCCAAGGCGGGGGTTGAGTGTTGGCGCACCCGCTAGAGGTTGCTAAGATTCGCGCCCCCGATGCCTGGGTGGCGAAATCGGTAGACGCGCCAGACTCAAAATCTGGTTTGGGCAACCAAGTGAGAGTTCGAGTCTCTCCCCAGGCACCAGTTCCCTGCCCCAGATCAGTTCCGCAATGGCAGTGCTGCAATCTGAACCCGTGCGGCGGCACCAAAGAGGCGCGCCGCGTCTTCATCGACATCCCCTTCGGGGTTCAGGGACGGCCAGAGCCCATCGAGCCCGGCGATGATGTCCTGCAACTGCGCCGCCACTGCTGCCGCGCTGGCGCTGTCCGCAAACGCAGCCGAGCGCGCCCAAGCATTGGCGACCTGCGTAAACCCCCAAGCGTCCTGATACTCGTGCAGATTGTCGATGACGCCGTCAATGACCCCGATCTGGTATTCAACCCCCGCGGTTCGCAGAAGATTCTCGATCACCTTGGCAAGCACCGCCGGGTCATTGGTACTGGCTGATTGCTCGCAGCGGGCAATGTTCGCAGTCAGTCCCTCGTAAATCGCGGCCACTTCCTCTTGCGCGGCGCGTGTCGTTACCGCCACGGTGAGCGATTCCAGATCGTTCGCGAAGCCATCGCAGCCGCGCGCGTTGAACGCCGGAACCATGGACGCGTAGATCTCTTCTTGAGGGTGCTTCATGTGGGTTTCAGACAGCAGCGGCAGTTCACGCTGATAGAGCGCATAGCCCACCCAGAGATGTCCACGGATCAGCCCGAGCTGGGTAAGATAGCCAACGTCGTCAGTGGTCAGATCAGCACCGGCGGTCGCGGCGCCTTCGCCTTCTACAAGCGGCTGGGTGAGCGTGACCGCATCTTCGCTGTCGGCTTGCTTCATCGAGGCACCCTCCTCGCCGCTGCATCCGGCCAGGGCGCTGGTCACCAACCAAGCCGCGCTGCCCAGCACGCCAATGGTCTTCCAACGAAGAGGGTTCATTGCTTTGCTCGATACTCGGTTGCTCATGATGGTCTGCCTAGAAAAAGTGTTGAGTGACGGCCGCGTGGACGCCTTTGCGACGCTGCGCAACAACTTGCTCCGGCTTTGGGCGGAGTGAAATTCGGCCACCCCTAACGCCAGCCGGCGCGGTCGTAGAGGCGCACCGCCTCGGCTTGGTTCTGGCCGAGCAACCCGGCGCTGATGCCGTCCTCCTTGAAGGTGCCCAGCGCCGTGATGGGGCCGGATGCCTCACCGACCACCGGATACTCGTTGTTGCCCTCCGCGAAGACCTTTTGGGCGAAGTCACTGGTGAGGTACTCCAAGAACCTTACGGCATTGTCGCGATTCGGCGCATGGCGGGTGACGCCCGCGCCGCTGATGTTGACGTGGGTGCCACGGTCGTCCTGGTTCGGGAATACCACGGTGATCCGGTTCACCATGCGCTGATCCGCCTCTTCGGAACTCGCCAGCCAGCGGCCGACGTAGTAGGTGTTGGCAAGCGTCAGCCCGCATTCCCCCGAAGCGACGGCAGCAAGATTGCCTGTGTCGTTGCTTTGGGGCGGGCGGGCGAAGTTCGTCACCACGCCCCTGGCCCACTCCTCCGCTGCGGCTGCGCCGAGGGCATCGATCAACGACGACATCAGCGACAGGTTGTAGATGTTGGAGGATGAACGCATGCAGACTTTGCCTAGCAACTCCGCATCGGCGAGGTCTTCATAACGCGCCACGGCATCCGCAAGCGGGCTGTCCTTGCCATGAACAATCACCCGCGCACGCTTGGACAGCCCAAACCAATGGCCTGCGGGCTCGCGAAGATGGGTGGGGATGCGCTGTTCAAGCACCTCCGAGGTGACCGGCTGGAAAATCCCGCGTTCCTGGGCTCGCCACAAGCGCCCGGCATCCACCGTGATCAGAATGTCGGCTGGCGTGTATTCGCCCTCGTTGGCGATCCGCTCGATCAGGGCGTCGCTGCCGCCTTCGATGAGGTTGACCCTGATGCCCGTGCGTTCGGTAAAGGTGTCGTAGAGCGCAAAGTCCGTGTCGTAGTGTCTCGCCGAGTACAGGTTGACCTCTTCGGCAGCGAGGGGTGGGGCCGAGGCCGCGAAACCGGCGAAAACTAAAACGTTCAGCCTTGCGGCCACGCCCGAAAATCTCTGCATCATGATAGGAAACTACTCTTTAGCGGTTGGAAGGGGGTATCCGAGACTCACGATAAATGAGAATCATTATCGTGTTTATGATAAACAAGCACTCCGGCCGGATCAAAGGCCAGCTTAACCCTCGCGCCGATTGCAATCTTGGGATCCGTCCCATGCAGCGTGCGCAGGCGCTCGCCTCCCGCCTCAAGGATGACGAGATGGCGGTCGCCAAGGAATCGACTGTCCACGACCTCGGGGTCGTCGGAGCCGCCAAGTGTGAGTTGCACCGACCCCGCCCTCAGGATCACTCGGTAAGGCTCCTCGCGCCGGATCGCCCCGCCCGGCAGGTCAACCCGTCCAAAGCGGGTCTCAACGCCATCGGCCGCACCCACGCCATCAACGGCGTTCGAGTCGCCGAGCAGTTCCGGGATGAAGCGCACTGCGGGCGTGCGCCAAACGGCTGCGGGGGTATCGTCCTGCAGGATCCGGCCCTGGTGCAGCACGGCGATGCGATCGGCGACTTCCATCGCCTCCTGGGCATCATGCGTCACGATTATGCTGGGCACGCCACTCTTGCGCAGGGCGCGGCGCGTATCATCCCTCAAGCGGCGACGCAGAGTCGCATCGACGCTGGCAAAGGGTTCGTCGAGAAGCATCACCACGGGCTCCGTGGCCAAGGCCCGGGCGAGCGCCACGCGTTGCTGCTCACCGCCGGACAAGGTGTGCGGGTAGCGATTGCCATAGCCCTCAAGCCCCACTTGCCGCAAGCGCTGGATCACCTGCGCATCGCGTTCGCGCCGGTCGAGCCCACGCAACCCGAACGCCACGTTGCCGGCAACGGTCAGGTGCGGAAACAGCACGTGGTCTTGAAAGACAAGGCCAAAACGACGTGCTTCCGGCGGCGGCTCACGCCCTGGCCTAGCCAGTTCGGTGCCGTCAAAGGAGATGGCACCCGCCTGCAGCGGCTCGAGCCCGGCGATGATGCGCAGCAGGGTGCTCTTGCCGCTGCCCGACGCGCCGAGCAGGCAAACGATCTCGCCGGCGCTGACGGATAGGTCCACCCCCTTGAGCACGGGGTCGGGGCCATAGCCATGACAAACCTGTTCGAGCCTAAGCGTCACCCTCGGCGTGGCGGCAACCGCATCGGTGCGCTCCGGCTTTTCGTTACAATCCTCAACCATGTTCAATCAGGCGCCAACGTCGGCTCGTGTCGGGCTGCGGATGCCTCGCGTCCCCTCGACATGGTCTCTGGGCGCCGTGGCCATCGCCTTGCCCATCGCGGTGCCGATCGCTGCCATTCTGCTCACCTTCGTCGCGCCGGATTCAGCCGTTTGGGCACATCTGCGCGAAACCGTGCTGCTGGAGTACCTGCTCAATACCGTGGCGTTGCTGCTGATGGTGGCCATCTTGGCCCTGCTCCTTGGCGGCGGATGCGCTTGGCTCGTGGCAACCAAGGAATTTCCCGGGCGCCGGGTGTTTGCTTGGGCGCTGATTCTACCCTTTGCCGCGCCGGCATACGTGGTTGCCTACGCCTATGCGGACATCCTCGCCTACGCAAGCCCCTTGCAGACTTGGCTGCGCGATCTGGACCTGCTGCGCGAGGGGCTGCCGGCGATCCGCTCCCTTCCCGGCGCGGGCGTGGTGTTGGGCTTTACGCTCTATCCCTACGTTTACCTGCTGGCCTACGTCGCCTTCGCGGATCATGCCGGGCCGTTTACTGAAGCGGCGAGGACGCTGGGCGCCTCGCCGAGGCGGGCGTTTTTCACGATTGCCCTGCCGCAGGCGCGTCCGGCGATTGCCGGCGGTCTGGCGTTGACGCTCATGGAGACCGCGGCGGACTTCGGCGTGGTCGATTTCTTCGGCGTGCCGACGCTCACCAACGGCATCTTCCGAACCTGGTACGCCCAGGGCGAGCACCAGGCCGCCATGCAACTCGCCGGCTGGCTGTTCTTGATCGTCGTGGTGCTTGTGGTGTTGGAGCAATTGGCACGGCGCGGGCTGCTCGCCAATCCGGTGTCGAGAAACATGCCGCCGACCCGCACGCGACTAGCGGGGTGGCGGGGCGCCCTCGCCTCGCTGGCTTGCGCGGTTCCACTGATTCTCGGCCTGCTATTGCCCGCCGCAACGCTGCTGCGGCATGCGCTCATCAGCGGCGACCCAAGCTTCGGCGCCTCCTTCATCGGCTACGTGACCAACAGCGTCGCCGTGGCAATGATCGCGGCGGTGCTCGCTGGGCTCTGCGCACTCTGGCTCAACTACGCCTTGCGCCTTCAAGGGGAGGCGCGGCTGCTCAGGCTCGGCGTGCGCACTGCCACGCTCGGCTACGCGATTCCCGGCATGGTGCTCGCGGTCGGACTCATTGGACCCTTGACCGCCCTCGACAAGCAAATGGCGGGCTGGCTGGACAGCGCCTTCGGCGTGCAGACGGGGCTTCTGCTCACCGGAAGCATGGCCGCATTGGTGTTTGTGTATCTCGCTCGCTTCCTGACCGTCGCGTTCAACAGCCTGGAAGGCGGCATGGCCCGCATTCATCCCAACTACGACAGCGCCGTGCGTAGCCTAGGCTCAAGCCCTAGTGGGCTGCTGGCGCGCGTTCACCTGCCTTTGCTCACGCCCGCGCTGCTGACCGCCATGTTGCTGGTTTTCGTGGACGTGATCAAGGAGCTGCCGGCAACGCTCATCCTGCGGCCGTTCAATTTTGAAACCCTGGCGACCCGCGCCTACCGCCTCGCCTCCGACGAACGCCTAGCCGAGGCCTCAACGGCTTCACTCATGATCCTTGCCGTCGGCCTCGTGCCCACCCTAGTGCTCGCATGGCGGAATTTCGCGGCGCGGGGAAGTCGTTAATCCGCTGAACGAGCGCTGGCACTACGTGGAGACTCGTTACTGACTCGTACGCAGGCGAGCGGCGCGGCCAGTCATGGTGTCATGTTTATCTTCTAAAAAACTTGACATACGTAAACTAGAGAGAGTAGGTTGCGACGCAAGAGAAGACCTCCATGAGCATCGCAGCCTCAGTCAACCGCACCATCGACCGGGCACCGATCGGGCGGATATTCGGATACGAATTCTTTCCGCAATACCAAGAATCTCCCGGGGCGGTCGTGCGGGCCGTCAACCGAGGCGTCGAAGCCCGGCGATTGGAGCGCGTCGAGAAGGGACGTTTCTACAAACCCCGCAAGGGAGCACTCGGCGTCGTTCCCGTCAGCGACGAGGAACGCCTGCGCGATGCGTTGTATCGCAACGGGCGGCGAGTCGGTTACGTTACCGGACCCGCCCTTTACAACCGTCTGGGACTGACGACCCAAATGCCCAAGACCGTCACGATCGCGGTGAATCGCGCCACCCAGACCAAGGACCTGGGCACGATGCGAATGAAGTTGCTGTCGAGGCGAGCGCCGATCTCGGATTCGACGGTGCCGCTGCTTGAGATCCTAGACGTCCTGCGCGACGCCCGAAAGGTGCCGGACGCGAACGTCGAACGCGTCATTCGGGAAACGACGAAGCGTTTGACGGCGCTCGCGCCGGCCAAGCTGAAGAAGCTGCAGCGGTTTGCGCTCGACTACTACAACGCGGGCACGAGAGCCCTGCTGGGAATGCTGCTGACACAGTGCCGGATGGAGGTGTTGCTGGCTCTCAAGGCTTCGCTCAATCCTGCCACGCGTTTCGACCTAGGCATCGACCCCGACGAATGGCCTGAATCCCGAACTTGGAACATTCGGTGAGGTTGCACGAGACGCCCAACACGTACCTGGAGCTCATCCAGGCCACGGCAAACCATATCGGGATTCCGGCCGTCCATGTCGAGAAGGACTACTGGGTCACTAGGGTGCTCAAGCGCCTCCGCGAATCCGACTATAGCGAGATCGTCGTCTTCAAGGGCGGGACATCGCTTTCCAAAGCGTATCGTCTCATCGAACGCTTTTCCGAAGATGTCGATCTCGCCCTGAAACGAGACGGGGGAGTCAGCGACTCGCAGCGTCGCGCGCTGATCAGGTCCATAGAGCGTGAGATCGCTCAGGACCTAAAGTACGTGCCTGACCATCCAAGGGAATCCAAGCACGGGCGTTTTCGGAAAACGGCACATGCATTTCCGAGGGGAACTGTCACCGCAGCGCTCGGCCAAGTCTCTGACACCCTGCTGATCGAAATCAACTCGTTCGCGGACCCTGAGCCATCGTCCAAGATGCCAATCGCAACACTGATTCACGACTTTCTAATCGCCATCGGTCGGCCAGACCTCGTACGGCTTCACGAGCTCGACTCGTTCAGCATCGATGTGCTGTGCGTGGAGCGTACGCTATGCGAGAAGATCATGGGTCTCGTACGTGCCGGCTACGAAGCGAATCCCGGTCAGGAGTTTCGACGCCGAATTCGCCATTTCTACGATCTCGTCATGATCATGCGCGTTGACGACTACCAGCAATTCGTTGCCAGCGATGCCTTTGTCGACTTGATGGTCGAGGTCAGGGAGTCTGACCGAGCGTCCATGCCGGGCGCCCACGCGTGGTTGTCCCCGTCACTCAGCAAAGCCGCCATCGTCGCCGACGCAAGGGGCCTCTGGAACCAAGTGCGGTCAGAATTCCAAGGCAGTTTCAGAGATATGGTGTATGGCGATTCCATTCCGGACGACGCTGAGGTGCTGGAGTGCCTCGCTTTGATTGGCACTTCGTTGATCAGAATCTAACCCGGTCGCTTCGCCCATCACTGCGCCATCAACGAGACCGGGAGTTGGCGGGAGTGTTGTATCGGGACCCAAATCGTGCAGAATTGCGCCGCCATGTCGCCAATCACTCAGCACCACTGGATACCAAGGCTCGGGATAGTCCTATTCTTGGTCGGGCAAGCATTCTCCGTTGCCCATGCGAGTGAATTCGGCACGGATCACCATGAGCACAACGGCGTTGCTTGCTTAGCGACCCTGAACGATGAGCAGGAAGGGCTCGTTTCGGATGCCAGACCCACGGCTTCAACGTTCATCGCCTTGGACTCCGCTGCATCTCAATCTGCGGGACAAGCACCGCTAAAGCGCCAGCACTCGATCCGACCTCCGCCTACAGGCCCTCCCTCGATCTAAACCGCCTTGATTTCCTTGCGCCGCTGAGGGCGTTTGCGCGTTGCGCTGCTGTCTTTGCGGCATTTCATACGTTTATGGATCGAGAAAAATGACCCAACACACATCCAAGCCGGTGGCGCTCGCATTCGCTGCCGCACTCACTTATTGCTACGCGCTGCCCATCGCGGCACAAACCACGCAGACAGACGCCGCCGAACAACTCGTGGAGGAGGTTTTCGTGGTCGGCAAGCGCCGCGCCTACCAGGGAAACTTCGACGATCTCGAAAAGCCCTCGGCGGACCAGACCATTGAAGAGGAGCTGCTTCGCCAAGTCGGCGCGATCAACCTCAATGATGCGCTGGACCTAGCGGCATCCGTCGCCCGGCAAAACAACTTTGGCGGTCTGTGGAACGCCTTTTCAGTTCGCGGCTTCGCGGGAGACATCAACCTGCCCAGCGGATTTCTGGTCAACGGATTCAACGCCGGCCGCGGATTCGCCGGTCCAAGGGACTTGGCCGGCATTGAGTCCGTGGAAGTGCTCAAAGGGCCGCGCTCGGCGCTGTTCGGACGCGGCGAGCCTGGCGGCACGGTCAACCTGATCACCAAGCGGCCGCAGTTTGAACGGACGGGAGAGTTCCGCGCCACCTACGGGCGCTGGGATCAGATGCGTTTTGAAGGGGATGTCCAAACCACGTCAGGCACCAATGACGAGTTGGGGCTGCGCATCGTCGGGTTCTACGAGGATGCGGACAGCTTCCGGGACACCGTTGAGACCGAGCGCGTGGGCTTTTATCCGTCGGTCACCTGGGATCTCTCCGAGGCAACCAGCGTGACCTACGAAATGGAGTACACGGAGCAGGAGATTCCCTTTGACCGGGGTGTCGCCTATTCCGAGACCTACGGTTTCACGCCGCGCACCACCTTCGTTGGCGAGCCCGGCGACGGGCCCATCGAGACCGAGGTGCTAGGCCATCAGCTCGAAGCCCAACACAACTTCTCCGATAGCTGGAGCCTGCTGGTCGGCCTTGGGTACAGGGACACCTCCTTTGAGGGCGGCGCATCCGAAACCAACTTCGGCGGACGCCAGACCTATTTCCTGGATGGTCGAACCCTGTCACGGTTTTTCCGCTATCGAGAGTTTGATTCGGACTACTTCGTAGCCCGCGCCGAGGTTGCCGGCGAGTTCAATACCGGCTCGCTTCGCCACCGGCTGCTGGCGGGCGCCGACTACGACCGTTTCGAACTCGATTGGTTTATCCAGCGTTACCGGCCGGGGTGGTTTCCGGCGAGCACGGA
Organism: Gammaproteobacteria bacterium; assembly: GCA_028820495.1. Taxonomy (GTDB): domain Bacteria; phylum Pseudomonadota; class Gammaproteobacteria; order Pseudomonadales; family Azotimanducaceae; genus Azophilus. The sequence continues at coordinate 16,050 of JAPPIX010000063.1, forward strand.
CATCAACACGCTCGATCCGGCAGCCTATCTCTTCCTGGACGTATTCGATCCCGTCTATGGCCAGTCTCCCCAACCGGTGCCTGGCCCAAACACCAACCGAGCGGAAGATCTGAAAGGCGTCGGCATCTACATCCAAGACCAGATCGACCTAACCGACCGGCTGCAGGTTCGGCTAGGCTTGCGCTGGGATGACTTTGACCACGACTTGACCAACCTGCGCGCGGTTCCCGCCACAACCGCCACCTCGACGGATGACCGCGTCTCACCGCAGTTTGGCGTGGTGTACTTGGTCAACGAGGGTACCAGCCTCTACGCTTCCTACGGCGAAGGCTTTCGCCAACAAGCGGGATTTGACTGCCAGGGCAATCAGCACTCGCCCAACATCACGGAGTCTGCGGAAATCGGGCTGAAGTTGGATGCGGCGCAATTCGCTGAAGGGGTCTCCGGCTCGCTCACGGTTTCGGCATTCCAAGTGGACCAAAGCAACATGTTGGTGAACGACTCGGAGTGCGACTTCTGGTCTTCCCACGATGCCGGCAAAGCGCGCAGTCGCGGCTTTGAAGCGGACGCCAACCTTGCGTTCGAGTCTGGCTTCAATCTGTGGTTTTCCTACGCGTACACCGACGCCGAATTCACCACCAACAGTATCGAGGCTGACTGGGGCGTGGCCATCGAGGACGGTGACCCGCTCATCAACTCGCCCAAGCATCAGGTGAGCTTGCAGGTCAGCCAAAGCTTCGAGGTGGGCGGCATGCCCGCGCAGGCGGGTGCCGGCCTTCAACACACGGATAAGCGGCAGGGGTTCGCTGGCTTTGACTTCAACTTGCCGAGCTACACCACCGCACGGTTCTTTGCCCAAATCGCGCCCACGGAGCGGTTCGCCATTCGCTTTGACTTGGATAACGCCTTTGACAAGACGTACTACACCAATTCGTATGCGGATGTATGGGTCGAGCCAGGCGCGCCGCGCCGCTACCGCGTGACGGCGTCCTATTCCTTCTAGCCGGGCTCTTTTTCTTGATCGCGGGAAGAGGCTTTCGCATGAGCCAACTTTCAGGCCGGGGACCGTCCACTTGTTAGTCTTAGGCATCCCCTCGTTAGGCCTAGGGTGTGACCTTAACTGGTTGCACCCTAGCCCGAATCCTTACCTGCACCTTCAACCATGACCAACGAAAGCCCCGCAGCATCCCGGATCGCATCGATCGACATCCTGCGCGGCCTGGTCATCCTGTTGATGATGCTGGATCACGTTCGTGAGCGCTTCTACATGCACACCCGAACGGGCGATCCGATGTTCGACTCCATCGACGCCGACCTGTACTTCACGCGCTACCTGACCCACCTGTGCGCGCCGGTGTTCATATTTCTCGCCGGGCTCTCGGCATGGCTGTACGCGCACCCCGGCGAAGGCCGGTATCGGTCCCCCAGCGAGTTCTTGTTCAAGCGGGGAATGGTCATCATCTTGATCGAGATGGTGCTCTACTATCTGGTCTGGGCGGATACCTACCCCTCATTCCTCTTCCTGCAGGTGCTCTGGGCCATCGGCCTGTGCATGATTGGTCTTTCGCTGGCTTGCAAACTTCCCTACTGGCTGATCGGTGCTTTGGGACTCTTGATTGTGTTTGGATACCACACCTTGGGGCTGATCAACTTTGAACCAGGCGGGGTCGGCCATGTGCTGTGGACCATACTGATCGAGCCCAACGATCTTGGGCAGGTCGGCGGGCTGACCATCAACGTTTCGTATCCCGCGCTGCCGTGGTTTGGCGTCATTCTGCTCGGCTACTGCGCAGGCCCCTTGTATGCAGCGTCAACATCAGCACTGACACGATGGCAAGCACTGATTGGCTTGGGCGCGGCGTGCTTGGCGCTCATGCTCTTGCTCCGAGGCTTCAACCTCTATGGGGAGGCGCTGCCGTGGTCAGCGCAACAGACGGCCGCCACGACCATCATGTCGTTCCTCAACTTCACCAAGTATCCGCCTTCGCTCAACTTCCTGTTGATCACGTTGGGCGCCGGTCTTTTGCTCCTGGCATGGCTGGAGTCAATCCGCGGAGGAAACAAGCTGTTGGGGGCGATCCGGGATTTTGGCTCGGTGCCCATGTTCATTTATGTCGTGCATTTATATGTGCTGTTGGCGGCCTACTGGGTTCTGTTCCTCGTGTTTGGCCCAACACAAGGGGAACGTTTCGGCTTGAGCAGCGTTGCGTGGATCTGGGTGGGCACCATCGCCTTGGCCCTGGCGCACTACCCCATTGCGAGCGCTTTCGCAGCCTACAAGCATTGCGAGAAGCGCAACAGGCCTTGGCTGAGTTACTTCTAAATCCTGTTATCGACCAGACTCGGAGTTACAAACAATGACCATGCTTATGGCGAAAGCGCTCAGCGTCGAACGATCCGGGGCGCAGGTGCTGAAGGACGTCTCCTTCAGCATAGAGCAAGGCGAAGTTCATGCCTTGCTGGGTGGCAACGGGGCCGGCAAGTCAACCACCTTGCTGACCTTCCTCGGCTTCCTATCGCCCGTGTCGGGAAGCGCGCACGTTCAGGGACGCACCGTGAGCGAAGACGCAAACGCTGCCCGGCAAGCCATCGCCTACTTGCCCGAGGCAGCCACCTTGTATGGCCACCTGAACGCTTATGAGAATCTCCGCTACTTCCTGTCCCTCGCCAAGGCAGGCACGCACCGGCAAGCGCTCGATGCCGCCTTGGACCGGGTGGCCTTGCAGGCCGAGGCGCGCGAGGCGCGCATGCAAACCTACTCCAAGGGCATGCGCCAAAAGGTGGCGATTGCCATGGCGATCCTGAGAGAGGCGCCGATTCTGCTTCTGGACGAGCCGACCTCCGGCCTCGACCCCGCGGCAATCGACGATTTCAATCGGCTGGTCCGGGACCTTGCCGAAAGCGGCCGAACCATTTTGCTGGTGACCCACGATGTGTACGGCGCCTGCCATGTCGCCGACCGAATCCACCTTCTGCACAAGGGCGAACTGGTCGGCACCTTCGACCGGCCATCCGGCATGGACCGTATTGACACCGAGGCGGTACATGCCGCCTTCACCACGCACGCAGCAGCACTATGAGCGGGCTGTTCACCATCGCTCAGGCGGAATGGCAGCTATGGCTGAGGTCGCGGCTGGCGCTCTGCACGTTGCTGGTCTTCGCGCTGTTGCTGGCCTCGACGAGCGTTGTCACCGCGCTCAGGATGAGCGAGGAGCACCACGGGCGCGCGGAACAGCAGGCGGTTGCCGAACAGACCTTCCTATCCCAGCCCGATCGCCACCCGCATCGCATGGTGCATTACGGGCACTACGTGTTTCGCGTCCCCCCGCCGCTTTCGATGATCGACCCCGGGGTGGACTCGGTCACCGGACAGTCGATGTTCCTGGAAGGCCACCAACAAAACACCCCCATGTTCGCCGATGCGAGGGCGAGCGCCGAACTCGGCGGATTTGAGGATTTGACGACCGCGCTTGCCTATCAGTTGTTCCTGCCCTTGCTGCTGATCGCCATCGGTCATGGCCTGATCATTCGCGAGCGCGAGGAGAACACGCTGGTGCCGCTGCTCGCGCAGGGCGTGACGGGAACTCAGCTCTACGCCGCCAAGGGGACTGCCCTTGCGGGCGTATCGCTTGCGCTGTTGCTGCCGCTTGCCGTCATGTGCGCCTATGCCATCACGCAGGGCGCTGCACCGCTCGCTAGCCTCGGCGTCTTGACGCTCTACGCCCTCTATTTGCTCGTCTGGTGCAGTCTCATACTGCTCGTATCGAGCTTGGCCCGCTCTCGCAGCCTCGCCCTAGGCATACTGGCCCTGTTCTGGTTGGGCACCGCTTTGATCGTCCCGCGCTTTGCAGTCGAGTCCGCGAGTACCGCCATTCCCGTGCCGGGCAAGATAGAGACGGATCTCAACATGCAGGCCGAGCTGCGCGAAGTCGGCGATGGCCACGATGCCGGCGCGCCGGGCTTCCAGCAGCTTCAAGCAAACCTGCTGGCGCAATACGATGTGACTCGGGTGGAAGACTTGCCGGTCAATTTCCGGGGCGTCGTTTCTCAAGCCGCGGAAGCGGACTTGACGGAGGTGATGAACCGGCATGCCGAAGAGCGCATGGCGCTCGAAGCGGGCCAAGCCCGGGTCGCCGCCGCCTTTGGCTGGCTGTCGCCAGCCGTGGCGGTCGCGGCAGGCTCCCGCGCACTGTCGGGGACCGACCTTGCAACCCACCATCGTTTCCTGCGCGAAGCCGAAGCCGTACGCTTCGATTTCGTGCAGGGCCTCAATCGCGTGCACGCCGAGCAGCTCGCCTACAGCGATGACATCAATCGCAACATTGATGCCGAGGCCTCAAAACGCACTCGCATGTCGGCCGAAAACTGGAAGGTGCTCGACGAGTTCTCCTTCGAGCCCGCCGCGACCAGTGAACGCCTGGCGCTCGCCAGCACACCCGCAGCCATGCTGTTCGCCTGGCTTGTGATGCTCACAGCCATTGGCGCGCTGGCTGCGCGGAGGATGCAGCCATGAGCGGACCGGTACGGGAACTCCAGTTTCTTGCGAAAGACCGGGCGGCGTTGCTCTGGCTGGGGATCGCGGTGCTTATCGCGAGCCTGTCGGTGTTTCTTGGCCTGCGCGAAGTCGCCGCGCAACGAACCGTCCTGGACGAATTGATCGAAATCGACCGCGCCGAACGGGCAGTGTTGACGGGTCTGTACCAAGACTGGGGCGACGTGGCCTACTACACGTTCCACCTGACCTACGATTCGCCGCCGGAGTTTGCGTTTGCCGCACTCGGCCAGCGCGACACCTCGCCTTGGAAGCACCGTATCCGCGCGCTCGCCCTGGAAGGACAGATTTACGAAACCGACGCGGACAATCCCGACTTTGCCCTGATTGGCCGTTTCGACTTCGCGTTTGCCGCGAGCATGCTGGCTCCGTTGATGCTGATCCTACTGTTGCATGACCTGCGTTCCAGGGAGCGCACTGCCGGACGCTACGAACTGCTTAGCGCAACGGCGGCGAGCCCGGGCAGTCCTTGGCTTGGGCGAGCGATTTTGCGGATTGGCGCACTGACGCTGTGCTTGATCGTTCCACTTTGGGCCGGCGGTTTGCTGGCCGGAGCGGGCGTTTCGAAGCTCGCGCTTGCCAGCCTCATCGTGGCCTTGCACATCGGATTCTGGTGGGGCGTTTGCGCAGTGATCGACCGCTTCGGCTGGAGCAGCCCGGTCAACCTGACTGCGCTTATCGGCGCGTGGCTGGCGCTTGCCGTGGTCGTCCCGGCAGCCATCGAGAGTTCGGTGGAAGCCGCCGTGCCACTGCCGGACGACGGCGAAATCATGCTGACCCAAAGGGAGGCGGTGAACGACGCTTGGGATTTGCCCAAGCCGGCGACCATGGAGCCCTTCGTTGAGCGCCATCCCGAATGGGCGGACTACACGGAAGTCGGCCTGGCATTCGAATGGAAATGGTATTACGCCTTTCAGCAAGTCGGCGACCAGACCGCCGAGCCGCTGTCGCGGGCCTATCGCGAAGGGCGCATCAGGCGTGACCGGCTTGCTGGAACGCTCGCCTGGCTGTCACCGCCCGCACTCTTGACGCGCACCCTGCAAGGCATTGCAGGCACGAGCATGATGGACTCGCTCGCCTATGAACAACGAGTGCGCGACTTTCACGCCGCCCTGAGGCACTACTACTACCCCAGGCTGTTTCGCGATGAAGTCGTCTCAGATGCGAGCCTCGGGCAGCGGCCTGAATTCCGTGCAATGGGCGAGTGATACGCGGTTCGCTACTCCGACGGCTCGGCTCCGGCGACGTATCCGGCCGCTTCCTGCCGCCAAGCGACCTCCCGGCCGAGCCAGCCCGATTCCAGCCGTGCGTAGGCCTTGCGGGCCTCCGCGGCATTGCCGAGCGCTGCATGGGCACGAGCCAGCCCGCGCAGTGACAGGGGACGGTTGGGCATGCGTTGGAGGGACCGCTCAAACACGGCCAGCGCCTCTTCGGGGCGGCCAGCGGCGAGCAGCGCCTCTCCGTAGAGTTCGTGAGGGGGTTTCAGAGGGTTCGGCGCGCCGTTGGGCGGGCGCATGGTTTCGGCGATGTCAACGGCCTCGCTCAACAACGCCATGCCCGCCTCCGCGTTTCCGCGCGCGATTTCCAGTAGCCCGACCACCTCCCTATTCATGACCTTCAGGGGTTTTTCGGCGAGCGAGTAGTACAAGCGGGCACCGCCCTGGGCTGCGGCTTCCTCCGCCTTTTGGGCAAGCCGGTTGGCGACCTGTTCGGCTAGGTCGAAATCGCCAGCATGAGCGGCGCCAAGGCCGATGGCCAGCAGTTCGGTCGCTTCGGTCTGGTCCGTGATCGGTTGGGGCTGCCAGGCTTCTCGCTCGATGACGTAACGGGCCTTGACCCCCGCCAGCATCGTGGCCGCCATGGGGTTGTCCCCGGCTCGTTCGGCGATGCCTTCCATGAGCTCGATCCAGTGCGCCGCGCGCTCGTAGTCACCGCGCTGCAGATCGCCGTACTGGCCCCAGTCGAGGGAGTGCACCATGTCGCCCAGCCGGTCGCCGGGCTCATAAGCATCGACGGCCGCATCAAAGGCGGACTGATTGGATGCCGAGACTTGGTCCCACATACCCCGCTGAATGAAGATGTGGGAGGGCATGTGCCGGGCATGGGACACCTTTTCGGCGATGCGGGCGAAGACGTGCGCGGCGGGCAGGGCCAGCGGTGCGTGCACCGGGTCGTCGAAGGCATGGATGGTGTAGTGGGCCGCCCCGGGATGATTGGGATTTTGGTCAAGCAACTGCATGGCGACCGCGCCGGCCAGCACGTTGCTGCGCATGGCGCCCTCCCGCCGGCCCGCGGACATCAGCAGCGACAGCGCGTAGAAGGCCGCCACTTCCTCGTCATCGGGATAGGCCTCGTAATGGTCACGCATCACCTCCATGTAGGCGCGCCGCCGCGCCAGGGTGTCGCCGTCACCGAGGAACAGCGCTTCCACGGCCCGGACGAAGCCCTTCTCCCGATGCGTGGGCGCCTTGGCGAGGCGCGCCTCAGGGGTGTCGCCCAAACGGTTCAGCACGGCTCTGGGCGTCTCGACATCCCACTCGCCGATCAGCGGATGGTTGTAGCAGAGTGCTTCGCCCCAGTAGGCCATGGCGAAATCGGGAGCCAACCGTTGCGCTGCCTGGAATTCGGCGCGGGCCTCCTTCCAACCGAAGCTGTGCATGATGGTGACGCCGCGCAGGAAGTGATCCTGGGCAGGGCCGCTGGCGGATGTGGGAAAGGTGACGGTTCCGAGCCCGGCCAGTTCCGCCGAATGCACCCACGGCGAGGCCATCAGCAGCACGGCGACGGCAAAACGAGTCAGTGATTTCATCTGTGGCGCCTAGATTCCCTTCGGTTCGACCGGAGCATGGTGCGTCAGCCGGGGCGTAGTTTCAAGGAAGGACCGTTTGCATTCGTTTCAGCGTGGCGAGGTTGGTGGCATGGGTCGCACGGTCGAGTCGGTAGAAGAGCAAGGCCAGGATGGAAAGCAGGTAGAAGACGGCCAAGGTGGGGCCATAAAGCCAGCCCAGACGCTCGACGACTTCCGGCGCTACGGCAATGGCCGTCGTGTCGGCGGGGAAGTCAATGAGGGCCAGCATGATGCCGCCGGCCCAGACGCCAACGCCAGTGGCCACTTTGCCGATGAAAGAGAGCACGGAGAACAACAGCCCCTCTTCCCGGCGCCCGGTCACGACCGCCCGGCTCTCGACGATGTCCGCCACCATCGATCCCGTCAACACGCTGGACATGACCACGAGCATCACCTGGATCACGCCAGCCACCATCATGGTGAGGAAGAGCGCGTCCGAACCCGTGGCCGGAAACCAGCCCAGGAGCTTCAGCAGCACGGGGCCGCTGCCGACGCCGAGGGCAGCCACCGATATGCCGACGAGTATCGGCTTCTTGTCCCGGCCCCGGGTCAACAGGGGCAGCAGCACAAAGGCCAGCACCGCCGACAGGAGCTGGGCGGCGAGAATCAGGCTGCTCTGATCCGAGCTGAATCCCCAGAAGTAGGGCTGCATGTAGGCCCACAGGGCGGTGGTCGTGCCCACCGCGGCCGCTCCCGCGAGGCCGCTCGCGACCATGGCCAGGAAGTTGCGATCACCTAAGGTCGCGGCACCCTCACGCCACATGCGGCCCAGGGAGCCTGCCTTGGGCGGCGGCGCCAACGCCGGGATGTGGTGCCTGGTCCCGAAGGCGGCCAGCGCCAGGCAGAAGAGCACGATCACGGCGGCCACCAGCCCGGCGTCCACATAGCCTTCGGCGCGCAGAACGCCGCCTCCGACCGGCTCCCCCGGCTTGTCCGCCAACCACCACGCATACATGGCCACGGCCATCAGCGTGCCAAAGAACCACGAGTTTCAGCAGGAAGAATGACACGCCGTTGGCAACCAACCCGCCGACGATGCCCGATGCGGCGAAGCTGGCTCGCGTGAGTCCGCTGATGGCCATGCGTTCAGTGCTGACCCGGGAAGATCGTTCGTGCCTCACCACTCCCCACGATGTTCCCTCAGTTCCTGGTGGCGCGCGCTTCCGGCTCCTCGTAAAACGCCGTCGGCGGCAGATCGAACAGCCGCGTGGCAAGGAACTGGTGAAAGTCGGTCACCACCCGCTCCAAGTCCACCAGCTTGCCGCCACGGCCCTTGACGGCGCTCATGCCCTTCTGGACGCGCTCGCAGATGAGCCGGTCCTCTTCGAAGAAGGCCTTGGCGAACTGCTCCGAGGCGCTGTCGCTGCGGGTGCCCTTCCCAGTGCCAATGACCCCGGAACGGATCATGGTTTGAGCCGGGCCGGTCGGGTGGGCCGACAGCCAGCCGAGGTTGCCGTTCGTGAGAATGCCCACGAACGAAGGCGCCATGGACAGAAGCACGTAGTGGCGGTCGATGCGCTTCCACCCGGTGGTGAGCGAACCGCCGGTGAGCGACCACTCCGAGCTGCCCGCCAAATAGTGGGCGCCCCGGGTCGGCGAGACGCGCTCAAGCGTCGGTTCATGCACCCTGAACAGGTGGTAGCTCTCCATGGCGTTCTCCATCACCAGCTTCCAGTTGGCGTCCCAGAGCTGCGGCTCGCCGCTCGAGGCCCTGTCGAACCTCCCCACCTCGAACTCGGTGAAGTAGTCCGCCATGTGGGCAAACCGTTCGCCGAGCGGCTTGGGGGCGTCGCCGAGATGCACGAAGACCAAGCCGTTCCATACACCGCATTGAAACTGCGGCAAGCGATGGCGCTCCCGGTCCACCGCGATGAGCTCGTTGTAGGGGATGGCTTGCAGTTCGCCGGCCAGGTTGTACGACCAAGCATGGTACGGACAGGTGACGTACTTGGCGACGGTTCCGAACCCCTCGTCAAGCAGCGGCGTGCCCCGGTGGCGGCAGACGTTCGAGAGCGCCCGCAGTTGGCCATCCCGGCCGCGGATGACGCTGATGGGCTCGCCGGCGAGCGTCATGGCAAAGTAGTCGCCGGGCCTGCCGAGCTCCGGCTCCTGGCACGCGAAGACCCACTCGTCATGGAAGATCTTCTTCACATCCTCGGCGTACACCGATTCATCCGTGTAGGCGGTAAACGACAGGGAGTGGGCCTCCTCCAGCGGCTTGATGGCTTCTTCCCGCAACCTGTCCAAGGCACTCATGCGTTTCTCCTGCATGGCATTCATTCGGCAAATGGCTGAGATGACATCTACCCTAAGCTTCGCCCGGAACCACGGCAACCTCCGACTCGACGTCTGCTCACAGATCTTTCTGATCAAGGAGGGCGTTGGCTGTGAGCGTTTACCTGTGAACTGTGACTCGCGTACACTGAAACTCGGACCAAGCGGGAGAAGGCTTAAGTGAGCGCTGCATCGGACCGGGAACTGCGGCAAGCGATCGACAAGCAGGCAATCCGTGACGTCTGCATGCTCTATTGCCGCGCGGTGGACCGCATCGACGCCGACTTGCTGCCCCGCATCTTTCACGACGACGCCACCATCGCATTCGGCACCTACAACGGCCCGGCCAGCGGCTTCGTTGACAACACATTCGCGCACCTGCGCACCATGGAGCGCACGTTTCACTGCCTCGGCAATCAACTGATCACGGTGGACGGCGACCGCGCTGCCGGGGAGATTTACGTATTTGCCTACCTTTCCTCTCGGGAGACCGGCGAGTTGGTGGACACGCTCCTCGTCGGCCGCTATCTCGACCGCTACGAGCGCCGCGACGGCGCTTGGAAAATCTCACACCGCGCCTTCGTCATGGACTGGAATCAAAACCAGCCCAACTCATCCGAGTGGGAGGAAGGCATGTACGGCGAGCTGCGCGCTCGCGGCTGCAGGGGAAAAGACGACCCGGTTTACGGCCTCTGATGACCGCCATGAGCGTCAGCCAGGAGGAAATCGACCGTTTCAAGGACCGACAGGCGATCTACGACTGTCTCATGCGGTATTGCCGCGGCGTGGACCGGCTGGATGCCGAATTGCTGAAGACCGCCTACCACGAGGGCGCCACGGACGACCATGGCATCTTCAACGGCGATGCTTGGGAGTTCGCCGAGTTCATCGGCCCCTTCGATGCGTCCATCGGCGTTCGGCAACAAACCCATCGCGTCGATCACGCGCTGATTGAGTTCACCGGCCCCGACAGCGCCGTGGTCGAGTCGTACAACCTGACTTTCATCGATGCCGAAACAGAGGACGGCATGGCGGCGGCCATGGTCGGGGGCCGCTATCTCGATCGTTTTGAACGCCGGAACGGGGCGTGGAAAATCGCCCACCGCCTGTACGTGATGGACTGGAACCGCAACGAACCCTCAACCGTTGACTGGGAAGGCTCGTTTTTCAAGGATTTGGCTCGTGGCCGCATAGACGATCAGGATGAGTCCTTTGCCTATGTTTCGCGCTTAAGATAGCCGCGGCTTAGCCCGATGCAATCAGTCTTGCAACCATGATGGGATAGAACCAAATGAGGAGAGCATTCATGAAAACCATTCGAACTGGAGTGGCTTGTCTGGCCTTGCTCGGCCCCCTGTTGGCCGGGGCCCAGGAATCCGCTGAAACGACCTCGGAAAGCGCCGCAGCGGGCCAGATCGAGGAAGTCATGGTGACCGCGCAGCGGCGGGAGGAGAGCATTCAGTCCGTGCCTGTCGCAGTGACCGCGGTGTCCGGCGAACGGCTCGACGCGCTTGGAGCGGTTACCATCCAGGGCATGCGCGGCTACATTCCCAACGTGCAGATCCAGAACTTTTCGAACACGCCCCATGGCGCCGTGTTCAACATTCGCGGCATGGGCGTGATCGAGCCGGATCCTTACGGCGGCACCACGGTGGTGGTTACCCAAGACGAGGTGCCGCAGTTCTTCAACATGGTCTCGCTGCTCGACACCTACGACATAGAACGCATCGAGGTGATGCGCGGAGCCCAAGGCACGTTGTTCGGCGCCAACAGCACGGGTGGCGTCATTCAAGCCGTTTCAAGGCGACCGCAGACCGATGAGCGGAGCTTCGATGCCTACGCCAGCTACGGCAACTACGACCGCGTCGACGTGCGGGGCGCCATTAACCTGCCGTTGATCCAAGACGAATTGGCCCTCCGAGTGGCCCTGAGCCACCACCAGCGGGATGGTTTCATCACCAACGTGGTGGACGACAAACCCATTGGCGACAAGGACCGCACGGCGCTGCGCATGAGCCTCCTGTGGGAAGGCAGCGACCGGTTCGACCTCACGTTGATCGGCGAGTATTCCGCGCACCGGGACGGCACGCCTCACAACATCAACGGCTCGGTTCCCGGCGAAGCCCTGCATGTTCCCGAGGGGTCGATCCTGCCCGGCGCCGCACTGCCCATGTACCGGTCTCCCTGCCTCACTCCGGGCAAGCGCTGCAAAGCCCCCGGCAAATACTATTCCGCGCGTGGAACGGAGATTCCCGACCGCGCGGATCTGGATTCCTACTCGGGCACCCTGATCATGAACTGGGACACGCCCATGGGCACGATCACCTCGATTACCGGCTACAAGGACTGGAAGCTGCGCGAATTCACCGACCAGGACTGGACACCGGTGTTTCTCGACGACACCGACCGTCGTACCCGGGGCGATCAATTCACCCAGGAGATTCGCAACACTTTCGCGGTCGCCGACAACTGGGAAACCATGATCGGCGTGTTCTACGCGGACTACAGCTGGGATCACTTTCAGGATTTCCGGATCCAGTTCGCAGCCCCTGGCCTGCGGCAATTGACCCAGAACGACTGGGACACGGAGATCATATCCGCGTTCCTGCACACCTATGTCGATTTCAGCGACCGCTTTCGCGGGCAGGCTGGCATTCGCGTGCATGATGAGAAGACCAGCGCGGACGCCAACATTCCGATCTGGGTTGACTTGAGGGGCATGGCGGAACACCGCGGCCCGGGCGACAACGCCGAAACCGGTCCCAATGAGCTGCTGATCGGGGTGACGGCCAACAGCGACTCGGAGAGTTGGACCGAGGTTGCGGCCAAAGTCGGGGTCGAGTACGACCTCGTTGACGATGTCATGGGGTACCTGACCTACGCCCACGGCTTCAAGTCGGGGGGCTTCACCGGGCGCATCGGGATTCCTCAAGACTTGGGCCCCTACGACCCCGAGTTCGTTGACATGATCGAGGCCGGCCTCAAGGCGCAGTGGCTGGACAACCGCCTGCGCACCAACATAGCGGTCTTCCACAACTGGTACGACGACATTCAACTCGCCCAGATCTTCTTCATCGAGGACCAGTTCGGCAACACCGTCAACGGCAACACCATCCTCAATGCCGCGAAGGCCGAGACCACGGGCGTGGAGATCGAAGTTCTGGCACTCCCCTCGGAGTGGCTGAGCCTCAATGCCGCGATTGGCTATCTCACTGCGGAGTACGAGGAGTTCATGACGCCCGACGCCACCGGGACGCTGTTTGACCTGTCGGGCGAGGATCTGCAGAACGCGCCTGGGTGGACCGTCAACCTGGGTTTCGATGCCCACTTCATGATCGCCGACCGGGGGCAGCTGTCGGTGAACTTTCAGTACAAGTACACGGGCAAAAAGTACAACACCAGCCTGTTCAACACGGCCCGCGCCGAAATTCAGCCGACCCACCTCGCGGACCTAAACGTGGAATTCGCACCCACCGGGCAACCTTGGTCCATCGGCCTATGGGCGCAGAACCTTTTCGATGAACGCTACATCGACAGCGTCTTCGACGCGCCTGGGGTTTTCGGCTTAGTGGCCTATCAGGATCCACGAACTTACGGGGTATCGCTCAAGGTCGAGCTGTAGAACGGGCAGGATCACTTCTACGGCGCCTTAAGGACGGCGCGGGCCACCTCCCCCCACTTTGGAGCCGTCGCCGGGTTGCGGTGCATGGCTTCCGCGGTCAGGTACATGGCCAGCCTCGATGCAATGCCCCGGTAGCGCTCGATCAACTGATCAGCGATGTCGTCCCAGCGGCCGACCACCACGAAGTGCTCCAGCATCTCATCGCTAATCTGGGCGGCCATGGCGGCGCTGTCGCCCTTGCGCATGAGCTCGTTCAAGGTTTGGGTGGTGCCGGTGTAGCCGAGATCGTCGAACTGGAAATGATAGTTCGGCGTGGATCCGTAGAAGGCCACCTGCATGCGGGCGCGCTCAAGCATGGGGGCCCGTTCCTCGGGGCTGTCGCCAGCTACCGCGAAGGCTGGAACGATCAGGTCGATCTCGGCGGCATCACGCCCAGCCAACTCGGCGCCCTTAGCCACCGCGGGCAACAGGCGGTTGTGGATGTAGTGCAGCGAGTGCATCGGGTGCACGTGCAGGCCGTCGGCCAGTTCACCGGCCAGCCGGCACATCAGCGGCCCGACGGCAGAGATGTCGAGCTTGATGTCTTCGTAGTCGTGGCGCGCCGGGGCGAACTCCCGGGGCAACAGGTTCATGGGGTAGTAGGGCCCCTCGTGATGAAGCTTCGCCTCCCGCCGGAAGGCGGCGATGCAGGCGCGAAACGCCTGCACATAGTCGCGCATCTGCGCGGCGGGCTTGTCGAACAGTGAACTGTAGCGCCGGGTTACGTGACCCTTGACTTGGCTGCCGATGCCGAGCCTGAATCGTCCGCGCGTCTCGCGGGCCAGCTCCCAAGCGACCTGCGCGGAAATCATGGGACTGCGCGGAAAGGCCACGGCGATGCCGGTTGACAGTTCCAGCGTGGTCGTCGCCCTGGCGGCCGCGGCAATCGACATCCACGGCACTTGGACGGCTTCCGTGAACAGCATCCCGGAGAATCCGAGCGCTTCGAGTTCCTGCGCCGCGGTTGCGATGCCGTCCCAAGTCATGGGGCGTGCCATCAGATC
>JAPPIX010000063.1:30488-33435 GCA_028820495.1 Gammaproteobacteria bacterium
CTGCTGGCATTCTATCGCGACGAAGAGCCGCCCTGCTTAAGCGACAACGTGAATACCGCTGTATGGCACGCGCTAAAGAACTACCCAAATTCACGGAAGTACATCAACGCTCGCATGCGCTTGGAAAGTTGAGTGCCGCTATGCTGATCGACCACCGAACGATTTCGTGATGTAATATTGCATCAGAACTACAGCGCACATGTGAGGGTATCCCATATGGCAAAGCGGGCAAGTCTGTCGATCAGCGAACCGAACGAAAAATGGATTCAAGAGCAAATCAACAGCAAGGAGTTTTCAAGCCGTAGTGAAGTACTGAACGACCTGATCCGAAGAGCTCGGGAGATTGAAGCGATCCGCAGCCGACTGAAGGCCTCTGAACTCTCCGCTTTGGAGCACGGCTGGGTGGCAAAATCGGCCGAGGAACTGCTCGACGGGTTCAAGGAGAAGGCCCGTCGAGATGGTTACTTATAGGCTCGCACCAGCAGCGGAGTCCGACCTGTACCGCCTTTGGCTTTACGGGGTGCAACAGTGGGGAATCGAAGCCGCAGACAACTACCAGCGGGACCTTCACGAGCGCTTCGCTGCGATTGCAGCCAATCCAATGCAATACCCAGCGATTGACCACATTCGCTCCGGCTACCGCCGCAGCGTGTTCCGAAATAACAGCATCTACTACCGAATTGGCAGTGAGACAGTCGAGATCATGGCGATAATCGGGCAGCAGCATCTAGACGAGTGGCTTTAGCCTCCCGGCAGACCAAAAGAGCCAACGATGAACGGAGCCAGCTTCACTCATCAGCGTCACAATGGGACCGACCTAGCCCTAGGCCCGTCCCTCGCGGGCAATTTCCTGGATGCCACCCAGCAAGGTATCCACATGCCCGCCGTGCACCATGATGTGCAGGGAGGCTCGATTGACGTTCCAATCGATTTCCGGGTGGGCAACGTCACGGATGTAGAGGCGGTGGCGCTCCCACAGCCGTTGGTTCACGGCCTTGGGTTCGACGCCTTCGACGTGGAACGAGACCAGGCCGCAGCTCAGGGCCGGGTCGTCGGAGACATGGACTTGGACGCCGTCGATGGCCCTTAGACCCTCCCTCACCCGGGCCGCCAGGTGCCGGTCCCGGGCCTCGATCGCGGCTGGGGTCAGGCCGATGTGGAAGTCGAGCGCGGCATCGAAGGCGGCCAGCGCGGCGAAGTCCAGCGAGCCACGCATTTCATAGCGGGCGGCGGTGGCCGCCTGCTCGGCGCTGGCGGTGCCGTCCACCGAATGGCCAAACATGTTGCGGCCCGCCACCGGGCCGGAATAGACCAGGGGCCAGACCCGATCCTGAAGGTCCTCGCGGATGTGGAAGAAGCCGGTGAGCATGGAAGCCAACAGCCATTTGTGGCCCGCGCCGGCATACATGTCGCAGCCGAGTTCGGCGACGTTCAGCTGCATCATGCCCGGCGGGTGGGCGCCATCCACCAAGGTGAGAATGCCCCGCTCCCGGGCCAGGGCGCAGATTTCCCGCACCGGCAGCACGCAGCCGTCCGTGTAGTTGACGTGGCAGAAGCTGATCAGCCGGGTGCGCTTGGTCATGGCCTTTTCAAACGCCGCGACGATGGCGTCCGCGCTCTTCGGCGGATGAAACGCATCGCCCTGGAGGTCCACCACCACCGGCTTGATGCCGTGCCGAGCCGCGCACAGGTGGATGGGCTGGACGCCGCTGGCGTGATCGTGGTTGGTGTGGATGATCTCGTCACCCGGGCGAAAGTCGAGCCCCAAGGTGCCGAAGGCCATACCCTCCGTGGTGTTGTTGGTCAGCGCCACCTCGTTGGGCTTGCAGCCAATGAAAGCGGCCAGCTTGACCCGCAGCCGATCACGGAACTCGGCGTTGCAGGCGTAGGTGGCGTGGCTGAAGTAGTCGCTGTCGTAGCTCTTGATGGCGTTGAACTGCGCTTGGACGACGCTGCGCGGCGAGACGCCCCGGGTGCCGGTGTTCATGTGGGCCACGTTGGGGGCGGTCAGGAACTCCCCCGCCACCCAGCGCCAATAGGCTTCATCATCGGCTGCGCGGCCGGAACCGAGATCAGCCGCCGGCGCGGCCAACGCGGCTGGGCTGACATCCGCCAATCCGGCCAGCGCCGACACCCCTGCCACCTGTCCAACAAACGCACGGCGAGATTGATCCATGACGGTCTCCTACTGACCCATCATCCTTCTATATACCCAAACAAAGCCGCCCTGACCATTCACGGCCCGAATCAACCTTGGGCCAAGCGTTCGATCAGGGCGGCGTCACGGCTGGTGCGGCGCAGGCGCCACCCCATGGCGACAGCCACTAGGGCCATGCCAATGGTCAAGCCACCCCAATAGCCGTACACGCCCGTCGTCGGCAGGTCTAAGGCGCCGTTGGCCAAAACGGCACCCAACGGCAAGGCGATGATCCAATAGCCGATCAGCGAGATGATCATGGGAACTCGCGTGTCCTTGTAGCCTCGGAGCGCGCCGGCCATGGTGGCGTTGGCGTCATCAAAGACCTGGTACACGGCAATGAAGATGATCAGGTTGGCGGCGATGAGGGCGACATCGGCATCCGTGGTGTAAATGCCCACCAGCATGAAGCGCAGGCCCACGAGGAGCACGCTGACTGCCGCCGCATAGCCCAAGGAGATGCGGAACGCCGTGGACACCACTTGGGCAGCGCCGGCCTGGTTGCGGGCACCGACGTGAAAGCCGACGCGAATGGCGGCGGCGCTGCCCAGGCTCATCGGGATGACGTAGGTGGCCCAGTTGATGTTGCCGGCAATGCTATGTGCCGCCATTTCGCTGACACCAAGGCGGGCGATCAACACGCTGATTGCCGAATAGACCGCCATTTCCAAGAAAATGGTCGCGCCGATGGGCACCCCGAGTTTGAAAATCCGCGCAACGGTCGCCCAGCGAAGGGTTTTGTCGCCGCCC
>JAPPIX010000086.1 GCA_028820495.1 Gammaproteobacteria bacterium
CACTCATGTACGACGTCATCATCAAGGGCGGCACCGTGGTCGACGGCACCGGTGCGCAACCCCAGGTCGCGGATATAGGCGTGACCGACGGCTGCATTGCCGAGGTTGGCAAGGTCGCGGCAGGCGCCCGCGCCCGGCAGCGGATCGATGCCGATGGCGCCTTGGTGCTGCCCGGCTGGATCGATGCGCACACGCACTACGACGGCCAGGTCACTTGGGACGATCGGCTGGAGGGATCGGCAGCCAATGGCGTGACCACGGCGATCATGGGCAACTGCGGCGTCGGCTTCGCCCCCGTTCCCAAGGGGGGTGCTGCAGACCTCATCGACCTGATGGAAGGCGTCGAGGACATCCCCGGCACCGCTCTGTTCGAAGGCATGCCCTAGGGCGAGTGGGAGACCTTTCCCGAGTACCTGTCCTACCTGGACACCCGGGCCTACAGCCTCGACGTGGGCGCCCAACTCGCCCACGGGGCCTTGCGCTTCTACGTGATGGGCGAGCGCGCCATCACCCGCGAAGCCGCCAGCGCCGACGACCTCGAAGCCATGGCGCGCATTGCCGACGCGGCGGTGCGGGCCGGCGCGCTTGGCTTCAGCACGTCCCGAATCATCGGCCACAAGTCGATGTCCGGCTACTGCGTGCCGGGCACTTTCGCGGCTGAGGCTGAACTGCTCGCGATCGCCACGGCCATGCGCGACGCCGGCGGGGCCGTCCTGCAGGCGATTCCCGCGAACACCATTGGCCAACTCGAGGGCATGGAGCCGGAGCACAGCGAGCTCCTGGACGAAGTCGGCCGACTTGGCAGCGTTTCGCGGGCCACGGGACAGCGCGTCGTCTTCACCACCGTGCAGACCAACGACGCGCCGGAGCTTTGGCGTGCCGTGCTGGCTGCCACCGACGCAGAGAACCGCCGGGGCGCGCACTTGCACCCGATGGTCGCACCGCGGGCCGGCACGGTCTTGACCACCCTGCGGGGCTACCACCGCTTCATGCAAAGGCCCACTTACCTGAAGCTCAAGGATCTGCCCTTCGAGCAGCTCGTCGAGCGACTCCGCCAACCCGACATCAAGGCCGCCATCCTGTCCGAGGTGGATGTCCCGGATCTCCGGCCCGGCGCAATGGAGAACCTGCTGCCCGACCTGTTCGAGGGCGCCTTGCCCCTCACGTTCGAGCTGCAGACGCCCCTGGACTACGAGCCGCTGCTCGACGAGTCGCTGAGCGCCCGGGCGGAGCGGGAGCAGCGGGATCCGCTGGAGTACCTGTACGACTTCCTCTTGCAGGACGCCGGCAACGCGGTCGGCGTGTTTCTCGGCGCCAACTACATCGACGGCAACCTCGACGCGTGCCGGTCGATGCTGCTCGATCCCAACACGGTGACGGGGCTGTCGGACGCCGGGGCGCACGTCAACTTCATCTGCGACATGTCGATTCCCACGTTCAACCTCACCCACTGGGTCCGGGATCGCTCCCGCGGCGAGCGGCTGCCGATCGAGTTGATGGTGGCCAAGTGCACCAACGTGCCGGCCAAGCTCTTCGGGCTGCACGACCGCGGCACCTTGGAAATTGGCAAGCGCGCGGACGTGAACGTGGTCGACCTGCCGAGCCTGACCATTCACCGGCCGAAGCTGCTGCACGATCTGCCCGCCGGCGGTTCGCGCTTCATCCAGCCGGCCACCGGCTACGTCGCGACCCTAGTGCGCGGCGAGGTCACCCGCGAGGCCGATCAGGACACCGGCGCGCGCCCGGGCCGCGTGGCGCGTCCCTCAGCCGTCCTCCATTCCGTCTAATTCAGTTCCATGTAGTGTCCGTGCGGCGTCCAGCCGATCTGGACGGGCAGCTCGATCGTGGCGATGGGGCCTGCGTCGATCCCTTGGGTGTCGAAGATCAGGTACTCCGAGCAGTTCTCCGCAAATCGCGAGACGGGCACGATCAGATACCCGTCGCCCTCAGGAGCGTCCGCGTGGCGGGGAGCAAAGGTTGGTTCGAAGATCGCAATGGGCTGATCCCGCTCGACTTGGTAGCGTTCTTCGCTGCCGGTCTTCACGTTTCGCTTGATCACAGTCGTCAGCGACCAGAGGTCGTTGCCGCCGGTCATGAAACCCGTCTCGTAGCCCTTCCCGTAGAAGCGCTCGTCAACCTTTGGAAACTCGACCGGCCGATCGTCGAGACGCTCGCTTTTGCAGGTTCCGTATGCAAGGTCAACCGTCCAACGGCCGGTAACGCCCGCACCGAAGGGAACAAAATCCTCGCCGGGGCTTAGGTCCTGCTCAAACGGGAATGGCGCCTTATCGAAAATCGGACCGTCCAGGATGAGCTGATCGCCAACCGTGTTCGCTGACATGGTGTGCATGACGTACTCCGGCCCAAAATCCGCCGTCACCCATCGGATGCCGCCTTCCAGGTCACGCGGAATGATCGCGAGCTGGATCGGCCGCT
Source organism: Gammaproteobacteria bacterium (assembly GCA_028820495.1). Classification (GTDB taxonomy): domain Bacteria; phylum Pseudomonadota; class Gammaproteobacteria; order Pseudomonadales; family Azotimanducaceae; genus Azophilus. The sequence goes on from JAPPIX010000086.1 coordinate 2,437, forward strand.
CAGGCTCCCAGCCCAGGACGGGAAAGCCATACCCCTGCTTGATCCGGTCGAGCGTGTTCACGAACGGCTGGAATGGCATCACGACAAAGTCTTCCGTCAGCCAGGCGTCGTGCAGGTTCGCATAGTGGGGAGCATCCTCGACGACGCGTGAGCGAACGGTTCCATCCGTTCGCACGAAGTGGAGGGTCAAGTACGGCTCGCGATCCCAGAACGACCAGCCATAGAGTTCTCCAGTGCCGGCGTCCCACTTGGGATGGGCCGTGAAGGTGCCGCCCTCCGGGCAAGGCGGATTGACCAGCCCGCGCCCGCACTGGCGTGCCCACGGCACCAGCCCTTTCGTCTCGAGGGTGATCGGGTCAAGCGCGATGGGTGGAAGTCCCTGCTCACACAGGGCCAAGATCTCCCGGTTGCCGAAGGGCACGACATTGACCCCGGCATTGCCCTGTTGAATGCCGGATGTGCGTGCGTCGCGCACCACCTCGCCGATGCACATGCCTCGCCAGTCCGGCCAGTTGTCCTCGAATTGGAAGATCGCCTCCCCGGCCTTTTCCTCGGCGAGAAACTTGGGTGTGCGAACCCAGCGGTTGCGGAAGGTCGCCTTGCCGTTTTCGAAGATCATGGCCTGCACCATGCCATCCATGGCGGGAAAGCCGAGCGCCCCGTCCCGCGGGATGTGCTTCAGGGTCGGGCCAACGCGGTAGAACCCGCCGTTGAGTGACCGGGGAATCTCGCCATGGACAATGCAGTCCTCGATATCGACCTCGAAACGCATGGGCTTCAACGGGCCGCTCAAGCGGATGTCGTTCGGAATGGGTTCCATGCTCCTCCTCCTTGATGAGCAATCAGGACCATCGGGCCATACCCATGGCAGGCGCGCTGAGTTTCAGGATACTGCCGAGTGTGCCGGGCTTAAGGCGGTAGCGGGGGCTTGGCGTTCCTTGCTTCTACATCGCGCCGAATAAACCAGCCATCTGGTCGTGTTTCTTCCTGCATTGTACCGAGCCGCTACGCAGCGCCGCAAAGTGACCTGATCGTCCACTCGGAACCGCATGAGCGCTCACCTCACCCGCTGGAATCGCGTCAGGAGGGAAGACGAGACGGATTGCAGTCATGGATAATCAGACGACGCAGGCTTATCTTGAAAACTGCGAGCCGCTGATTGCCGCTCGATCGGGGCAGGGGCTGAAAGTGGACCAACCGGACCTCGCACGGGGCAAGATCCTCAACGCCGGTGACGTCGAGCAGTTCACGCTGCGCCAGATCATCGAGATTACCGCCGCAGCACTAGGCAGGGAGATCGAGCTGGTCAGCTTGCCCTACGCCCTGGCGGTACCCGCCAGACCCCTGCTCGCACAGCCGTGGTCAACGCACCGCGTCATGGACCTGACGCTGATCAGGTCAACGCTCGGATATGAAGATGCATGGCCGCCTCGGGAGGCGCTGGGCTCAGTGGCCCGGTGGCTGGCCGCGAATCCCCCAGAGCCGGGTGGCACCACCGAGCGGATACTCCAGGATCCTTTCGACTATGCGGCGGAAGACCGCCTGATGGACCGCTGGGAGCAGGCAGTGTCCGGCATCGAATTGCC
>JAPPIX010000390.1 GCA_028820495.1 Gammaproteobacteria bacterium
AGGCCACCGGCTGGCAGGCGTTCTACCAGGACGGCAAATGGGTGGAGCGTAAAGCAGCAGCGCGCAAGGCCCGCGCCAAGGCGGCCAAGCGCAAGCCCGCCAAGGGAGCGACCCGCCGCGCCGCCAAGACGCGCCGAGCGTGAACCCGGCCATGGCCATGACGTGACCTGCCACCAAGCCAGCACTGTTCCCGAAGGCACTTCCCTTTGACCCAGCCGCCAAGCATCCCCAGGCCAGCCAACGTTCACTGCTTGGTCGGCTGGCGCTGGGGCTTCGCGCTGGCCCTGCTTCTGCCCGGCGCTTCGGCGGCGTTCGATCTCTCGCCATGCGTCCTTAAGGCCGCCGAAGGCCGGATCGAGGTCAAGGCTGAATGCGGCTATCTGAGCGCGCTGTTGAATCCGGCCGATGAAGGCGGCAAGGCCATCGACCTGTTCGTGGCCGTCGTGCCTACGGTCGCGGCGGAGCCTGCCGAGGACGCCCTGACCGTGGTCGCCGGCGGCCCCGGCCAAGCCTCCACCGAGTTTTTCGCTGCCGCCGCGCGAGTCTTCAGACGCATCGGCCTGCGGCGCGACATTGTGCTGGTCGATCAGCGCGGCACTGGCCGTTCCGCCAAGCTGGACTGCCCGAACCCTGCCGAAGAAGGCTTGGCGTGGACGGCTGGCAGCGATGTGGACAAAGCCACCGCCCACGCCCTGGAATGCTTGGCCAGCTTGACCGAGGATCCGCGCTACTTCACAACCAGCGTCGCAGTGGCGGATTTGGAGCGGGTGCGAGCGGCCTTGGGCTACCCCCAATTGAACCTCTATGGCATCTCCTACGGCACCCGGGTCGCCCAGCACTACCTGCGCCGCCACCCGCAGCGGGTGCGGCGCCTGATTCTCGACAGCTTGGTTCCGCCGCCCCTAGCCCTTGGGCCGGACGTCGGCGCGGCTGGCCAAGCGGCGCTGGACGCCATTTTTGCCCGCTGTGCGGCGGACGAGGCCTGCGCAAGGTCCTTTCCCGACCTTGAGCAGCGCTTTCAGGAGGTGCTGCGGCGCTTGGAGGCGGCACCGGTGGACGTGCACTTCCAGCATCCGATTTCCGGCCAGCCCATGACGGAATCGATGGACCGGACGGTGGTGGCGGCTGTGACGCGCCTTCTGCTCTATTCGCCAAATGCCGCGGCCACCCTGCCGGTGTTGATTCAAGACGCCTATGAAGGACGCTACGAGCGGCTGGCCAGCCGAGCGGCCAGCGCGTTCGAGGCGCTTGAGGACATCGCCGAGGGCCTCAACTTCGCGGTCGTTTGCACGGAGGATGCGCCCTTCTGGGGCGAGCTCCACCAGCGCGGGAAGCAAGACACCTTCATGGGTTCCGGCTTCATGGACACCTTGGTCAAGGTCTGCGCGAGTTGGCCGAGCGGCCTGATCGACGACGATTTCAAAGCGCCGTTGACGAGCGATGCGCCAACGCTGGTGCTCAGCGGTGAGTTCGACCCCATTACCCCGCCGCGCTATCTTGAGTTGATGGGGAACGGCCTGACCAACCGGCTGTCCATCGTAGCGCCCGGCCAAGGACATGGCGTGCTCGCCGCATCCTGCGTACCGCGCCTGATGGCGGAATTCATCGAGGCGGATGAGCCGTTGGCCTTGGATACCGCCTGCATCGACCGGGCGCAGCCCTCCCCCCTGTTCCTCTCGCCCATGGGCCCCGGATCGTGATCGCCGTTGACAGCCTGCGCAAACGCTTTGGCGAGGTGGTCGCCATTGACGGCATCTCCTTCTCCGCGGCGGACGGTGCCATTACCGGCCTGTTGGGGCCGAATGGGGCGGGCAAATCCACCACCTTGCGAATACTTTGCTCCGTGCTGCAAGCCGACGAAGGCAGTGCCCGCATCGATGGCATCGATGTCGGCGAGCGGCCTATCGACGTCCGGCGGCGCATCGGCGTGCTGCCACACAATGCGGGCCTCTATCCCAACCTCACGGTGCGGGAGAACATCGCCTACTTCGCCGCGCTGTGCGGGTTCGAGGGCGCCGAACGCCGCCGCCAAGTGGAAGCGATGCTGGCGCTGCTCGGCATTGAGGGCGTGGCCGACCGTCGGGCCAAGGGCCTCTCCCAAGGCGAGCGCATCCGCACCGCCTTGGCTAGGGCGCTCGTTCACGACCCGCGGACGCTGATTCTCGATGAGCCGACCAACGGGCTCGACGTCGCCGCCACCCGGTCGCTGCGCGAGATCATCCGCGAGCGCCGTGGCGCCGGCTGCTGCGTGCTGTTCTCCAGCCACGTCATGCAGGAGGTGACGGCGCTTTGCGACCGCATCGTGGTCATCGCCGGCGGCAAGGTGGCACTGGCCGGCACCCCCGACGAGGTTCGGTCGAGCACTGGCGAGCGCAGCCTTGAGGACGCCTTCGTGGCGGCGGTGGCCGGTCAGGACGGCACCTCATGAACCACGCTTGGACTGTACTTCGCAAAGAACTGCTTGACGGCATCCGCGACCGCCGGGCGCTGGCCTCGGTGCTGCTGTTCGGGCCGCTGTTCGGCCCTGTTCTGCTCGGCGTGATGCTTGCCGTGGGCATCGAGGTGGGCCTTGACGATGCCGAGCGTCCGATTCGGGTGCCGGTGATCGGCGGCCAGTCGGCCCCCAACTTGATGAACCACTTGTCGCAGTACCTGATTGACCTGGACCATGATGCCTATGCCGAGATCGAGGCGCTTCGCGAAGACGTGCGCAGCGGCGCCCTCAACGTGGGCCTGGTGGTCGCGGAGGACTTCGGCGAGGCCTTGCAGAGCGGCGCCCCGGCCCGGCTTTGGGTGGTGGCGGACGACTCCAACACCAGTGCCCACAATTCGGCGGGGCGGCTGCGCCGGGCGCTCAACGCTTACGGTCGAATGGTGGCCGATGCGCGCCTGCACCTGCGCGGCATCGACCCGGCCTTCACCAAGCCCTTGGCGGTGCTTTCGGACGACCAATCCACACCGGCGAGCCGGGCAGTGGCGCTGCTCGGCATGATGACCTACATGCTGCTGCTCTCCGTGATGGTCGGCGGGGTGGCCGCGGCGATCGATGCGACTGCGGGGGAACGGGAGCGGGGATCTCTGGAGCCGCTGCTGGCCCTGCCCGTGGCGCGGGAGGCGTTGGTGGTGGGCAAGACTGGGGCGGCGGCGCTGTTCATGGCCGCCTCAGCGGCGATCGCCATCCTGTCGTTCGCCGTGGCGGCGCGTCTGCTGCCCTTGGCCGATCTGAGCATGCGAGCCAACTTCACCCCCGCCGTCTGTGCGGCCATGTACCTGGCCCTGTTGCCCTTTGCGGCGCTCGGCGCCTCCGCCTTGACCCTAGTCGCCTCATTCGCCAAGACCTTCAAGGAAGCCCAGTCCTGGATCGGCTTCGCGATGCTGGCCCCGACGCTGCCCATTCTGATTCTGGTCGTCAAGCCCCTCCAAGCCTCTGCGCCGCTGATGCTCGTGCCGGGATTGGCGCAGCATCTCCTAATCACCGGACTCATCCGCGGCGAAGCCATGGATCCCCTGCACCTGCTGGTTTCAGCGATGAGCATGCTCAGCCTTGCCGCCCTGCTCACCCTGTTCACCCTGAGACGCTACCGCAGCGAAAAGCTGTTGGTCTAGGGCGTTTGGATTGACGGAGGGTGACTGCTTCCGTATGGTTCGCCACCCTTGACGCCAGCAACGGACATGCCTGCTGCCATGAAGCCGTTTTCCCAACATTGTCACCCGTAGGCGCATCGAAATTGATCGACCATCAAGCAGGCATCTTCCGTGAAGGCACCGCGCACCACATTTTTCTGGAGTTCAGCGTTCCCGAAGCGCCAGCCTTCCTGCCCGGGCGGTCGCTAGCGGTGGCGCCGGTGCCCGCAGGGGAGCAGGTCATTGGCTTCGGCCGAGGCTTGATGGCGGGTCTCGGCTCGCTCGAATCCTCGCCCCCTTCGGCATTGGCGGACTTCAGCGTCGTGGCAGGCAGCGGCAAGTCCGCGCCAGCCTCCCAGCGCGACCTCTTCATCTGGCTGCATGGGGAGGCTCGCGA
>JAPPIX010000154.1:0-3323 GCA_028820495.1 Gammaproteobacteria bacterium
CGCTGACCAACCCTCTAGGACCACGGACTGCTCATGCAAAACAACCTCGGACTCTTCCTGACGAAACGGGCCTTGATGTCGCCCCGCCACGACGCCTACGTCGATAGCCACTCCGGGCTGCGGCTGAACTACGACGAACTCAATCGGCGCTGCAACCAGATCGCCAACGCCTTTGTGGCGGCGGGCATTCAAAAGGAGGAGCGTGTTGGCCTGTTGGTGATGAACAGCGCCGAGTTCATGGAATCCTACTTCGCGCTGGCCAAGATCGGCGCGGTCATCGTGCCGCTGAACTGGCGGCTGGTGGCGGATGAGCTGGAGTTCATCCTGAAGGACAGCGGCACCAAGCGCCTGATCTACGGCGAGGAGTTCATCGACACCGTGGCGGAGTTGCACAGCCGGGGTGAGAAGACCGACATCGGCCAATGGCTGCAGGTGGAAGGCGAGCAGGAGACCGCATACTTCGCCGAAAGCTACGAAGCCTTCCGGGATGCCGCCAGCGATGCGGAGCCCGAAGTCGGCGGCGCGGACGACGACATGCTCTACATCATGTATACCTCCGGCACCACTGGCCTGCCAAAGGGGGTGGTCCACACCCACAACACCGCCATCTGGGGCATCCTCACGATCGCCGCCAACGTCCACTACCGGGAACGGGAGCGCTATTTGGCGGCGCTGCCCATGTTCCATGTCGGCGCCCTCACGCCGCTGGCGGTCAACGTCTATGCCGGCGCGGCCTCGATCGTCATGCGCGCCTTCGACCCGACGCTGGCCTGGCAGTTGATCGAGCGGGAGAAGATCAACTCCGGGCTGGTGGTGCCGGCCATGATGAACTTCATGCTGCAGGTGCCCAACTACCAGCGCTTCGACTCCTCCTCCCTGCGCTGGCTGATGACCGGCGCAGCACCCGTGCCGGTGGCGCTCATTCAGCAATACGCGGAGTTGGGCGTTGACGTGCGCCAGGTCTATGGCCTCACCGAATCCTGCGGCCCGGCCTGCCTGATGGACGCCGAGACCTCCCTTGTCAAACCTGCATCGACGGGCCAGGCCTTTTTCCATACGTCCGTTCGGGTAGTGGATGAAAATGGGGCAGACTGTCCCCCCGGCGTTTCCGGCGAGGTGATCGTGGCCGGCCTCCACATCATGCGCGAATACTGGAACCGGCCCGACGCCACCGCCGAGACCATCGTCGACGGCTGGCTGTACACCGGCGACGTGGCGACCATGGATGAGGACGGCTACGTCTTCATTCAGGATCGCATCAAGGACATGATCATTTCCGGCGGCGAGAACGTCTATCCGGCGGAAATCGAAGAAGTGTTGATGACCCACCCGGACATCATTGAGGCGGCGGTGATCGGCATGGCCAGCGAAAAGTGGGGCGAAAGCCCCTTGGCCATCGTGGTCTCGAAGTCCGAGGCCCTGAGCGAAGCCGATGTGCTCAACTACTGCCAAGGCAAGCTGGCCGGGTTCAAGCTGCCCAAGAAGGCGGCCTTCGTGGCGGAAATCCCGCGCAACCCCAGCGGCAAGATCTTGAAGCGCGTGCTGCGCGAACAATTCCCCGATCCTGCCCCTGTGTAGCGGGACGCCGGTCGATGAAGCTCGATGAGCTGCGCACGCGCCTCCGGCCGTTCTGCGAAGACAAGTACGGGGCGGGGTCCCGGGTGTTCGACGTGGTGACCATGCCTGGGCACGCCGGCTTCGCCTACGGCTTTCGGGTGGAGCAGGGGGGTGACGTCGAGTCCTGGTTCATCCGCCTGCCGCCGCCCAACGTCAACTGGCGGGGCACCGCCGACGTGCTGCGGCAGGTAGCCGTGCTCAACGCCTTGGACGGCACCGATGTGCCCCATTGCTCGGTGCAGTGGTCGGGCGACGATTTGCAATGGTTCGGCTGCCCCTACTTCGTGGTGCCCTGGCTTGAAGGGGATGTGCTGCGCATTGGTCCGGAGGACTGGGGGGCGGCGCTGACGGACAGCCAGCTACTGGACCTCGGCACTCAAGTCATGGGGGCGTTGGCTAACATCCATCAAGTGCCCGCGCGGCTGACCCCATACCTTGGCGATCCGGTGCCGTTTGTCGAAGACGTGCAGCGCTGGGACCGATTCTATGAGCGGGCCGCCGATCCTGAGTGTCTCCGGGATGCGCCCGTCGTGCGCCAAAAGCTGCTGGACCGGATTCCCGACGATTCGCCGGTGGGCATCTTTCACGGCGACTTCCAGATCGCCAACCTGTTCTGCGCGACCGACAGCCCCCGGCTGTTGGCCGTCATCGACTGGGAGCTCACCGGCATTGGCGCCACCCTCAACGACCTCGGCTGGATCGCCACCTTCAGCGACCGGGAAGCCTGGTCCGGCCAGCGGGGCGCCGCGCCCATGTTCTTGGACCCGCCCACGCTGATCGACCTCTACAGCGCCGCCTGCGGCCAAGCCGTTCCGGACGTCAATTGGTTCCGGGCGCTGGCCGCCTACAAGTTCGCCATCATCACCGGCTTTAACCTGAGCCTGCATCGGCGCGGCAAGCGCGTCGATCCGACCTGGGAGGAAACCGCGCTGTCGATGACCTCGCTGATCGACCGAGCCAACGAACTGCTCGGTTAACGCACCCGCCAAGCTGAGGGCTCTATCGCTCTGAGTTGCGAAGCAACTCAAAACGCATCGCCGCAAGGCGATGCGCAGGCTCTAGAACGCCCAACCAACACCGGCGCGAACGGAGCTGTCGTCGCCGCTGGTGGCGAATCCGGCGTTGACGAAGATGTTCTTCTCTTCGCCAAATCGACCGGAAATGCCGACTGCCACGCCCTGCTCGCCATCGCTGTTGCCGACCCCGACGCCGACGAAGAAGTCCCGCTCGCCGCCGGGTGGGGCGGTCGGCACGGCCGAAAGGGCGGCAGCCATCGCGGCAACTTGGCTGACCCGTTCGTCAACCGCCACCAAACGCCGGTCTAGATTCATGATCGAGGAGGTGTTGGAGGCAATGTTGCTCGCGTTCGCGGCGATGTTCTGATTCTGCACGCTGTCGGCGGTCATGCGGGCCATTTCGTTCCTTTCGATGGCCATCATGTTGCCGTGGATGTACTCGTTCTGCGCCGCGTCGTCGGCCTGGCGGGCCATCTCGTTCTTCCCAATGGCCATCATGTTGCCGTCGATGCGCTCGTTCTGCGCTGCATCGTCAGCTTGGCGAGCCATCTCGTTCTCCTCAATGGCCATCATGTTGCCGTCGATGCGCTCGTTCTGTGCGGCATCGTCAGCTTGGCGGGCCATCTCGTTCGCCTCAATGGCCATCATGTTGCCGTCGATGCGCTCGTTCTGCGCTGCATCGTCAGCTTG
>JAPPIX010000154.1:3423-4012 GCA_028820495.1 Gammaproteobacteria bacterium
GCGAGCCATCTCGTTCTCCTCAATGGCCGTTGCGGCATTTCGCAGAGCCTCAAGCCCCTGCTCAATGTCGGTCTCGTTGGCGTCGATGCGCTCGTTCTGCGCGGCGTCATCGGCCTTGCGAGCCTTCTCGTTCTCATCGATCTTCTCACCGAGCTCGGCGTTGAAGATCCGGTTCTCGCAAGCGTTCCGGTACGGGTCTGACAGATGGCCGCAGCCATGGTCCGCCCAGGCTGCGACCGAAGCGGATGCGCCGAAACCAGCAAGGCAGCACGAAAGCAGAAATTTGCTCAACGAATGGTTCGGAGTGGTTTGACTGCGGGCAAGATTTTTCACGTTGGTTGCTCCAAATTTTGGTGGTTTAGGGGTCAAAAAACGCAAGACAGTTGCGCTTCAGGACGGATGTGACGATGGTACTACAGGTCGGGAACGCCATGCCACGCCAAGCGGCACGTCATGGGCTGTCAGCCGCCGAGGCGACTTCCGCTTGAACCTCTATGGACCTGTGCTTTCGGAAGCCGCGAGCGGACGTTTAAGTCACTTCAACGGATTCGATCAGTCCCGGGCGCAGCAGGGGCGCTTTGCGCTTGCG
>JAPPIX010000318.1 GCA_028820495.1 Gammaproteobacteria bacterium
CTCAAGCAGCCGGCAGCCTTTCCCCGTCGAGCTGCAGGCGGGCGAAGCGGGCGTAGAGGTCGTTGCCTTGCACCAGCGCGTCGTGGCCGCCTTCGGCGATGAGGGCACCGTCCTCCAGCACGAGGATGCGGTCGGCTCGGCGCACGGTTGAGAGGCGGTGGGCGATCACTAGGATGCTGCAACGTCCCTTCAACTCCTCGATGCTGAGGCGGATGGCGTGCTCGCTCTCCGCGTCGAGGGCGCTGGTGGCCTCGTCGAGCAGCAGGATGGCCGGTTTGGTGAGCAGTGCCCGGGCGATGGCGAGGCGCTGCTTCTGTCCGCCGGAAAGGCCCACCCCGCCCTCGCCCACCATGGCATCCAAACCGCCGGGGAGCTGTGCCACGAAGGCCGTGGCGTGGGCCAGCCGCAGGGCTTCGTCGATTTCCGCGGCGGTCGCGTCGGGCTTGCCGTAAAGGACGTTGGCGCGCAGCGTGCCAGCGAACAACACCGGGTCCTGGGGCACGAAGCCGATGCGCTCACGCACGTCGTTGCGGCGCAGTTGGCGCAGGTCTTGGCCGTTGAGCAGGATGCGCCCTTGGCTGGGGTCGTAGAAGCGCTGCAAGAGGTCAAACAGGGTGCTCTTGCCGGCCCCGGACGGGCCCACCAAGGCGACCATTTCCCCGGGTTGCACGGCGAAATCGATGTTGCCCAACACCTGAACCTCGGGGCGGGCGGGATAGGCGAAGCCGAGGCCTTGGGCCTTAAGCGTCAGTTCCTCGCCGACCGGCAGCACTGCAGGCTGTGCGGGCTCCGGCAGGCCATCGGTGGCGTTAAGCAGTTCCACGAGGCGTTCGGTGGCGCCTGCCGCCCGCTGCAGGTCGCTGAACACCTCGCTGATCGCCGCTACCGCGCCGGCGACGATGAAGGCGTAGAAAATGAAGGCCGCCAGGTCGCCCGGGGTGGCGCGGCCCGACACCACATCCTGGCCGCCCACCCAGAGCATGATGGCGATGGCGGCCATCACCAGCAGCATCACCAAGGCGATCAGCACGGCGCGCTGGCGGATGCGGCTGACGGCGACGCCGAACGCCTCCCCCACCCGGTCGGAAAACTCCGCCTCGTCCCGGGCCTCGTGGTTGAACGACTGCACGATCTTGACGTGGCGCAAGGACTCGCCGGCGTGGGTGCCCACATCGGCCAACCGGTCCTGGCTGCTGCGCGACAGGCGCCGCACCCGGCGGCCGATCAGCAGGATGGGCGCAATGACGAAGGGGGCCGAGACCATCACGATCAGGGACAGCTTGGGGTTGGCCAGAACCAGCAGCACGATGCCGCCGAAGAACATCAGCACGTTGCGCAGCGCGATGGAGACCGAGGAGCCGATCACCGTCTGCAGCAGGGTGGTGTCGGTGGTGATGCGGCTTTGAATCTCCGTCGGGCGATTTTCCTCGAAGAACGCCGGATGCAGGCGGATGAGATGGTTGAAGACCGCCAAGCGGATGTCGGCGCTGACCCGCTCACCGATCCAGGAGACGAAGTAGAAGCGCACGAAGGTGCCGACGGTGAGGCCCACCACGAGCACGGCGAAGATCAGGATGCTGCGCTCCAGCAAAGCATCGGACTGGCCGGACAGGCCCTGGTCGATCACCAGCCGCAGGCCCTGGCCGATGGATAGCGTGATGGTGGCGGTCACCACCAAGGCCAGCCCCGCGACAATTACCTGCCTGAGGTAGGGCCGCAGGAACTTCAGCGCCGGCAGCAGCTTGGTCAACTCCCGCGAGGCCTGTCGATTGTAACCGTCGTCCATGGGCGCCATTATCACCCAAACCCCGCCCTCAAACCTGTTAACCTCGCCGCTCGCGCTTCGCCTACGGCGATGCGTTTGGGTTGCTGCGCAACCCAGCGGTACTGGCGAACTGTTTCTGCAACTCAGCAAATCAGGAGGTAAGCCCCATGAGCTTGGAATGCGTTACCGTGGAGTCGGGCGATGCGCCCGTCGGCAGCGTCATCTGGATGCACGGCCTAGGGGCTGACGCCCACGACTTCGAGCCCGTCATTCCCATGCTGAACCTGAACGCCCCACTGCGCTTCGTGTTTCCCAACGCGCCCATGCGCCCAGTGACCCTAAACGGCGGTGCCGAAATGCGCGCTTGGTACGACATCGACCCCGGCGCGCCCTTGGCTGGCCAGGCCGACATCAAGGCTTCCACGGCCCAGATCACGGAGATACTGGAAGGCGAAATCGCCGCCGGCACCCCGGCCAGCCAGATCACGCTGGCCGGTTTCAGCCAAGGCGGCGTCATCGCCCTGGAGCTGGGTCTGGCCCATGAAAAACGCTTAGCGGGCATCATGGCGCTGTCCACCTACGTTCACGACCACGAACACTTGGCCGAGCGCATCGGCCTCGCCAACATCGACACGCCCATCTTCATGGCCCACGGCCTGATGGATCCGATGATTCCCCTCACGCGGGCGGTGACCTGCCGGGAAGCCTTGCTCGGCCTCAACTATCAGGTCGAGTGGCACCAGTACGGCATGGGCCACCAAGTCTGCCCGGAGGAAATCACCCACATCAGCGGCTGGCTGAACCGCGTTTATGGCTGAGGCCTGCCGTCCCCCAACGGAGCAAATGCCGCAACTCGCATCCACGCCGCCGGGCTGGGTCGACGCCGTGCTCGGCGACTTTGACCGTTTTCTGCAGGACCATGCCTCGTGCGAGAAGAAGGCGGCAGGCATGGCCCTGAAGATCGCCTCCCACTACCCTGACAAGCCGGTGCTGCTGAATGCCATGGCCGACCTCGCCGTGGAGGAGATGTCCCACTACCGGGAAGTCATCCGCCTGCTCACGCGGCGCGGCATCGCACCTGCCCCGGACGCCAAGGACCCCTATATCGCGGCCATGAACCGCCATGTGCGGCGCGGTTCGGCCTACTTCCTGCTCGACCGTCTGCTAATCGCCGCAGTGGTGGAGACGCGCGGCTGCGAGCGCTTCGGGCTGATCGCCAAAGCGCTGCCCGATGGCGCGGAACAGCGATTCTTCGCGGCCCTCAACGAGAGCGAGCGCCGCCACGGCGAACTGTTCCTGAAACTGGCGCGGCAACACTGCGACTCCGATGCAGTCGCGCCGCGCGTCGAAGCCTTTGCCCGCATCGAAGCGGACGTCGTCGCCGCCCTGCCCCTGCTGCCCCGCCTGCATTGACCTCGCGCCATGCCATCGAGCGCTACCTGGACCGCTACGGGGAGCCGGAAGCGCATCAGATGCCACCGTTGGCAGCCCGGTACGACAACGTTCTGACCGTTCCTTGCTACGACGAGCCGCCGCAATGCGTCGGCGATCTACTAGGCCGCTTGGACGCCTCCGCGCTGGTGATCCTGGTCGTCAATGCGCCAAGCGATGCCGACGCCAAGGCCCGCCACCGCACCGAAGCGTTTTGGCGCACGCTCGGCGGCATCGATGACGAGCCCTTCCACTTCAGCCGCTGGCGTCAGCAACTCGATCTCCTGGCCGTCAATCGGGCCGCGCCGGTCCGGCTCATCCCGCGCCGCCAAGGCGTGGGTCTCGCCCGCAAGATCGCCGCCGACATGGCCTGCGCATTGATCGCCGCCGGGCGCATCAACAGCCCTTGGATCCGCATGACCGACGCCGACGCGGAGCTGCCCGCCGACTACTTCGCCCATGTGCCAGGCGACCCTGGCTGCGCTCTCCATCCCTTCCGTCATGAAGCGCCAGCGGAACTGGCCGACGCCATGCGGCTTTACGAACTGCACCTGCGCTACTACGTCAATCGCCTCGGCTGGGCGGGGTCGCCCTACGCCTTCCACACGATCGGCAGCACGATCTCAATTCATGCGGACACCTATGCCAAGGTGCGCGGCGTGCCCAAGCGCAACGCCGGCGAAGACTTTCATCTGCTCAACAAGTCCGCCAAGGTGGCGCCCATTTACCGCTTGAGCCACCCCGAAATCCGCCTCAAGGCGCGCCTGTCCACGCGGGTGCCATTCGGCACCGGCCC
>JAPPIX010000132.1:0-14600 GCA_028820495.1 Gammaproteobacteria bacterium
AGGAAGTCCGTCAGGGCATAGCCGTCGGCAAACAGATAGTCGTCATCCTCGGCCTCGCCGAAGGACTCGGCACCCGGCGGGCGGGCGCTCAAGCAGCGGAACACCAAGCTCCAGCCCTCGGCGATCTCGTGCGCCGAGTTCACCGGCAGGCGCTGCAGCTGCAAGCCCACCAAGCGGGCGCTGAACTCCACCCGCTCAAGGTAGCGGCTCATCCAGAAGAGCGAATCAGCAACTCGGGCCAGCATCAGCCGTTACTTGACAGGGCCATCGACAATCCAAATGTCCTTGGCGCCGCCCCCCTGACTGGAGTTCACCACCAAACTGCCCTCGCGCAGAGCGACCCGGCAAAGCCCGCCCGGCACCACCTTGGTTTCGGCACCGTGCAGCACGAAGGGCCGCAGGTCCACGTGCCGGGGCTGCAGCCGCCCTCCGATCAGGCAGGGCGCGCGCGACAGGGCCAAAGTCGGCTGGGCAATGTAGTTTTGCGGGTCCGCGCGAATCTTCGCGGCGAATTCGGCCCGTTCAGAGGCGCTCGCGTGGGGCCCCACCAGCATGCCGTATCCGCCGGACTCCCCCACCGCCTTGACCACCAATTCATCGAGGTGCTCCAGCGTGTAGCGCAGCCCATCGGACTCGCGGCAGAGGTGCGTCTCCACGTTGTCGATGATGGGTTCCTCGCCGAGATAGTAGCGGATCATGGACGGCACGTAGGCGTAAACAGCCTTGTCGTCGGCCACGCCGGTGCCGGGCGCATTTGCCATGGCGAGATTGCCCCTGCGGTAAACCTCGAACAGTCCCGGCACACCCAACAGGGAATCGGCTCGAAACGCCTGGGGGTCGATGAAATCGTCGTCAACGCGGCGATAGAGCACATCCACTGGCCTTAAGCCCCGGATGGTGCGCATGAGCAGGCGCCCGCGCTCCACAAGCAGGTCGGCTCCCCGAACCAGTTCGATGCCGGTCTCGGCGGCCAGGAACGCATGCTCGTAGTAGGCGGAGTTGTAGACACCCGGCGTCAGCAAGGCAATGCCTGATGAACCGGCGACCGGCGAAAGGGACTCCAGCACCCGGCGCAGCTCGCGCCCGTAGTGCTCCACCGGGCGAACACGGCAGCCGCGGAATGTCCGGGGGTAGGCGCGGCGGATGGCCTGCCGGCAGGCCAGCATGTAGGACACGCCCGACGGCACCCGCAGATTGTCCTCAAGCACCATGAAGGCATCGCCGGCGCGCACGATGTCGCTGCCGCACACCGACACATAGGCGTCGAGCGGCACCTTGACGCCTTCCATCTCCGGACGGTAGTTCGGACAGCCCCGCACCAAATCCGTCGGCACCGTGCCATCGCGCAGGATGTGCCCAGGGCCGTAAACATCCGCTAGAAACAGATTGAGCGCCTGGACGCGCTGAATCAGGCCCCGCTCGATGAGCGCCCACTCGCTGGCGGGCAAGAGGCGCGGCACGCAGTCCACCGGAAACACCCGCTCAATGGACTCATCATCGCCGTAAACGGTGAAGGTGATGCCTTCATGCAGCAATGAGCGGGCAACGCGCTGGTGCAGCCGCTGAAGCTCGTCAGGCGACAACTCCGCCATCGCCTCGGCAAGCGTTTGGCAATGCGGGCGCGGCGAGCCCGCAGCGTCCACCATCTCGTCAAAATAGCTGGGATCGACCTCGTAGCGATCAAACGGCGAGGCGCCGTCCGGCCTCCGTTCGCTGTCGGCTGCGCCGCCATCATCGCGCAAATCCATCGCCGCAATATCGCGCTGGCAGGGCACCCTGTCAATGGCCCTCAGACCGGTTGCCGGAACGCCTTGAGGTACACCCCGTGAGGGTCCATTGGGGTCTGTGCTGGTCAGGGCGTGCGCCAGCGCCGCAACGTCGATACGTTTCCAGCCTCCAGCGCACGGGCGACGTAACGTTCGTCCGCGGTCACGAACACACCGCCGCGGACGAGGGCCACGGCGTGATAGGCTGCATCGTAAAACGCGACCTCGTAAGTTGTGGCCAAGGAAACGGCCTGCGCCCGCCAGCGTGCGTCCAGCGGCGCTTCCGCGAGACCGAAGTCTGCCAGCGAAGTCAATGCGTCGTCAGCCTGATCGGGTAACCGCTTCGCCAGCGTATTGCCCACCTCGTAAATCCAGAGCTGGGGAACGATCAGTTCGATGGTGCCGGCCAAGGCTTCTTCACGCAGCCTCAAAGCCAAATCGCTGTCCTGCTCATCGTCGCCGGGCAGCAACCACTTCAGCAGAACGGAAGCGTCGGGGGTTACGATCACGAAGGCCGTCGCTCCCGCTCCTCACGAATCCAGCGGACCACGTCCTCCGTGGGCACGGAAGGCAGCCGGGCACGAAGGGAGTCCATCCGCGCAGCGGCGCTCTGGCGCATGGATTTACCGGACCACTCGCGGATTGCCGCGTTGACGGCGCGGCTGCGGGCACCCCTTGGCACCCGCTCGATGACGCGCCACGCCTCTTCGTCCATCATGATGTTGACCCGTCTGGACATCTTCGTTCTTCTCCCGTTTTGCGCTGTTGTGTAACTCTTCCACACTCCACTGCGGTATGCAAGGCTCAAAGACCGCCAGCCTTGCTTCGACGGTGAAACCTGGGCCGCCGATGCGGGCGCCTACAAGGATGCGGCGAGCCATCGGGGGGTTCGACTGCACTGGAGCGTTCTCGTTCGGGAGCGGGCGGTCACGTCTGGGTTTTCCTTCGGCAACCTGATCGCCCTTGCTCGGAGGCCAGCAATTCCGTCCTTGGTGAAGTGTCCGGGCAAATGACCTAACATTAGTCTTGAATGCCACCCAACAACCGGTCTTTTCATGAGCACGACATTTCCGATCCTCGCTGATGCAAGCGCTGGAATCTCCGAATTGAAGAAGAATCCCATGGCCGTCATAAACCACGCGGAGGGTACGCCGGTTGGGGTTGTGAATCGCAACCGGGCAGTCTTATAAGCTGTTACCACCGCGGCCTGGGAAGCCTTGCTCGACAAGCTTGAGGATTTGGAACTCGCCGCGCTGGTGCGCGAACGTGAAGGCGAGACCGAAATCGAAGTCAACATCAATGAGCTATAGGCTGGTCTTCCTGGCTAGCGCCATGCGCGAATGGGAGAAGTTTGATCCGGACATTCGCGAGCAATTCAAAAGGAAGTTGACAGCCCGCTTGGAAGCTCCACGAGTGGCCAGCGACCGCTTACGCACATTGAAGGACTGCTACAAGATCAAGCTTCGCAGCGCCGGCTATCGACTGGTTTATCGTGTGCGTGAGCAAGACGTCGCCGTGGCGGTGGCGGCGGTCGGAAAACGCGACCGCAACGCCGTCTATCGAGTGGCGGCAAACCGTCTATAGGCCCATGGCCATCCCCACGCCGGTCGATTGGGCATTGCTGGTTCATCGAAGTGTACGTTGACATGAAGCGGAGCGAACCGCAGGACTTCCAAAAGTGGATGATCCCTTGGGAGGTGCGCTACCTCGGCAGCCAACTGTGAGGCCGGTGCCGGTCGGCGTTGATCGCCGGTCTCCCCCGGACCTTAAGATCGCGCTCTATCGCTCCCTGTTTCGAGGCCGGGAAGACATCTATCCGCGACGGTTCGAGAGCCGGGCCGGACGCTCGGGCTATGCGCCCGCATGCGCCAACGAGTGGGTGCCGGGAGTTTGCGGCAAGCCCCGGATCAAATGCGCTGAATGCCCCAATCGTCAATTTCTGGCGGTGAACGACGACGTGATCCGTTGGCACCTGTCGGGCGCGGACGATGGTGGCAAGCCTTTCGTCTTGGGCGTCTATCCGATGTTGCTGGACGAGACCTGCCACTTTCTGGCGGTGGACTTCGACGGCGAAACCTGGGTCGCCGACGCGGGCGCCTACAAGGATGCGGCGAGCCATCGGGGGGTTCCGGCTGCACTGGAGCGTTCTCGTTCGGGAGCGGGCGGCCACGTCTGGATTTTCTTTGACGAGGCGGTATCCGCTGGCTTGGCGCGTCGTCTGGGCGCGATGCTGCTGACCGATGCGATGGATCAACGTCCCGATCTTGGGTTCCGCTCCTACGATCGATTCTTCCCCAGCCAGGACACATTGCCCCGCGGCGGCTTCGGCAACCTGATCGCCCTGCCGCTGCAGGGCGGCCCCCGTCGCGATGGCAACAGCGTGTTCGTGGACAACGATCTCAACCCCCATCCGGACCAGTGGGCATTCCTGTCGTCCCTTGAACGGATGTCGCTGCCCAGAGCGGAGGCTCTCGTCGGCAGCGCGGAGAAGCAAGGGCGGGTGTTGGGTGTGCGCGCCGTAGCCGAGGACGAGGAATTCGCCCTGACGCCTTGGTTGGCGCCGCCCTCCCGCCGCCCATCGGTCCCCCCCGTGACTGGGCCGCTGCCGGAGACCTTGGACATGGTTTTGGCCGACCGCATCTACATCCCCAAGGCCGGCCTTCCTCCCGAGTTGGTCACCCGGCTGATGCGTTTGGCGGCGTTTCAGAACCCGGAATTCCATCGAGCCCAAGCCATGCGCCTGCCGACTTACGGGAAGCCGAGGATCATCGACTGCGTGGAAGATGGGTCCATCCATCTGGGCTTGCCGCGGGGCTGTCTTAAGGAAGTTGAGAGCTTGCTTAGAGGCTTGGGGGTGGAGCCGGTGGTCGAGGACCGTCGATTCGCTGGCCATCCGCTTAAGCTGTCATTCCAAGGCGAACTGCGTCCTGATCAGGAAGCAGCTGCGCGGGCCATGCTGTCTCACGACACCGGCGTTCTGGCTGCGGCCACGGCGTTCGGCAAGACGGTGGTGGCCGCATGGCTGATCGCCCAACGGGGCGTCAACACACTGGTTGTTGTGCATCGCGAGCAATTGCTGCAGCAGTGGCATGACCGGCTGCGGGAGTTTCTGGACATCGGTAAAGAGGGCATCGGTCGCTTGAGCGGACGACGCAAGCAGCTCACTGGCGCACTGGACGTTGTTCTGATGCAAAGCCTAGTGAGAAAGGGCGTGGTGGACGACCGAGTGGCCGACTACGGTTTTGTGATCGTGGACGAGTGCCACCATGTTCCGGCGCGCAATTTCGAGTTGTTGGTGAGCCGCGCCAAGGCGCGGTACGTCGCGGGACTGACGGCAACGGTTGTGCGCAAGGACGGCCATCACCCGATCGTTTGCCTGCACTGCGGCCCCGTGCGGCATCGGGCCGGTCGCCGCAGCCAAACCGATGAGCAGCCGTTTTCCCGCCGCGTCCTGGTGCGGCCCACCGGGTTTCGTCCGGCAGGCGAGCCGGAGGCCGATCCACGCACCGAGTTTGCTCGCCTTTGCGGCCAATTGATGGCCGATGACGCACGCAATGCAGCGATTTGCCAAGACGTGGCGGAGAGCGTTCAGGCTGGCCGGGTGCCGCTGGTGCTGACGGAGCGGGTGGAGCACCTCGACAACCTGAAGAACCACCTCTCCGAGCTCGGACTGGATGTGGTCTCGCTTCAAGGCGGCATGAGTCCGCGAGCCTTGTCCTCATCGCTGGCGCGGATGGCTGAGAGCGGCGAGTCGCAGGTGGTGGTCGCCACCGGTCGATTCGTCGGCGAGGGCTTCGACCAAGCCCGCCTCGACACCTTGTTCCTGACCATGCCGGTGTCATGGCGAGGCACCATCGCCCAGTACGTTGGACGCCTGCACCGCCAGCACGAGAACAAGCGTGAGGTGCGCGTTCACGACTACGCCGATCTGGATGAGCCGATGCTGGCCCGCATGTTCGAGAAACGCCGCCGCGCCTACGAAGCCGAAGGCTACACCGTCGAACGGCCCGCCAGCGCCCTTCCGGGCTGGCCGGTCAGCGTTGGGCTGCCGGCGCACGATGATTGGAAGCGGCGTTTCCAGCCGAGCGTCTCAAGGCTCGCACGGGATGGCGTCGATGCCCAATCCGCAGGCCTCTTTCTCGAACTCACCGACGAACTGACCGCCGATGGCTTGGATCCCCAGCGTGTGCGCAGCGCCAGCGAGGCCTTTCTGTTTCGACACCTGCAGGCGCGGACGGATACCCGCGATCGATTCCGCCTCAACGCACGGCTGCCGATCCCGTTTGGCGGCCTCGGCCACACGGAAGTGGACTTCCTGGAGGCCGATGCCCGACTCGTGATCGAGCTGGACGGGCCTCAGCATTTGGCGGATGTGGACGCCTACCGCCGCGACCGCCGCAAGGATGCGTTGCTGCAACAGAGTGGCTATCTGGTGCTGCGCTTCTTGGCGGAGGACCTCGGTACCCGCTTGGGTGCCGTGCTCGACGACATTGAACGGGCCCTCGCGCGCAGGGACCGGGGCGTGACGGGGTGACTAGTCGTGTGTACCGGCTCGTGCAGCGGCGAACCGCCCCCTCCCATTTAGGCATTGCCGTTGACGATTCAGCCGGGTAGTCTCGCACTTTTTTGGCGGACCAAGGCGCGTGGACAGCAACGTTCCCCACATCGAATACATCGGCGTGCGCAAGGCATACGACCGGTCCAACTGGGTCGTGAGCGATCTTGACCTGCACGTGCAGCGCGGCGAGTTCCTGACCCTGCTGGGACCGTCCGGATCCGGCAAGACCACCTGCCTGATGATGCTGGCTGGGTTCGAAGCGCCCAGCGCCGGCGAGATTCGCATCAACGGCGCGCCCGTCGGCGGCCTGCCGCCGGACAAGCGCGGCATCGGCGTCGTGTTCCAGAACTACGCCCTGTTCCCGCACATGACGGTGGGCGGCAATCTGGCCTTTCCCCTGGAGGTGCGGGGCATGGCCGCGCCGGAGCGCCAAGAGCGGGTGGAGCGGGCATTGGCGCTGGTGCGCATGGAAGGCTTCGGGAACCGGCGGCCCGGCCAGCTTTCCGGAGGCCAGCAGCAGCGCATCGCCATCGCCCGCGCCTTGGTCTTCGAGCCGGAATTGGTGTTGATGGATGAGCCACTCGGCGCCTTGGACCGGCGGCTGCGGGAGGAGCTTCAATATGAAATCCGCCGCATCCAACGGCAACTCGGCGTTACGGTGGTTTACGTCACCCACGACCAGCAGGAGGCCATGGCCATGTCCGACCGAGTGGCCGTTTTCCAAGCGGGCCGCATCGAGCAGGTGGCGGCGCCGGAAGTGCTCTACGAAGAGCCGCAGCGGGCTTTCGTCGCCAGTTTCATCGGCGAGAACAACCTGCTCCCGGGACGCGTCCTCTCCATCAACAGAGGGGTGTGCGCCGTGGAGGTGGACGGACGCCAAATCGAAGCGGCCCACGTCGGCGACCTGTCCGTTGGCGCCGACACCTTGGTGGCCATCCGCCCGGAACGGGTCTCGATCAGCCACGAGGCGGGCCGCTTCGCCAACGAGCACGAGGCCACGGTGGAGGACATCAGCTTTCTCGGCGACCACTTGAGGGTGCGTCTGGCGGTCTGCGGTACCTCCAGCTTCATCGCCAAGATTCCCAATATCGTGGGCCACGGCGGCATCTTGCCCGGCGACTCGGTTCGCGTGGGGTGGGCGACGCTCGATTGCCGCGCCCTGGAACCCTTGTCGAGTTGACCCATACCCATCAAGCCAGTGGAAGAGTGAAGTGATGCCAAAGTCCAAAGCCGCATCCTCGGCGAACGCCACAACCCCTTGCCGGCTCACGGTATTGCTGCTCGCGTTTCTCCCCGGAGCACTGGCCGCGGAGTCCATCACCGTGGTGTCCTGGGGCGGCTCCTACGCTCGCGCTTGCGTCGAGGCCTACCACAAGGCGTTTACCGCCGAGACCGGCATCGAGGTGCTGCTCGAGGACTACAACGGTGGGTTGGCTCAAGTGCGCGCGCAAGTCGATGCCGGGGCCGTGCATTGGGACATCGTGGATCTGGAGATGCCCGACGCCAACCTCGCCTGCGATGAGGGCATCATCGAGCCGGTCGATTCAGCGCTGCTGCCGCCGGGACTGAGCGGCGAAGCGCCAGCGGAAGACTACTTGCCCGGCGTCGTCTCGGAGTGCGGCCCTGGCATGTTGTACTCCTCCACCATCTACGCCTACAACACCCGCTACATCGAAGGTCCGCAGCCTGCAACCATCGAGGACTTCTTCGACCTCCAGAAATTCCCCGGACGGCGTGGCATGCGCCGTACGCCAACAGCCAATCTCGAATTCGCGCTGCTGGCGGACGGCGTGCCGCGCGAGCAGGTGTACGCCGTCCTGGACACCGATGCCGGCGTCGAGCGCGCCTTCCGCAAGCTCGACAGCATCAAGGATCAAGTGGTTTGGTGGGAAGCCGGCGCTCAGCCGCCGCAGATGCTCGCCGACGGCGAGGTGCTCATGAGCACCGCCTACAACGGGCGCATCTTCAACGCCCAAGTGCTGGAGAAGCAGCCCTTCGTCATCGTCTGGGATGGACAGGTGCTGACCACCGGCGGGCCGCTGGCCATAGTTTCAGGCACCCCGCGCCTCGAAGCGGCGCAGCGATTCATGCGCTTTGCCAACCGCCCCACATCCATAGCCAACGTCGCCAAGTACATCTCCTACAGCCCCACGCGCCGCTCCGCCGCTGGTTTGGTGGGCGAGCACTCGGAAACCGGCATCGACATGGCGCCGCACATGCCCACCGCGCCGGAGAACATGAAGCGCGCCTTGCAAAACGATTGGCGTTGGTGGAGCGACAACCGCGACGAGATGAACGAGCGCTTCAGCGCCTGGCTGGTCCGCTGAGCGCCATGCGGTTTAAGGGACCTCGAGCGACCGCGGTGGCCCTGACGCTGCCATTGCTCGCGTTCATCGCGCTGAGCTTCGTTGCGCCGCTCGGCACCCTGTTGAGCAAGAGCGCCTACGAGCCCAACGTCGCCAACATCCTGCCGCGAACGCTGGCGGCCCTCGACGGATGGAGCGGCGTCGGACCGCCGGCGGAAGCCACTTTCGCGGCCATCGCCGAGGAACTGCCGAAGGCGCGGCGGGAGCGCACCCTCGTCCGGGTGGCCGGCCCGGTCAATCGCTTGAAGAGTGGCATGCGGCGGGTGCTGACCCGCACCGCGCGCGAAGTGGAAAGGACTGAATTCGCGGGATCCTGGCGCGAGGCGCTCATCAGCATCAACCCGGCTTGGGAGGAGCCGGACACTTGGCTGGCCATCCAAGCTGCCGGCGCCCGCTTCACGTTGCGCCACTATCTGCAGGCGTTGGACCTGGAACGACGCCCGGATGGGAGCATCGGGCTGCAGCCCGAGGACAGCCGCATCTACATGCCCCTGTTGTGGCGCACGCTGCTGGTGAGCCTTGGCGTCACTTTGCTTTGCTTGGCCATCGGCTACCCCATCGCCCATCTCATCGCCACGTCGCCGCCGAAGCGCAGCAACCTGCTGCTGCTCATGGTGCTGGTGCCCTTCTGGACCTCACTGCTGGTCCGCACAACGGCTTGGATCGTGCTGCTGCAGCGGCAAGGCGTCATCAACAGCCTGCTGGTGGCCTTGGGGCTAACGCCGGACAGCGAGCGATTGGAAATGATCTACAACATGACTGGCACCTTCACGGCCATGACCCATGTCCTGCTGCCGTTCATGGTGCTGCCGCTCTACTCCGTGATGCGCTCGATTCCACCGACGCACATGGCCGCGGCAGCCTCCCTGGGGGCCAATCCCGTCCAAGGGTTCATCCGTGTGTATCTGCCCCAGACCTTGCCCGGCATCGGCGCAGGCGGCCTGCTCGTGTTCATTCTCGCCATCGGCTACTACATCACCCCGGCGCTCGTCGGCGGCCGCAGCGGCCAACTCATTTCCAACATGATTGCCTACCACGTGCAAACCTCCCTCAATTGGGGGCTGGCCGCAGCACTCTCCAGCATCCTGTTGGTCGCCGTTATCGGCCTCTACCTCATCTACAGCCGGCTGATTGGCATTGACCGCATGAGGCTCGGCTGACGTGAACGCCATGCACACGCTTTTCTGGCGGCGGGCGGGGCACTACGGCTTCATGGCTTTTTGCGCGGCTGCGTTCGTCTTCCTGGTAGCGCCAATACTGGTGATCGTGCCCTTGAGCTTCAATGCCGAACCCTACTTCACGTTCACCGAGGGCATGCTGCGCCTGGACCCCGAAGCCTATTCCCTGCGCTGGTACCAGCACGTGATCGAAGACGAGGCCTGGAGCCGGGCGCTGATAAACAGTCTCGTCATCGGCAGCGCCGCCACCCTGCTGGCTACCGCCCTAGGCACGTTGGCGGCGCTGGGACTAGCCAGCCCCGCCATGCCAGGGCGAGCGCTGATCACCGGCATTCTGATCTCGCCGATGGTGACGCCCATCATCATAGTCGCGGTGGGAATGTTCTTCTTCTATTCGAGCATCGGCTTGGGACAAAGCTACACGGGCTTGATCCTCGCCCACGCCGCCCTGGGCGCTCCCTTCGTGGTAATCACCGTAACGGCCACCCTGAGCGGCTTTGACCCCATCCTGCTGCGCGCCGCCGCCAGTTTGGGCGCGGGACCGCTGCGGCGCTTCTTCCGTGTGCAACTACCCCTGATCGCGCCGGGCGTTTTCTCCGGCGGGCTGTTCGCCTTCGCCACCTCCTTCGACGAGGTGGTGGTGGTGCTGTTCATGGGCGGATTGGAGCAGCGCACCATCCCGCGCCAGATGTGGTCCGGCATCCGCGAGCAAATCAGCCCCAGCATCCTGGCAGTGGCCGTCTTCCTGATCGCCTTCGCCGTGCTGGCGCTGTTCACCGTGCAATGGCTGCGGCGGCGTTCAGCCACGCCCTAATCCGGGTTATACCCAGCGCACCGCATCGAGGTAAGCCTGCTTGCGCAGGTAGGCGTTGGGATGGCGTTCCAAGGCGCAAAGCAGTTGGGCGCAGGCTTCGGCCACCGGCAGCGCCCCGGTGCGGCACCCGTCAATGGCCCGCGTCAGGCTCTCCGCTTCCGACCGGCCCATTCGCCGCTTCAAGTAGCCTTGCATGTGGAACAAGGCGTTGGCGTGTCCGGCACGATCCGCCGGACGGGCCAACCCCGCCATGAGACAGGCCAAGTAGCGTTCGCCGACGGCTTTGACTTCGGCGCGGAGGTCGCTGAGCATTTGTCCTGCCGCACGGTAGTGGTTCACGCTATGGGCCATCAACAGGTACTTGTAGCGGGCATGGAATTCGATCAAGCGCTGCGCAGTCAATCCACCCTGCTCAAGGCAGCGCCAATGGGCATAGGCTAACGTCCGGTTGATGAAGGTGCCGCGCCGCGCCGGATCGAACAACCGCTCGTTCTCCTCCACCGGCAGGCTGGGCCACTCCCTGAGCCAGCTCGAAGCGTAAACCCCCTGCCCGTCCAGCCTTTGGGGCTCGCCCCGAACTTCGGCGCGTACCTTCACGCTGTCCAACCCGCAGTTCGGTGAGCGCGTCATAAAGATGTAGCCGCACACGTCCTTCAGCCGCACCGCTTGACGGCGGCCAAAGGCGCTCAAGGCATCCGTTACATCGAGCCCCGGATCGTCAACGCCGACGGCACGAAGCTCGCCGCCCTCGCCAACCAAGCGAATCGGCGGCCGGGGAACGCCCATGCCGATGCCCACTTCGGGGCAAACAGCCGCATAGTCGAATACGCCAGCCAGTTCCCGGTGCGGCAGGGCGTCGGCGGCATCGCTGCCGTCGTAGCGCACCGCTTCGCCAGTTAGGCAGGCGCTGATCGCGACCGGCACCGGCGGCTCAGGGCGCGGCGGAAAGTCCGGCCTCAAGAGGAGGTCGCCAGAAAATCCCAGACTTGATCGGCGCCCAAGGCGCACAGGCGGTGCCCGAGCAGCGCCTGCCAGTGGGCTTCGCTGCCGCACTCGTCGCGCCACGCCCAAAGCCGACGGGTGAAATGGTGAAGCTGGTGTTCATAGGTGAAGCCCATGGCGCCATGCACTTGGTGCACGGCTTCAGCGACCAGGCCAACTGCCTCGCCGACTCGGGACTTGGCCGCCGCCACCTCGAGCGCGAAGCGCTCGCTACCGATGGCGGCCACTGCTGCATCGCTGGCCCGGCCGGCGGCTGCCACTTCCGCAGCCACCATGGCGAGCAGGTGCTGAACGGCCTGGAAGCGGGCGATGGGCCGCCCAAACTGCTCGCGCTCCTGGGCGTAGCCGATGCCGAGTTCCAGCACCCGCTCCAAGGCGCCGGCCGACTGCGCCACCCGCGCCAACGCCAGCAGCGCCGGCGCGGGCTCCGCGCTGGGCAGGGGCCGAACATCCTGGACCTCGACCTGATCGCGGGGCTCCCCGGCCAAGTTAACGGCCTCATTCACAGCCACGGGCGTTCCAGCAAAGACGCCGCCATCGTCGGCGACGCCAACGACGCGCCGCGCCGCCCGCCCCCAAGGCACACCCAGCCAACGGGAGCTCCCGTTTTCCGCCATCAACCCAACCGTGTTCAGCGCATTGGTTTCTCCTCCTCCGAACTCTTCGCCCAGCCAACGATTGGCCAGCAAAGCCTCGGCCAGCGGCAACGGCACCGCGAACCGACCGGCCACACGCAGAACGGCAAACAGGTCAGCCAGCTCCGCGCCGCTGTCCGGCATGGCCATGAGCTGAAAGCCGTTTTCGCACAGGAGTCGCCAGAGGCGCTCGGGGAATTCCCCGTCTTCGGCCGCATCCAAGGTCGTCTTGGTGCATTGGTCGCGAAAGATCCGTTCCGCGGCATCCGCCAGCACTTGGTCCATTAGCGTAACCCCAGGCCGCGAGCGATGACGCCACGCAAAATTTCCCGTGTGCCGCCGCGCAGGGTAAATGAAGGCGAAAGCAGCAGCGTTTCGGCGTAGGTTCGCCGAAATCGCTCCTGATCACCGCCAGGAGGTGCCGCGGTTCGGGCGATTTCCGGCAACAGCTTCTCGAAGTTGTTGCCCAGCTCCTTGACCAGAGCCGCTTCCACATTGGGCGCCTTGCCGTTCTCCAGCATTCCCGCCACTGACATCGACATGCGGCGCAGCGTCATCAAGTGCGCGGCGATGCGCCCCACGGCCGCCGCTGCAAAGCGCTCGGGATCGGTGCCCACCAGGCGCACGAACTCGACATAGACGCGGAATGCGGACAGGAATCGTTCCGGCCCGCTGCGCTCGTAGCCGAGCTCCGATGTGACCTGCGACCAGCCGTTGCCCGGCTCGCCAACCACGTCCGCGTCAGCCACGAACACGTCATCGAACACCACCTCGTTGAAGTCCTCGCCGCCGGCCATGTTGCGAATCGGGCGTATGGTCACGCCGGGGGCCGCCAGATCAATGATCAATTGCGACAGCCCCGCATGCCGGTTGCCGTCAGCCGGCGCGGTGCGCACCAAGGCGATCATGTAGTGGTTCCGGTGGGCGTCCGTGGTCCAGAGCTTGGTGCCGTTGACCCGCCAGCCGCCCGCCACCCGTTTGGCTGCCGTGCGCACCGAGGCGAGGTCCGAGCCGGTGCCCGGCTCGCTCATGCCGATGGAAAAAAAGCTCCGTCCTTGAACTATGGCCGGCAGGTAGCGCGCGCACTGATCTTCGCTGCCGCTGCCTAGAAGCAGCGGGCCGCTCTGCCGATCAGCGATCCAATGGGCGCTGACCGGGGCGCCGGCCGCCAGCAGTTCCTCGGTCACTACATAGCGTTCGAAGAAGCTGCGCTGCGCGCCGCCGTACGTTTTGGGCCACGTCATGCCGATCCAGCCCCGTTCTCCAAGGCGGGCGGAAAACTCCGCATCATGACCTGTACTGAAGTCGGAGTTCGGGGCGCTGATCCGGTCCGCATTGGCGGCCAGGAATTCCCGCACTTCTTGGCGCAAGGCCTCTGTGCCCTTTGGCAATTGCACCGGATCGAACTGCAGCATAGGAATTCCTCAAACGTCCTTCACTTGAATTTGCCATCTCCTAACATGTCAATATGCCGTTGCGGATATCGCGGTACAAGTCCCTTCGCAATGCACTTCGCAATGCAATGCTTGACTTGCCAAACGGTATGGCCATACTTGCGATATGGCCACAGCAACGGTTCGATCAACTTACTCTCTGGACTTGGACACCGTCCAGCAGCTTGAGCGCTTGGCTGCGTTCTGGAAGACATCCAAGTCTGGAGCGCTACGGCGGGCAATCCAAGTGGCGACCGAACAGACCCAAAGCCCAGGCCACGCAAAACTCGAGGCCCTTAAGCAACTCCAGCAACGGCTTGCGTTGGACGCCGAAGGCGCAGCAGCATGGTGTCGGGACGTAGCCGAGGAACGGCGGCGCACATCGACGCATCGTCTCGATCGCCTGTCTCGGTGATTCACCTTGACACCAGCTTCCTGATCCAAAGCCTGCAGGCCGGTTCGCCGGAGAGCGAGAGGCTTGAGGCATGGACGCAAGCCAATGAAAGGTTCGCCATGAGCGCTGTCGCTTGGACGGAGTTCCTCTGCGGGCGGCTCGATTCGACCGCCGTTTCCCTTGCCACGGTGATCGTCGATCGCCGAATCGACTACACGGCGGAGGTGGCCGGTCTCGCCGCTCAACTGTTCAACGGCACGGGGCGGCGGCGCAACTCCCTAGCTGACTGCATGATCGCCGCCACCGCCATTGCGGAAGACGCTCCCATCGCGACCAGCAACCCTAGAGACTTTTCGAGATTCGAAGCGCACGGACTCACCGTGCATGGCTGACCCGATGCTCCTGCGCGCTCGGCTTAAGCCGGTGCTCGAAGACATGGTGAAACGGTCCACCG
>JAPPIX010000132.1:14700-26979 GCA_028820495.1 Gammaproteobacteria bacterium
CTCCTGCGCGCTCGGCTTAAGCCGGTGCTCGAAGACATGGTGAAACGGTCCACCGTGGCTGAGCGATTCGTGCATCGGGACGCCTACCGCATCACCCTCGCCACCCTGTGGACCAATCTGGTGCTCAAGCCCGAGGACGCCGGCATCGACGAGGCCGACCTCGAGGCCGTCCACGACCTGCTGAGCGCCGAGGCGCAAGCCGTGCTCGGCGACGGAGAGGACCTGACAGCCTGCTTCGCCTTCCTCAACAGCAAGCCGGGCGAAGCGGCCATGAAGGAAGCAAGGCTTTCCAAGACGCACAAGGACCTGCTGCTCTACTTCTGCTCCATGATTCTCGACCCCGACGGCCACCGGAAGTGGATGGACCGAGTGCGTGAAGGGCATGGCTAAGCCCTATCAGGTGCGCCAAGCGATCAAGGCCATCGATAGATTGGAGGAGGAATCGACATGAATGGGCATGACCGTTACGCCTATCGGGTCGTCTGGTCCGATGAAGATGAAATGTACGTGGGCCTGTGCGCGGAGTTCGGGTTGCTCAGCCATTTGGACGACACTCCAGATGGGGCATTCGCGGGCATCAGGGACGTCGTGGCGTTCGCCGTAAAGGCTTTGCGCGAGGATGGCGACCCGATCCCGGAGCCGCTGTCCACACGACGACACAGCGGCACGCTCACTCTTCGCGTCCCCCCCGAAACCCACCGATCCCTGGCGATGGATGCCGCCGAAGCAGGCGTCAGCATGAACCGCTTGGCCGCCGAGCGGCTGGCGATCCGCCGTTGAGAGCTTCGTCGTCGGGCGCCTATGTGATCAATGTCGCCGGTCAGCATCGAATAGGCGGCTTGGTGAGTCATCCCGTTTAAGGCCCGCTCCCGCTGCCGTAGAAGCGGCGGTGGGCGTCGCCGAATAGAGCCGCTGCCTGATGAGCCTGCGCCATGTCCGGTTGGTCCAGCACGAGCCTTTCGCCATCGTAGCGCCACCCGTGGAGCCCACCGCCCCGAGCCAGCACGGTGACGTGCTTGCGTCCAAGCACACCGACGTGGTAGTCCTCCTCCGCCGGCGCCAACTGGTCCTCCCCGGACAGCAGGCTGCGCCCATAGAAGGGCTCCGTGGCGGGAACGCCGAGCAGGCCGAGCAGCGTCACCGGCAGGCTCATGGTGGAGCCCATGACTTCGATGGTCTGCGGCGCCAATCGGGCCGGATTGTAGAGCACCAGGGGAACTCGGAAGTAGTTAGCCGGCACCAGCGTCGGACCAGGCCGCAACGGCCCATGGTCGGCTACGATGACCAGCAACGTGTCCTCAAACCAAGGACGGCGCTGCGCTTCGCGGATGAACTTGTCGAGCGCCCAGTCGGCGTAGGCCACGGCGTAGTCCTGACGCCGCTGGTCATTGGGAAAGGGCACCCGGCCCGCCGGAAAGTCGAAGGGATGGTGATTGGTCACAGTCAGGGTGCTCAACATCACTCGGTCATGACGTGCGGTGCGGCGGTCCATTTCGACCAGCACCCGATCAAGCAGAATCTCGTCGGCCACCCCCCAACTGGTCTCGAACCAACGGTCAGGGAAGTCGTAGCGGCTCAGCATGGCGTCGAAGCCGATGCCGCGCCAGTAGTCGAAGAAGTTGGTGAAGTTGGGCCAGCCGCCGTAAACAAAAGCCGTGTGGAACCCCGCCCCGGACAGCACTCGAGGCAGGGACGGCAGCCGCTCAAAGCCTTCCCGCTGGATGGTCGCCAAGCCCGGCAGCGGCGGATAGCCATGCAGGATGGCCTCCATGCCCCGAACAGTATGGGTGCCAGTCGCGTACACCCGGTCGAAATAAACGCCCTGCTTGGCGATGGCTGCCAGCTGCGGCGCGTACTTGCGTCGCTGCTCCAAATCCCACCAAGCCTCACCGCTGAAGGATTCCTCGATGACCAGCAACAGGTGCTTGAATTCCGTTGACGGGGTTGCGCCTTCCACACTGGCAACGGGCGGCGGCTCCAGCCGCTCGGGTTGCCAGTAGGCGCCCTCCCACTCGCTCTGGTCAACGCGCGCGGCGTGCAGCATGTCCAGCCAGCCGTTGCTCGCCAAGTGGTTGAGCGATCGTTCCGGCCCCACGGGGCCTCGATACCCGCCGCCGCTCGCCACCAGAACGCCGGCGAGGGCCAGCAAGGCCAGGAAACCGAATCTTTCCCGTCGGCTGAAGGCACGGGGAAGCCAGCCACGCATCCACCGCGCCGCCACCCAACCTGCCGCCGCCAGCGGCAGCAGGTAGAAGGCAAAGCCCATCTGCTCCTGCAAAAAGGCCACCACCTCCAGCGGATGGCGTCCATAGCGGATGGCGGTGATGCCCAACCGGGCGTAAAACGCCGTCCAGTGGAGAACCTCGGCGACCAAGACAAGCGCAGCGAGCGCCATGGTCAACCCAATCCACCAAACGGCGAAATGGCGGCCCAACAGAAAGCCCGCGCCAAGCCATCCGCAAATCAAGACATAAGCCTGGGCATCGCTCAAGGTGCCAACCAGGAAGGTCTGCAGCCAAGCGCCAACCGAGGGATCAACGAACGATCCGGCCGGGGTCAGCCACGCCATGGTCAGCCGCAGAGCCAACCCCAGCGCCATCCAGAACGCGGCCAGACGCAGCCAAAAGCCGATCATGCAGCGGGTCGGCTACGCACCGAAGGCGCCGGTTCCGACACCCAAGACAGCAGCACCGGCAACAGAAAAACGGTGAAGGCCAGCAGCAGCGACACCGCCACGGCCAGCAGGAAGCCGATGGATGCGGTGCCGGCGTGGGGCGACAGGGCCAGTGCGGCAAACGCGCCCACCGTGGTCAAGGCGCTCAGCACCACCGCCCGGGGCGTGCTCGAGTGCATCAGGTGGGCGACGCCGCCTTCGCCTCGATAGCGCTCCACCACATGGACCCCGCCATCCACCCCTAAGCCAAATATCAGCGGCATGACCAGAATATTGGCCATGTTGAGGGGCGCATCGAGCAGCACCCCGAGGGCGAGGGTGAACAGCACCGCCAAAGCCAAGGGCACCAGCACCAGCATGGCGTGGCGCAGGCTTTGCAGCATGACGAGCAGCACGATGGCGATGGCCGTCAAGGCGAAGGCCATGGCCTGCTGGAAGCTGGCCACCACCACCCCGCCGACGCCCCGTTCGATGACCGGACGTCCCGTGGCGGCGGGAGAGATGGCCTGCACGGCGTCGATGAAGCGATTCATCGTCTCCACGTCGGCAACGTCCTCGGCCGGCAGGACGATGCTCAGGCGTTCCCCCGATTCGCTGGTGAGGCGGTTGCGGATATCAGCCGGCACCACCGCTTCCGTCACCTCGCCAACGTGCAGCGCCCGGCGCAGCCAATCGAGCTCCTCGACCAAGCTCGCGACCACGCCCTGCTGCCAGACCAGCATCTGCGGGGCCGGACCGTCGGCCAATTCCCTCAGCGCCGCCTCCAAGCCAGCGAACCGGCCGCGGCCGTCACTGGCTTCAATGGTCTCAAGCAAGCTGCGGACGCTGGCCTGCAGTTCCCGCTCCGTCGGCGGGTCCAACTGCCGCAGCGGCGCCAAGGCGCTGGCCAGCATCCACTGCAAGTCCTCCAGCACGTAGAGCTTGTCCAGCTGGTCGTCCGGCACGAAGTCCGCCAAGGTGATGATCGAATCAACCTCCGGCAACGCCGCTATGCGCTCCAAGGCCTGGGCGTCCTTCCCCAGTAGCAAAAGGGCGTAATCCGTCGCCTCCCCGTCGCGCTGCAGGCGGCGCAGGGTGCGCATGGAGTCGGTGGCCGGATCCTTGAGCGCCAGCACGCTGTAGTCGAAACGCGACTGGCTGGCGACGGCCAAGGCCATCAGGGCGGCGGCGGTGATGAGGCCCAGCACCCAACGGCGATGGGCGATCAGGGCCTCAACCAGGCGCTGGCCCGAAGGCAAGGGCAGGACATGGCGCTTGATCGGGCCCGCCACGGTGAACAACGCCGGCAACAGGGTGAGGGCCAGGAAGCCGGCGATGACCATGCCGCCGGCGGAGATGATGCCCAAGTCGGCCAAGCCCTCGTAGTCCGTGGGCCAGAAGCCCAGGAAGCCCAGGCTAGTGGTGAGGGTGCAGATGAAAATCGCGCCGCCGACGCTGTGGATGGTTGAATCCAAGGCCCGGGCCACATCGCCTGCGCCGACATTGACCGCCTCTTGGTAACGCAGCGAGAAGTGGATCGCAAAATCCACGCCCAAGCCGAAGAACATCACCACGAACACCACCGACAACGTGTTGTACTCGCCGACGGTCAGCATGGCGTAGGCGGCGGTCATGCTGATGCCGACCACCAGCATGGCAAAGGTGGCGATGATGATCTTCAGGGAGCGCACGCCGACCACCAGCACGGCCGCCAAGAGGAGTACCGCCAGCCAACCCGCCAGTTGCACGCCGCCGACCGCCGCTTCGATCTCCTCAAAGGCCAGCGCCGCCTCCCCGGTGATGCCTACGCGGACCTCCGGCGGCGCGCCGACCTCGGCCACGATGGCGCGCAACTCGGCCACCATTTCGGCATTGGCGAGCGTCTCGCCCACATCGAGATTGCTCTTCACCGCAATGAGGCGGTGCCAGGCCCCATCGGCACTGAAGAACTCGTTGGCCCAATGCACGGAAGGGTCATCGCCCGCCAGCAGCGCCGCTGCGGATTCCTGGAACAGTTCCACCACGTTGTCGAACCCGCTCGGCGGGTCGTTCTCAACACCCTCTTCCAGCAGGCCAAGCAGGCCGCGCAGGCTGGGATCCTCGGCGACGGCGGTCAGCCAGGGCTGCGCTTCGGCTAGGTTGGCAGCGATTTCGTCAACGTCATCCGCATCGGCGTAGAGCAGCGCATGGTCGCGGAAGAAGGGGTGGCTGCCGCCGGCGTAAACCGCCCGAAAACGATCGGGGCGGCGGCGTATCTCGGCCTCGATCTGGCGCGCTGCATCCTCCACCTGCTTGAAGCCGCTGCCGGACACCACGACGACGGCCGTTTTCACGTGATCGGGAAAGGCCGCCTCAAAACGGTCGAAGTCATCCCGCCAGGACGACTCCTGGTGGATCAGGTCGCCGAGGTCGGCGTTCATTCGATACCGGTCCACGGCCACCCAAGCCGAAGCGCAGGTGAGCAGGGCCAGGACCGCCAGCACCGGCCAAGCGTGGCGGGCAACCCAGCTCACCCACTTGGCTAGGGCCAGAATCAGCCAGCGTTCGATCATTCGGCGTCGGTATCGTCAAAGAAGTCGTCGAAGTCATCCAGCGGCGGATTGCCGTCGAAAATCTGGAATTCGCGGCGCTGGTAGTAAGCCTCGCGGGTGAAGGCGTAGGGATCCAGGGCAGCGGCGTCACGGGTATCCGTCAGCGCCAGCGCATCCGCCCGCGTGGCCACTAGGTCGATGCCGGTTGCCCAGAGCGGATAGCCGCTGCCGATCAGCAACCGGGGCGTGAAGGCGCGGATGGCCATGCTCGGCAGGTCCCGAATCGTTGATGGCCCCACCAAGGGCACATAGACGTAGCGGCTATTGCGCCAGCCCCAGACCGCCAACGTTTGGCCGAAGTCCTCGTTCTGGGCGGCAAACCCCGCCGAAGTGGCCACGTCGAACAGCCCGCCGACGCCAACGGTGCTGTTGAGCAGCAAACGCATCATGTCGGTGCCGCCGCGCTTCGGCTTGCCTTGCAGAAAGCCGTTTATGGAACTGTCCACGGTGCGCAGGTTGGCGAAGAAATTAACCACCCCAGCCTCCACCGGAGCCGGCACTAGGTCCAAGTACCCGCGCGCCACCGGCTCGAACACCTTGTTGTCCACCGTCTCGGACAGCTCGAATGAGGCCCGGTTGAAACCGGGCGCCCGGTCATAGGTGCCGTAGTCCGGCCCCTCCAAGCTGGCGCAGGCCGTCTGCAGCAGCAGAAGGCCGGCAATGGCCAGGATGCCCAACGCCCTAGGTCGGGCCGGTAATGAAGCGTGCATGGATGCTCTCCCCATTGAGTCTCAGTCGCCGAATTCCGCGATGCTGGCCTCGATGTCGGCCACCAGCCCGTCAAAGCCCGACTCGCGGATGATGCCGGCGTAGTCCGCACGGCGCAGGGACAGGTCGCTGACCCCATCGGCGACCACATTGAACGCCTTGCCGCTGCGGAAGTAGTAGTCGAGATTGACCGGTTCGTCGTTGGTGCGGTTGAGCACGGTCTTGACCACCGGCCCGGTGCTGGCCGCCACCGTTTCCACTTGAACGAAGCTCTGGCCGCTGTAGCTGTCGAAGCGGTCCGCGTAGGTCGCGATGATGAGCCGCTGCATCAACGCCACGAACGCCGCCCGCCGCTCTTCCGCCAACGACCGCCAAGTGGGACCCAAGCTGATGCGGGCGACAGTGCCGAGGTCGAAGAACTCCGCAACGGCAGGATCCAGCAGTGTCTTTCGCTGGCCAAAGCCTTCGGTCTGCATGGCCTCAATCAGCACCGCGTGGAAGCGCTCCACCGAGGCCGCGGCATCGTCAGCCGCTGCCCAGCCGGGTGCCGTGCCCAAGGTGCTGAAGCTCCACAAAAGGCAACCAAAAAGCGCATTCCGACAGCTCAATCGAGGGCGGGACGCCCTCGCTCCGTGGTTGGTCAGCAGCCGCTTCATCGCACCAGCGCCAAGCTGAACCAGGGGACATAGGTGATCAGCAGCAGCGCCAGCAGCAACACCACCATGAACGGCCAGCAGGCCGCGTAAAGCGCCAGCACCGGCTTCTTGAACCGGTAGCTGGCGATGAACAGGTTCATCCCCACCGGGGGCGTGAAGTAGCCAATCTGCATGTTCGCCAAAAACACAATTCCCAAGTGAACCGGATCGATGCCGTAGCCCACTGCCACCGGCAGAATCAAGGGCACCATAATGACCAATGCGGCGAAGATGTCCAACAAGGCGCCCAAGGCCAACAGCAGGATATTCAACAGCGCCAGAAAGGCAATCGGGCTTTCGATGCGCGCCTGCATGAAGCCGAACAGGCGCTGCGGCACTTCGGCGTCAACCAGGAAATTGGTGAACGCCATGGCGACGCCGAGAATAAGGAGAATGCCCCCCACCATCACCATGGCCCTGACGGCCACAGCGGGCAGATCACGAAGCCTGATGTCCCGGTACAGCAGCGTCTGGGCGATGGTGACGTACACCGCGGTCACCGCCGCCGCCTCGGAGATGGCGAAATAGCCCGAATAGATGCCGCCGAGCACCACCACCGGCAGCGGCAGCTCCCAGCGAGCCGCCACCAACGCTTCCCGGATGCGGGCGCCGTCCACACCCTGGGTGCGCTGCACCGGAGCGCCGCGCTGGGCCCACAGCGTCCAGCCCATCAGGCAGGCGAGCATGATCAGCAGCGGCAAGAGGCCAGCCTTGAACAAATCGACGATCGTGAACGAGGCGCCCACATCGATCTGCTGGGCGATGACCCCGTAGAGGATCAACGGCACCGATGGAGCCAGCAGCAGTCCGAGGCTGCCGGAGCTGGTGACCAAGCCCAAGCTGAAACGCTCGCCAAATCCCGCCTGCACCAGAGCCGGCAGCAGCAGCGCCCCAAGCGCCACGATGGTGACGCCGGAGGCGCCCGTCAACGCGGTGAACAGGGCGCAGGCGGTGAAGCTGACAATCGCCAAGCCGCTTGGCAGCCAACCGAAGAAGCTCTCGACGACAGCCACCAGCCGTTGCGACGTGTTGGATTCGGCCAGCACGTATCCAGCGTAGGTGAACAGCGGCAAAGCCACCAGCAGGGGAGTGTCGACAATGCGGTAAACCTCAATCGGCACCGCCGCCAGGTCAATGCCCGCCGCCAGAAAGCCGAGCATGGCGGCGCCCATGAGCACGGCGACCAGCGGCGCCCCCGCCAAGGCAGCGGCCAACAGCAATGCGATGCCCAATGCGGTCATGGTGGATCGAGAGTGTGCAATAGGTAGCGCAGGCCGATCACGGCGGCGCCCACCGGCAGAACGACCTCGCAGGCCCAAGCCGGCACCGAGGCGAAGGCGATGGTTCCATCCTCGTACTCAAAGCGGACGAATCGGGCGCTGTGCCAAGCGAAAACGCCCATCACCGCGCAGGTGAAAGCGTTGGCGAAACGCTTCAGCGGACGCTGCCACCGGGGCGGCGCAAATCGGGCCAATACGTCGATGCGGATGTGGTCGTCGTTGCGGGAGGCCACCATGGCACCGATCAGGGCCACCCAAATCACCAGCACCCGCACCAGCGCATCACCCCACAGCAGGCCAGTGTCGAACAGGTTGCGGGCTATCACCTGGTAGGCCGCAAGAGCGATCATCGCCGCCAGAATCAGCGCTAGAACGCCATCCTCGATGCGCCGCAGCGCCTTCAGAACAGGCTTGAAAGGCATGGCCTCATCAGTCCGAGGAGGCGTTCAGGCGGCCCACCCTAAAGTCGCGCAGATGCCCTTGCAATGCGCGGTAAAGACCAGCGGATACGTACTCCTCCTCGACCAGGCGCAAGGTGGCCTCGTCGGCCAGCCGACGCCACTCCGCCATTTCCCCATCCGATGCGCTGCGCCATTCGAGACCCTGATTAGCGAGCGCCGCCGAAGCCTGTTCGTGGTCGCGGCGGCTGCGGGCGTTGACCTGCCCGACTACGTCGCCCATGACCCGGCGCACCACCGCTTGGTCAGATTCGGCAAGCCGCTCCAAACGCCTTTTATCCAAGGCGAACAGCCCATAGACGTAGATCAGCGGCACATCCAACACATGGGACACCCGCGTGTGCCACTGCAGGGCCACCGCGCCAACCGGCGGGGCGGCCACGCAGTCGATCAGGCCGGTCTGCAGGCCACCCAGCACATCGACGATGGGCAGCGGAATGGGCGCGACGCCAAACGCCTGCAACGCCCGGGCCGAGCCCGGGTCGTTGTCCGGCACCCAGACCTTGCGCATTCTGACGTCGGCAACGCTGCTCACCGGCTGCTGGGTCATGGCGTAGGCGAAGCCAACCTCGGCTAGCCCCAAGGCAACAAACCCCTTGGCTTCCAGGCCAGCCAGCAACTCGGCGTCCAAGCGCTCGCGCACGTAGTCCACCTCATCGCCGGAGCGAAACGCCATGGGCAGGTTGTACAGGGCAATGTCGGGATAGGTCTGCACCAAGGCACCGGCGGTCACCACCGCGCCGTGCAACTGGCCGATGCGAATCTTGCGCAGCACCGCCTTGTCATCGCCCATGACCCCGCCTGGGTAGAATTTGAAGGACACGCGGCCCTCGGTTTCCGCCGCCACCCGGGCGCCGCCCTCCCGCAGCAGGTCCATCCAAACCGAGCCCTCCGGGGACAGCGCGCCGATCTTGAGCACCTGCGCTCCGCACACAGCGCTCCAAAACCCGAGCAGCAGCGCAAATGTTGCTCTGCAGCTAAAAGTACGCATCGGCGGAGTCCAGCAGGCTTTGGGCACGCTGCTTGGCAACGGCGTTGAGCAGGATCAATTCCGGCGCATCGACTTCGGCGGCCAGCACTTCATTGAGCAGTTCGTCATGCAGGGCGCGGTCGAAAACCAGCCGGGCGTATTGCTCGGCAAACATGACCTGAGTCAGCAAATACTGGCCCTCGGCGAGTGCCAAGGCGCGCTCAAAGTGAAAGCGACCCACTTCCGGACGCCCCCCCAAGGCGGGGGGGACCAGGGTCTCGAAGACGCCCAAGTACAGGTGCGGACCGCCGTGGTCATGGCTCTCGTGCAATTCAGCGACGCGGCTCATCAATAGTTTCACTTTTCCCAAGTCGGCGATGGCGTTGAAGTCATCGCTGTTGGCCTGCATCCAAGCCGCCCAAGCGGTCGCCAAGCCATAGGCCAGCGGTACGTCCGCCTTGGTGAGCGTCGCTGTCCATTGCTCAAACTCCTCGAACGGCTTGACCGCCACGCCGCAACTGCTCTTGCGCTCCAGGCAAAGCGCCCGTTCGGCCAGCGCCCGACCCTTGGCCGCCATCAAGCGGGCCCGCTCGCCGTCGGTCACGAAGGCTCCGGCGTACGCGGAATTCAGCAGCGCCGCCTGGGAGAGCAGGACCGGATTGTCGGGGCTGCTCTTGAGCAACCCGTCAATCAGCAGCAAAAACGCCGGCGCGCCATCGCGCACCATGTCCACATCCGGGTTTTCGAGAATCGCCGCCGACAGGTCGGTGGCCAAATCCTCCACCGCCGAGGACATCAGCGACGCGCAGCCCCCCAAACAAGCGAGCAGCGCCCACAAAAGCGCCGTCCGCGCAATCAACCCGTCCCCCATGGCTAACACATTCCAGCAGCTAAATCGAGGGCGGGACGCCCTCGGACGGTGCACGGTTCAACCCTCAGAACCGCCGCTCACCGCCTCCAACACCGCCTCCATGGGCGGCCGCCGACGATAGCCGGGCACCGCGACCTTGGCCGCGATGATGCCGTCCGGGGTGATGTGAAGGACGCCGGGATGGGCAACGCCGTAGGCGAAGTCCCCCGGCTCGTAGTTCTCATTGAGCACGTCAAACGCAACGGCGTGCTTGCCACCCTTGTCGCTCAGCAGCGGATAGCCCAACTCCTGTTCGTCATGAAAGTCGGCCAGCACGTCAAGACCGTCATAGGTCATGCCCGCCACCTTGAGGCCAATGGCCTCGAATTGCGGACGCCATTCCTCCAGTTGAACCAACTGGTGCTTGCAAAAGGGTCACCAGTCCGCCGACCGGACTAGAAACAGCAGCAAGCCCCGCTCGCCAGCCAAGGAATCCAAGCTGCGCTCGGCACCGCTTTGGTCCGGGGCAGCAATGGCCGGCCCCTGCGCCCCCAAGGGCAAGCTCCAGCCGCCGGAATACTCATCGGCCAGCAACCCAGCGGCCCACCCTGCCGCCGTCAAGGCCACCAGCGCGCACAAGAATCGTTTCATGCGATCACTCCCATCAAGCATCTCATCAAGGGTGCGCATCGTCGGAGGCATGGGGTGCGCTTGTCAAGACACACCTCACCTAGAGCCTCTGCCTCCGGAATTCACGGCTGCAAATCCGCTCCCACTCGCCCCTTTGAACGTTCGATTTCGTCAAATATGACCCGATATTCTCCTCAATCGCCCGTCCAAAGGGACGGCGGGATCGAATTTTCGCTTTCGCGACTTCCGGAGGCAGAGGCTCCTAGCCACGACCATTCCTGCTAAGATTCGCCGCTTTCCGACTGGCCGTTGCACATTCATCATGCCCAGATTCCGCCACGCCGACTTGGACATCCACTACGAGCAGTGGGGCGCTAGGGCCAACCCGCCGCTGCTGCTGCTGCACGGCTTGTCGTGCCAGATCATTCACTGGCCGCAGGGGCTGATCGACCACCTCACCGAAGCGGGATACCGCGTTATCGCGATGGACAATCGAGATATGGGGCTGTCCTCACGGGTGTCAGCGCCGGCGCCGAAGGTTGCCGACATCCTGGCCGCTATGGACGACCTCTCCCGCTACCCGCCCTCCTACACGTTGAGCGACATGGCCGCCGACGCCGTGGCCCTGCTCAACCACCTCGGCCAGGCCGGTGCCCACATCATCGGCCTGTCGATGGGCGGCATGATCGCCCAGACACTGGCTATCGGGCATCCCGAGCGGACCTTCAGCCTGACCTCGATCATGTCCACCACCGGCAATCCGAACTTGCCGCCCGGTGAGCCAGAGGCGCTGGCCGCCTTCATCATCGACCGGCCAGAGGACCGGGATGAGGCCATTGCCCAATATCAAAGAGGCTGGGACACGGTGGCGGGGCCGCATTTCAACTCGCTCACCGAGGGCTTGGCGCGGTTTTCCGAGCAGGCCGTGGACCGGGGTTTTTCGGGGGAGGGATTCGCTCGCCAATTGCTGGCCATCCTCCACCAGCCGGACCGCCGCCGCGCGTTGGCCAAGGTGACGGCACCCGGCCTCGTCATTCACGGCGGCGCCGACCCCCTGGTGCCGCTGGCCGCCGGTGAGGATACGGCCAAAGCGTTGTCGAACGGTCAGCTCAAGGTCTTCGACAAGATGGGCCACGACCTGCCGGAGCCCCTGCTGGCCGAAATCGCCGCCGCCATCATCGACCACATCAATGCCGCGCCGAGCACACGATAGCAATGTTGCCAACGGAGATCTCCCAATGACCGACTCCCTGGTTTTGATTGAACGCCACGACGCCATTGCCGTGGTGACGCTCAACCGGCCAGAAGCCCTGAACGCCCTGTCGAGCGCCCTGCGCAGCCGCCTCGGCGAGACATTTGCCGAACTGTCCGGAGACCGCAGCATCGAGGTCATCATCCTTACCGGCGCCGGCCGCGCCTTTACAGTCGGCTTGGACCTCAAGGA
>JAPPIX010000132.1:27079-33066 GCA_028820495.1 Gammaproteobacteria bacterium
AGCGACGCGCTGGCAGCGACGCCGCAGCCGATCATCGCCGCGGTCAACGGCTACGCCATCACCGGCGGCTTCGAGCTGGCGCTGATGTGCGATTTCATCATCGCCGCGCCCGAAGCCCGATTCGCCGACACCCATGCCCGGGTGGGCGTGGTGCCCGGATGGGGCCTGTCGCAACGGCTGCCGCGGCTGATCGGCATCAATCGGGCCAAGGAGCTCTCGCTGACCGGCAACTACGTCGACGCGGAAACCGCCTGCGCTTGGGGACTGGTGAACCGGGTGGTTCCGGCTGCGGAACTGCTGCCCACTTGCTTAAGCCTTGCCCAGGACATCACCAGCACCGACCGCCCGACCCGGGACGAGATCAAACGCATCATGGACTCCGGCTGGCAGGCGACGCTCGCCGAAGGACTGGCCATCGAAGGTGCCGCCAGCCGCGCCCACGCCAAAGCCGAAGTGCGTCCGGAAAAAGTCGCCCGGCGCCGCGCCGCCGTGCAGGCCCGGGGGCGGCAGCAGAGCGGCTAGACCATATCCATCACCCGGCCCAAGGTCTCCAGTCGGGCATTCAAGTCGGCACCGGCGGGCTGCACCCGAAGGGTGGTGACGCCCGCCTTGCGGAAGGCCTCCACCCGCGCCCGGACTTGGCCCTCATCACCGAGCAGGTTGACTTCCTCAACCATTCGCGACGGCACCGCGGCCACGGCCTCGGCCCGCTTGCCTGCCACCCATAGCCGCTGCACCGCCTGCGCGGCATCCGCCCAACCGCCGCGCCGATAGGCGTCGTTGTAGAAGTTGGTGGTCGGTGAACCCATGGCACCCAAGCTGAAGGCGATGCCCGGCTTCAAGGGTTCAACCAGAGCGCCAAGATCATCGCCGAACGCCACGGTGCCACCGACCTGAATGTCGATGTCCCCCATCGACCGCCCGGTTTCCGCCGCGCCCTGCGCAATGTGGTCCAAGTGGGCATCAGCGTGCTCCGGAGTGAAGGAGGTGCCGAGCCAGCCGTCCGCGGCAGCACCGGTGTAGCGCAGGGACTTTGGACTCAGCGTGGCGAGGTAGATGGGAATGTTGGGATTGCCGGGCTGCGCCAAGCGCAGCGCCTTGCCCTCCCCGCCCGGCAGCGGCAGTTGGTGGTAGCGCCCCTCGTAAGCGAGCTTTTCGCCAGCAAAGGCGAGGCGCACGATCTCCACCGTCTCCTTCATGCGGGTCAGCGGCGCCTTGAAGGGCCGGCCCTGCAACCCCTCCACCACCTGCGGACCGCTGGCGCCCAGGCCCAGAATGAATCGGTCATCAGACACGGTCGCCAAGGTCAGCGCGGTCATCGCCGTCATGCTCGGGGTGCGGGCGCTAATCTGCATGATGCCGGCGCCGAGCCGAATGCGCTCGGTCTTCGCTGCCAAGTAGGCCAAGGGAGTGACCGCATCCTGGCCCCAGGCCTCCGCGCTCCAAACCGCATCCACGCCGAGCCGCTCGGCCTCCATCACGTAGGCCACCTGCTCGTCGAAGTCCCGGCGCCCGCCCGATGCCGCCCCGCCGATGCTGATGCTGACTTTCATGAATTCGCTCCCATGCGGTGAAACCGCAACTGATGATAGCCGAGCTTGCCGGGGCGCAACACGGAGCGTCCATGGCACTTCAAGGACTCGGCAAACATCTGCTACATTTCCATTTTCCAAGCATCTGAACGCTGGACAGTGAATCTGCGCTTACTGGAAAAGTTCATTCAACAAGGTCGGCTGACCGTAATCGGTCACGACGGTCGGGAGCGGACCTTCGGCGAGGGCGAGCCGACGGCGACTTGGCGCCTGAACCGGCCTTCGACCTTCATGCGCATCCTGCGCAATCCGCAGCTCAACCTCGGCGAGACCTACATGGACGGCGAATGGGACGTCGGGGAAGGCACCTTGCACGACCTGCTCACCATCCTGCGACTCAACTTGGAGCCGAAGGTATCGGGCCGCAGCTGGCTGGATCCATTGCGGGCGGTGCTCCGTTCCTGGAACGGCCTCGCGGCCAGCCGCCGCAACGTCAGCCACCACTACGACCTCGACGAACCCCTGTTCCGAGCCTGCCTTGACACCGACATGCACTACTCCTGCGCCTACTTCACCGACCCCCAATTGAGCTTGGAGGACGCCCAAGCGGCCAAGTGCCGCCACATCGCCGCCAAGCTGAACCTGGAGCGGGGGCAGAAGGTGCTCGACATCGGCAGCGGCTGGGGGAGCCTAGCCATGCACTTGGCGGAGCATCACGGCGTGACCGTGACCGGACTCACCCTCTCCGCCGAACAGTTGCGGGTGGCCCAGGAGACCGCCCGGCAGCGCGGGCTTGCAGGACGGGTGGAGTTTCGCTTGGAGGACTACCGGGAACACGCGGGCACCTATGACCGCCTCGTCTCCGTGGGCATGTTCGAGCACGTCGGCAAGCCCCGCTACCCCGCCTTTTTCAACAAGGTGGCCACCAGCCTAGCCACTGACGGCGTGGCCCTGCTGCACACCATCGCCAGCAAGGCGCCACCCGAGCCGATCAATCCGTGGATTCGGCGCCA
The DNA here is from genome assembly GCA_028820495.1 of Gammaproteobacteria bacterium. GTDB lineage: Bacteria > Pseudomonadota > Gammaproteobacteria > Pseudomonadales > Azotimanducaceae > Azophilus. The sequence goes on from JAPPIX010000132.1 coordinate 29,625, forward strand.
CATCTTTCCGGGCGGCTACATCCCCTCCCTCTCGGACATCGCACCGTTCGTGGAGCGGGCGGGGCTCACCAGTGCCGACATCGAGGTGTTGCGCGTTCACTACGCGCTCACCCTCAAGGCTTGGAACGAGCGCTTCCAGAACCACCGCCAACAATTCGTTGAGACCAAGGGCAAACGCTTCTGCCGCATGTGGGAGTTCTACTTGGTGATCTGCCAAACCGCCTTTGAAATCGGTGATCTGGTGGTGCTGCAATGGCAGTTGACCAAGGACAACCAAGCCGCGCCCATCACTAGGGACTATCTTTATCCGTCAGACCGGCGTTAGCGTTCCTGATCGCGGGTTAAGATTGTCCCATGAATCAACGGCCTTACGGCCTGTTGCGCCCGGCGGCCGCCCTAGCGTCGGTCTGAGACATCGCCTCGTTTGTCGCCTTCCTTCAAGATATCGTACTTCTTCAGGTAGCCGCGCAACTGGTGGTAGGTGAGCGAGAGCTGCTCGGCCGCTTTGCGCTGGTTGTGCCGGGAGGCGTCAAGGGCACGCCGGATAGTGGCGATTTCGAAGTCCCGAACGGCGGCCTTGAGGTCGAGGGGGAAGGTTTGCAGGCGCTCGGCGTCATTCGCTTTGGAGGTTCTCCCGGGCCGGTACGGCGACTCGAATGGATCCAAGACGATCTCGGCGACTGGCCGGTCCGCGCCGGTTCGATAGACGCAGCGCTCGACCACGTTCTTCAGTTCGCGAATGTTGCCCGGCCAGTCGTGCGAGAGAAGGCTGCGGACGGCATCGCTTGAGAAGCCGGGAAACACCTCGCGGCCCAGTTCCCTGGACATGTCGATGGCGAAGCGTTCGGCCAGCAGCAGTATGTCGTCGCGCCGTTCGCGCAGGGGCGGCAGGGTGATGACATCGAAGGCCAGCCGGTCGAGCAGGTCGCTGCGGAACCTGCCTTCGGCCGCCAACCGCGGCAGGTCTTCGTTGGTGGCGGCAATCAAGCGCACATCGCACGCTAAGGTCTTGCTGCCGCCGACCCGTTCATATTCGCCGTATTCGATGACGCGCAACAGCTTTTCCTGCACCAGGGGCGAAGTGGTGGCCAGTTCGTCGAGGAACAACGTGCCGCCGTCGGCGCGTTCAAACCGTCCGTGATGGGTCCGCGAAGCCCCGGTGAAGGCCCCCGCTTCATGGCCGAACAACTCGCTTTCGAGCAAGGCGTCCGATATCGCGGCACAGTTCATCTTCAGGACGGCTTGAGCGGAGCGGTCGGACAGCAAGTGCAGCCGGTCAGCGATCAATTCCTTGCCGGTGCCACGCTCGCCGACGATGAGCGCGGGCTTTTCCAGCGGGGCGATCCGGGAGGTGGCCTCAAGCACTTCAAGAAAAGCGGGTGATTCGCCGATCGGGGTTTCGGGACTGGTTATCATGGCGCGCAATTTAACCAAATGTTGGTCATATCCACCAATGCTTGATCGAAGCGAAAAGGCGGCTATAGGCTGTCGATTCAGTAACTATTTGAAATTGAGGGAAAAATGGGATTTTCGCCAAACTGGCACGGATTCTGACTAGACAGAAGCAACAGCCCAACCGGGCATGCAAACGGAGACTAACCGCCCATGACCATCTTTTCGAGAATGACCGACATCATCAACGCCAACCTCAACGCCCTGCTCGACAAGGCCGAGGACCCGGAGAAGATGGTGCGGCTGATCATCAAGGAAATGGAAGACACCCTGGTGGAGGTGCGCTCAACTGCCGCGCGGGCCATCGCCGACCGCAAGGAACTGATGCGGCGCCGGGATTGGCTGGCCAGCGAGGCCGACGAGTGGCAGCGCAAGGCGGAGGTCGCAGTAGGCAAGGATCGCGACGATCTCGCCCGTCGCGCCTTGAGTGAACGGAACAAGGCGCAGGAAGCGGTTGAATCCCTCACCAGCGAATTGGATCTGCTCGGCGAAACCCTCGACAAGCTGAACGGCGACCTCAGCGCCCTGCAGGCCAAGATCAAGGACGCCAAAGCCCATCAAAACGCTATCATCATGCGCAGCAAGGCGGCCAAGACCCGGCTGGGCGTGCGCCGGCAGCTCAACGAGCACAACGTCGATGAAGCCATGCGCCGATTCGAGGCATATGAGCGTAAGATGGACGATCTCGAAGGGCAGGCTGAGGCCTACGACATGGGCCAGAAGACCTTGGCGGATGAAATCGCCGATCTGGAGAAGGGCGAGCAGCTCGACAGCCAGCTTGAGGAGCTGAAGGCCGGGCTGGCGGAGCGCCGCTCCGGTCCCGAAAAAGCCGACACCTAAGGAGTTCCCATGAGCGGCATGGCCGTCGCCTTCTTTGTGCCAGCGGTCGTATTCCTGACGGTCGTTGCGCCAATCTGGATATTCATGCACTACCGCAGCAAGCAGAAGGCCCAAGCGGCGCTTTCGGAAGAGGAACGCGAGGAGCTTGAGACCCTCATCGAGCGAATTGAAGGCATGACCGGACGCATCGAGACCCTCGAAGCCATTCTCGACGCCGAGACGCCGGGCTGGCGACGGCGCACCGACGAGGCGGCGCGATGAGCGGTGACGCGGCGGCTGAGCGGCTCAAGCCAGACAAGACGTTCAAGCGGCCTCGGCTGCGCGGCTTGCATCGCGGCGAGAACGCCAAGATCGCGGGGGTATGCAGCGGCATTGCCGGGTACTATGGAGCAGAGCCTTGGATCGTGCGCTGCATTGCATTGACTGGGCTTATATTCATGCCAAGCGTTGTCTTTATTGGCTACTGGGTCCTCTATTTCGTCATGGACGATCCGCCGGATGGGGAGGCGGAACCGGCCCCTGTCCCGGACGATCGCCACCACAGCGCAGAAGCACCGGAGCTCGGCGCCCGTTTGTCGCCTCGGCGCAGCCTGCGCACCGCCCGGGCCCACCTTGCCCAAGCGGAATTGCGCCTGCGGCGCATGGAGCACCACGTCACCTCGGGGCAGTACGATCTGCACCGGGAATTCAATCGGATCTAGTCCAACCCTTGGGGACCGCCTCGATGCCAGTCGGCAAATTCAGTACAAAACCATAGAAAATCAAGGAGATAAGGAAAGCCAATGGACGTTTTCACCATGGTGGCCGTCATTGTGTCGGTCAGCTGCGCGGCTGGCGTGGCCAATCAATACTTCAGAACCCGCGCCAAGACCGCAGGCAAACTGGATTCTGCGGCGCAACGGGAAGTCGATGACCTGCGCAAGCGCGTGGAGGTCCTGGAGGAAATCGTTACGGACCACAAGTACGATCTGGCCAAGGAGATCAACCGCCTCGACGGCCGCGAAGATCGGGAGGGCGTCGCTAAGCCGTGACCAAACGGTCCGGATAGTCGGTGAAGACGCCGGTTGCTCCCCACGCGATTAGGCGATCCGCCGTCGGCCGGTCATTGACGGTGTAGATCAGCGTATTAAGCCCCCGCTCACCCGCTTCC
>JAPPIX010000099.1 GCA_028820495.1 Gammaproteobacteria bacterium
CCCCTATCCCTTCGATATCAGGCATGGCATATTTGTTGCTTCGCCCACTATGGTGCGATCAAGAAATCGCGGCCAGCGGCATTTGACGGCCCGGGAAGCGGGCTTGACGGTGCAAGCCGAGTCTTAACTGAAACACTGCCAATCGAGGAGCAATCGAGGAATACGATGTCTGACAACACACTGAAAATGATGAGCGACAACGACGTGAAGTGGGTGGATATGCGCTTTACGGACCCGCGTGGAAAAGAGCAGCACACCACCCTTCCGGCGGATCGCATAGACGCCGACAGCTTGGCCGACGGCGTCATGTTCGACGGTTCATCGATCTCCGGCTGGAAGTCGATCAACGAGTCCGACATGATCCTCATGCCGGACGACGAGACGCCGGTGATGGACCCGTTCCGGGACGAGCCGACGCTCAATTTGCGTTGCGACATCGTCGAACCCTCCACCATGCAGCCCTACGAGCGGGATCCGCGGTCGCTGGCCAAGAAAGCGGAGGCCTATCTCGCCTCGACGGGCATTGGCGATGCCGCCTTTTTCGGGCCGGAGTGCGAGTTCTTCGTCTTCGACGACGTCAAGTACAAGATTGAGATGAGCGGCGCCTCCTATGCCATCAGCGCCGAAGAGGCGGCTTGGGAGTCCGGCAGCGACTTTGAGGGCGGCAACCTCGGCCACCGGCCCGGCGTCAAGGGCGGTTACTTCCCGGTCCCCCCGGTGGACTCCGCCGCCGACCTCCGCTCGGCGATGTGCGCGGCCATGCAATCCATGGGCCTCAAGGTTGAAGTGCACCACCACGAAGTGGGCACGGCCTGCCAAGCCGAAATCGGCGTTCGCTTCAACACCTTGGTGAAGAAGGCCGACGAGACCCAGATCTACAAGTACTGCGTCCACAACGTCGCCGACGCCTACGGCAAGACCGCCACGTTCATGCCCAAGCCCTTGGTCGGCGACAACGGCAACGGCATGCACGTGCACCAGTCGATCTTCGCCGGGGACACCAACGTGTTCCACGGCGACGGCTACGCCGGGCTCTCCGAGACCGCCCTGTTCTACATCGGCGGCATCATCAAGCACGCCCGCGCCATCAACGCCTTCTCCAATGCCAGCACCAACTCCTACAAGCGGCTCGTGCCCGGCTTCGAGGCACCGGTGCTGCTGGCCTACTCGGCGCGCAATCGCTCGGCCTCGGTGCGCATCCCTTACATTCAAGGCGGCAATCCCAACGCCTACCGGGTGGAGGTGCGCTTTCCGGACAGCACCGGCAACCCCTACCTCACCTATGCGGCGATGCTCATGGCGGGCCTGGACGGCATCGCCAACGAAATCCACCCCGGCGAGTCGTTCGACAAGGACCTCTACGACCTGCCCCCGGAGGAGCTCGAAGGCGTGCCCACCGTGGCCAGCTCCCTGGAGCAGGCGCTGGCCGCCCTCGACGCCGACCGGGACTTCCTGCGCGCCGGCGACGTCTTCACCGACTCGATGATCGACGGTTACATGGAGCTCAAGCAGGAAGAGGTGGACTACCTGAACGCCACCACCCACCCGGTGGAGTTCGACATGTACTACTCGGTCTAGCGAAGGGCATGTGCAGGACGGCGGCTCGCTCGCCGTCCTGCAAAAAAACGAAAACAGGGGCGATTTCCTACAGACGCCCCGACTCGAAAGCCTCAGGATAGCGGCAACGCTCCTGAGGCTTTCATCATGCACAAGCAACCAACCCCAGGCTGGACCATCTGCCTGCTCATCGCTGCGCTGTCCATCCCAGCCCCTTGCGCCGCCGACGCGGCCGACACGCCCTACGCCAGCGCGAGCATCCTGTCGCCCGCTGACGGCGAGGGTCTGCGGGCCAATTCGGGCGACTTTGTCGTGCAAGCGCAAGTCGAGCCGGAACTCCGCCAAGGCCATCGCCTGCGACTGCTGCTCAACGGCAGCGCTCAAGGCACCGCCCAAGCTTCATCGGCATTCCCGCTGACTGGCGTCGAACGCGGCGAGCACCAACTTCAGCTGCAAATAGTCGACGAGGACGGCGGCATCGTCTTCGAGGGCGAGCCCAGCACTTTCCACCTGCTGAGACACTCCAATCTGCACCCACGCTCCACCGCCAACCCGTAGACCCGGCCCAAGGCATGCGCATGGAACAATCCTCCCATCAAATTCCACCCTCCTGATGGAGGGCGCTTGCCAACGGTCCAATCGAGGGCGGGACGCCCTCGCTCCGAGGTCCCGCCCGAAACCGGCGTTCCGCCCCGGAGCAAGGGGCGCAGCGCACAGCGAAATAGCTTTGTGCACTGTTTTGGTGCAAGATGGGTCGCTAACGGCATCCGTTCGGTCGAAAAATTGGACCGAATCTTGCTAACCGAATGGGTGTGGACACTTTGATCGCCGAAACATCAGCCGAAGCGCAGGCGAAACTCGCCTACAAGGCGCTAGAGCATCAGCCCAGCGCTATCCTGGTGATATCGTCGGCGCAAGTGCTCAAGCTGCTCAATCCCGCTGCCGAAGCCCTGTTCGGCGTCAGCGGCGGGCGGGTGCTGGGCAAGCCCCTGAGCGCCCTGATCCGCAACACCGATGCGGTGCTGGAAGTCCTTGGGGAATCGGCGGCACCGGGACAGTCTTTCACCCTGCGCCAGCAAAGCCTGCAAGTGGCCGGTGGCAGCACGCTCATGGTCGATCTGACCTGCGCCACCTTCGACGGCGGCACCGACTGGGTGATCGAGGCGCAGCCCCTCGATCGGCTGCGGCGCATCAACCACGACGACCGGCTCATCAACATCCAGGAGACCACGGCCAGCCTCGTTCGCGGCTTGGCCCACGAGGTGAAAAATCCCCTGGGCGGCATTCGCGGCGCGGCGCAACTGCTCGGCCACGAGCTGCAGCGGCCCGGACTCGCCGAATACACCGAAGTGATCATCCGCGAAACTGATCGCCTGACGGAATTGGTGGACCGCATGCTCGGCCCCAGCCGCCCGCTCAACATCACTCAGGTCAACGTGCATCAGGTTCTGGAACACGTGGCCCGGGTGGCCGTGGAGAGCGTTGCCAACCGCCAAGTGCACCTGAAGCGGGACTACGACCCGAGCCTGCCCATGATTGACGCCGACGAAGACCAGCTCATTCAGGCCCTGCTCAACATCGTCAACAACGCCTGCATCGCCCTTGATGACGTCAAGGGCCCCGAGATCACCCTGCGCACCCGGCCGCTGCGCCGATTCACCATTCACGGACGGCTGCATCGGTTGGTGGTCAGCATTGAAGTGCAGGACAACGGACCTGGCATTCCTGATGAACTGCTGGACCGAGTGTTCTATCCGATGATCAGCGGCCGGGCCAGTGGCTCAGGGTTGGGCCTCGCCATCACCCAAGCCATCGTGCGGCGCCACCATGGCATGATCGAGTGCGAGAGCCGTCCCGGAAAGACGTTCTTCGCCGTCATTCTGCCCCTAGCCTACGAACCGGAGAGTTGCGCGTGAACAGCGTCATGGCACCTACGGTGTGGATCGTCGACGACGACCAATCGATCCGCTGGGTGCTCGAAAAGGCCATGACCCGGGCCGGCATCGCCACTTCCTCGTTCACCAACGCCGACGAGGCCCTGGCCTCCGGGCAGCTTCCGGCAGCGGTGCTCAGCGACATCCGCATGCCTGGGACCGACGGGCTCGACTTTCTCGACGCGCTGCGGGAACAGGAACCCGAACTGCCGGTCATCATCATGACCGCCCATTCCGATCTCGACAGTGCCGTCGCCTCCTACCATCGAGGCGCCTTCGAATACCTGCCCAAGCCCTTTGACATCGATGAGGCGGTGGCCGTGGTCCAGCGGGCGGTGACCCGGGCCGAGCGTCAAGAGGCTCACAGCACCCAAGCGGCCTCCTCGGACCAGGAAATCCTCGGCCAGGCTCCGGCCATGCAAGAAGTGTTTCGCGCCATCGGCAGGCTGTCCGCCTCCAATGTCACCGTGCTGATCA
>JAPPIX010000082.1 GCA_028820495.1 Gammaproteobacteria bacterium
CGAAAGCAATCCTTAGCTTTGCCCTCAAACTGTCCAAACGCACCCGACCCCTTCAGTTGTCGCCTGAAGGAACGGCGCTTCGCTGCCTCGCTCCAAATCACACTTGTCCCACGGAAGGAAGTGATGTGCGGGAGTTGCGTGGGTTCGCTGTGTGGCTTTTTTGGGGCTTGCCGGTGGTTGTGGTAGGGTTCGGAGGTGTTTCCGCAGCCGTCCTCGTGCCTGTGAGCAGCGCCGCAAACCGCCAGCAAATCGAGTCCCTCTATTGTCCCGGCAGTGGCGTGCTCCCGCCCGTGCTGGCTGGCCGGGAAGCCGAGTCCGCGGTGCTCGACGCATTCCGCAGAAAGCTGCTGGGCGGCGCCCCCATCCCTAGGGATGGGGTCATCTACGGTCCTATGGGAAACGGCAAGACGGTTCTCGTCGAGAGCTTCCGCCGGGCGTGCGCCGGCCAAGGGATACCCGACCACCGATTTGTCGACACCTACGCCTCTTCGCTGTCGTCGCTGGACAGGCTGCTTCAGGCGCTGCTTCCCGTCGGCGTGGACAGCGGTTTGGCCAAACGGCTAAAGGAAGCGAAATCGGTGCAAGCGCTCTCCGTCCAAGTGGCCCTCGGCGATTCTAAGGTCCCCACCGTTGCCGAAGTTCTGACTGCCAGGGCAGCGGACGGACCGCTGGTCATGGCCGTTGACGAGGCCCACATGCTGACGGTCGAAGTGGGGCGTGAATTGCTTAATGCGTCGCAGGCCGTGCGCAAGCGGGGCCTGCCCTTCTTTTTCCTGTTGGCCGGCACGCCCAACCTCAGGGCGAGGGTGCGGTCGATGGGAGCGACCTTTTGGGGCCGGTCGGAACGCATGCCGGTGGGTCGGCTTTCCCGCGCAGCCACCCGTCGAGCCCTTGTCGAGCCATTGGCGCAATTCGGCGTGGCGTTCGAGGCCGAGGCCCTTGATCTGGCCATGGCGGACATTGTGGGCTACTCCTACTTCGTGCAGTTATGGGGCGAAAGCCTGACCAACACCAAGGCCGGTGCGCCCCGCGGCGCCTCGGTCTCGGTCGGTGATGCCGAGCGAGCTTCATCCGTCTTCGCCTTGAAGCGGGACGACTATTGCCGCGATCGTTATGAAGAGTTGCGGGATGGGGCCTGCTCGGCGTGGTCACCGCGGTGGCAAGGTGGGCTCAGCGCAGGGCCTCGATTCGGAGGCTCGGCATCCGGCAACGGAACAGGTCTGCGAGCGGCTCATCGAAGTCGGCTACGTTTGGTGGGGTAAGGGGGAACTGGAGGCGGGAATCCCAAGCTTGATGAACTACGTGCTGGAGCGGGATTAGTGGCTTCCGATTAGTTGGCAAGCGAAGCGCTGTTGCGTCACTTGGCCAAGTCATTGATTGCCCGCGCCAAGCCGGAGTTGGAGTTGGCTGGAAGCCGGATTTACGCTATTGTGGCCAGCAACAAAAACAGGCAACTATGGAGACTTGAGGATGTGCAGCAGAATCAAGAAGTTATGGGTTGGGGCAGCCGTGCCGTTGATCGTTGCGGGCGGCCTTGCCCACGGGCAGGCGGATCCGCGCCCAACCGCCCAAGGTCACGCGGTGCTGGCCGAAATCTTGGTTACGGCAACCAAACGCGCGGAAAGCGCGCAGGACGTGCCGGTTGCGGTCAGCGCGGTGGACGAGGCGACCATTGAAGCCCTGCGCATCGACGAGTTCACCGACGTCGCCCGCATTTCGCCCTCGCTGACGGTCGTGCGGGGCGACTGGGCCACCAACAGCGGTTTCAGCCTGCGGGGCATCGGCACCAACGTCTTCAGCATCAACATCGAACCGAGCGTCGCCATTGTCGTTGACGACGTGCCCTTGGTCCGGTCCTCCCAGGCCTTCGGCGATCTGCTCGACATCGAGCGCATCGAGGTTCTGCGCGGCCCCCAGAGCACCCTGTTCGGCAAGAACGCTTCGGCAGGTGTGGTGAACGTCATCACCCAGGATCCGGGCAACGAGTTCAATGCCAAGTTGCGGGGCGGCTACACCACCGACGAGCAGCTGGACTTCGGGCTGACCATGGGCGGTCCCTTGGGCAATTTAGCTGGCTTCAGGCTGAGCGGGTTCGTCAAGAATCGGAAGGACGGGCACATCGACAATCTCACCACCGGCGAGGAGGTGGACGGCAACGAGTCCTGGGGCGTTCGCGGCAAGCTGCAGTTCGACTTGGGCGAGAGCGTTGGGGCGACGGTCTTTGCCGAGCGCAGCGAGAGCGAGTCGACCTGCTGCAACGCCACCATGCGTTCGGTGCCTGCTGACGCCCGCTTTCTAGGCCTGTTGCCGTCGGCTGCGGTGCTCACGGGGCTCTCACCGGCGGAAGAAAACACCAAAATTGCCAGTGACGACCTCACCGCCGATGAGTCCGACGCTTGGAATGTGGGCCTGCGCCTGAGCATCGACATCGGCGAGCATGAACTGCTGTCGGTGACCGCGTACAACGAATGGGACTATGAGGTGACGCGGGACGTGGACGGCACCGCCTTTGACTTGCTGGCCGCGTTCACCGGCGGTGCGGCGTCCGGGGGCCTTGTGCAGGGGGGGGGCTTCGAACTCGAATCCCTGTCCCAGGAACTCAGGCTGATCTCGCCGCCCGCGGATTCCTTTGAATACGTTGCCGGCTTCTACTACGCCGATGTCGACTACGGCCGGCACTTTCAGCGCGGGCCGCTGTTCGCCGCCAACTGGGTGGCCGACACGGGCACGGAGACGCTGGCCCTCTATGGCCAAGGCACGCTGTCCGTGGCGGAGAACACCGATCTGGTCCTGGGTGCCCGTGTGCAGGATGAGGAAATCTCCCACGGCTTCGACAACGCCTTGACCGGCGCATCGCTCACCGGGTCCGACAGCGAAAGCGCGGCCACCTTCAAGGCGGGCCTACAGCATTACGTCAATGACGACGTCATGGTCTTTGCCACGGTTTCCACGGGCTACAAAGGGCAGGGCTACGACATCTCCAGCAGCTTCAACCAGCGGACTGCCGACAATCCGGTCGGCAACGAGGACTCACTGGCGTTCGAACTGGGCATGAAAGGCACCTTCCTCGACGGCAGGCTGCAGTTCAATCCGACCCTGTTCTTCGCCACCTACGACGATTTTCAGGCGCAGCAGGCCCGCATCATCAACAATCTCATCGAGCTGGGCATCGCCAATGTTGGGGAGCTGGAAACCTACGGGGTCGAGGTGGACTTTCAGGCGGCGCTGACCGAGAACCTGCGGGTGGTCGGCGGCTTGGCGCTCATCAAGGCGGAAATCAAGGAGTTTCCGGGCGCGGATTGCTGGGTCGGCCAGACTTCCGGCTGTATTGAAATCCGCGACAGCGCAGGCATGGGCACTGGGCGTTCAGCGCAGGATCTCGGCGGCGAGGATCTCAACAACAGCCCGGACTTCAAGTTCACGGTCAGCGCGGAATACCTAGTGCCCTTCGAAAACCTGCCGTTCGACGGCTTTGTCAACCTCTCCTACCAGTGGCAGGACGACGTGAACTTCTCCCTGCTCGCCGACCCTGGTGCCAAGCAGGATGCCTACGGCATCGCCAACCTGAGCCTTGGCATCATCGAGAGCCGCTCCGAGCGCTATTCCGTCACCCTGTTCGTGAACAATCTCTTTGATGAGGACTACGTCACCAACATCGCCAACTTCGGCGGGCTTTGGGGGAATGCGCCGACCTACATCCAGACCTTCCCTAGGGATGCCGAACGCTATGCGGGCATCCAATTGGGAGTTCGCTTCTGATAGAGGCGGGCAACTATGCGCAGACGCGAACTGCTGCGTTTGGGAGCGGGGGCCCTGGTTCCCGCGGCGCTGCTAGCCCATGGCCGGGCGTGGGCCGCTGACCGAGCGATGCAGCCAGGTGACCGGCGGCTGACCCAATTCGGCCTGCAGCTATCCACCGTCACCCGGTTGATGCTGCAGGACTTCGAGGGCAC
>JAPPIX010000174.1 GCA_028820495.1 Gammaproteobacteria bacterium
CGTTGTCAGTGAATGGACCATGACAGCAGCATGAAGAGCGTAGCGCCGAGCGCCAGCCGGTAATAGACATAGGGCATCAGGCCGATGCGCTCGATCAGGGCGATGAACAAGCGTATGCAGGCGTAGGCGCTGAGCCCGGCGATGGCGGCGCCTAGGCCTAAGTCCGGGAGTTGGGCGCCCCGGGCGTCAGCGGGAAGTTCCATCCAAGCCATCAGGGCGGCGCCGGTGATCGCGGGTATGGCGAGCAGGAAGGCGAACCGCGCGGCGGCGGGACGCGACAGGCCAATCAGCAGGGCGGCGCTGATGGTGATGCCTGAGCGGGACACGCCAGGAACGATGGCCAGCGCTTGGGCCAAGCCGATCAGCAGCGCGTCGCGCCAGCCGAGCAGCTCGCGTTCGCCGCGCTGGCCGTTGGCCCACCAAAGCGCGAAGGCGAAGGTCACCGTGGCGGTGGCAATGACCCAGCCGTTGCGCAGTTCGTTGGCCACCAGATCGCGCAGGGCCAGCCCGCACAGCGCCAGCGGCAGGGTGGCGACCGCGATCTTGAGCAGCAGGTCGAGTTGCGCATCGCGGCGCCGGTGGCGCAGCCCACCCCAAGCGCTGACGGCGAAGGCGGCGCAATCGCGGCGGTAGTAGGCAAGCACCGCGACCAGGGAGCCCAAGTGCACGGCGATGTCGAAAGCAAGGCCTTGATCCGGCCATCCCGTCAGCTCGGATGCCAAGATGAGGTGGGCGGCACTCGAAATGGGCAGGAATTCGGTGATGCCCTGCAACAGCGCCAAGGTGATTGTCTGCAGGCGATCCAAGGGCCGTGTTCATCGGCAAGGGGACCGAATTATGGCCCAGGAGCCTGCGCCGTGGGAATTCACGGCTGCAAACCCGCTCCCACTCGCCCCTTTGAACGTTCGATTTCGTCAAATATGACTCGATATTCTCCTCAATCGCCCGTCCAAAGGGACGGCGGGATCGAATTTTCGCTTTCGCGACTTCCCACGGTGCAGGCTCCCGACGGGATGCGCGACCAAGGGGCGTTGACTGGAATCAATGCTAAAGTTCTCCGATGGCTGACTTGCGCGAGATTCCGCTGTTTCCGCTCGGTGTGGTGCTCTTTGAGGGCGGGCGGCTGCCATTGCGGATCTTCGAGCCTCGCTATCTCGACATGGTCAGCGAACGGATGCGGGAAAACGGCCCGTTCGGCATCGTGCTCATTCGTAGCGGCGTCGATGCGCGGGTGGGCGATGACGCCCCGGCCGGCGCTGACGCGCCGGGGCCAGAAATCTTCGAGGTGGGCACCGAGGCCCGGGTGGTGGACTTCAATGCGCTCGACGGCGGATTGCTCGGCATCGTCGTCGAAGGGGGCAACAAATTCCGCATCCACAAGACTTGGGAGCAGGACGATCACCTGCTCTGCGGCCTGGTCGAAACCCTGCCTGCCGAGCCAGCCGGTACGCTCGGTGAGGCCGACCAGCCCCTGATCGACATCCTCAAGGCGCTGCTCAAGCACCCGATGGTGGAGAAGCTCGGCTTGGAGGTCGATTTCAAGGACGCGGGCGCGGTCAGCCGGCAGCTTGCGGAACTGCTGCCGGTGGAGCCGGAAATCAAGCAGTCGCTGCTGCAGTTGGGTTCGCCGAAGGAGCGGCTCAACGAACTGCGCCGGCTGGTGACCCGTTTGCGGGGCTAGGGGTTGGCCGTTGATCGCTTTCCTAGGCGGCACCTTCGACCCGGTCCACAACGGCCATCTGCATGCCGCTCGGATGGCGGCGGGGGCCCTCTCCTGCCCGGTGCGCCTGGTGCTGTCGGCCCATCCGCCGCATCGCCCTCGGCCCGCCGCGAGCGCAGAGCGACGGTGGGCCATGCTTGAACTGGCCTGCGCCGCTGAAGCCGGCTTGGACGCGGATGACGTTGAACTGCGGCGCGGGGGGCCGAGCTACACCGTCGATACGCTGGAGGCGCTGCGGCTTCGCCACGGCGATGAGCCCTTAAGCTGGATCATCGGCACTGATGCCTTCAACGAGATTCACACTTGGCGGCGGTGGCGGAGGGTGCTGGACCTCGGCCATCTGCTGGTGCTGCCGAGGCCCGGTGCGGAGCTCGAGGGTGCGGCGCTCAAGCTCTGTCTTGAGCATCGTTGCCCAGACCTCGAGCAGCGCCCCGCAGGCGGCATCCGCTTGCTGGATGAGGCCATGCTGCCGGTTTCCGCCTCGGCGGTTCGCGCCTTGATCGCCAAGGGGGGCGACGCGGGCCATTTGCTCCCGGAAGGGGTGTGCGCCTATATTAAGCAGCATGGGTTGTATGCACGAAGCGAATGGCCTGTCCGTTAGTGGCTCAGCTTGAATTCATGCATTACTTGATTCCCAATCGAGGGCGGGACGCCCTCGCTCCGGGGGGGCTGCCCCTAATAAGGTGGGATGCCATCGCTCCGGGGAGCCTGCACCAATTTACGTTTCGTAGGCGGCTCGTGGGCGGCATCTCCTGGAGGGATGCGTGACGCCGCAGGGACTGCGTGACGCCATCGTTGAGGCGCTGGACGACCTCAAGGGCCGCGAGATCGTGGCGCTTGACGTGACCCGCCTGACTGATTTGACCGACTTCATGGTGATCGCTACCGGCGGCTCCAATCGCCATGTGAAGGCGCTCGTGGACCAGGTCGTCGAAGCCGCCAAGACCAGCGGCGCATCGCTCCTAGGCATCGAAGGGCGGGAAAGCCACCAGTGGGTGCTGGTCGATCTTGGCGATGTGGTAGTGCACGTGATGCAGGCCGCGACCCGGGAGTTCTACGACATGGAGCGCCTGTGGCAACCCCTGCCCATCGACTCCAACACTACGTTGTGAGGGATTCCGATGGCGTCCGGCATGATGATCAAGGACGACCCCTCGGAACTGCGGATGTTCATGGGCCGCGCCCGGTTGCTCTTTGCCGGGGCGCTGGTGTTGACGCTCATCCTGGTGGCCCGCATGCTCTATCTACAGGTGCTGCAGCACGAGCACTACCAGACCCGCTCCGAGGAAAACCGCATGCAGATGGTGCCGGTGCCGCCGGTTCGGGGACTCATCTTCGACCGCCGAGGCAACCTGCTGGCGGAAAACCGCCCCATTTTCAATCTGGCGCTGATCCGCGAAAGCATCGAGGACCTCGACGGCCTCATTGATGCGCTGGCCGCCGTCACCCCGATCAGCGCCGAGGAGATCGAGGACTTTCACGACCGCCTGAAGCGCGCGCGGCGGCCATTTGAGCCGGTGGTCCTCAAGTTCGCCCTGACCGATGAGGAAGTCGCCGCCTTGGCGGTCAATCGGCATCGATTCCTGAGCGCCGAGATCAGCGTCGAGATCGTGCGCCAATACCCCTACGGCGCGCTTGCCGCCCACGCCATCGGTTCGGTGCGCCGCATCACCAAGGAGGACTTGGACGCCTTGGACCGCGCCAGCTACAGCGGCACCAACTTCATCGGCAAACGCGGCATCGAGCGATTCTATGAACACGCGCTGCATGGCGAGGTCGGCACCCAGTGGGTGGAGACTGACGCCTTTGGACGGGCGCGCCGCACCCTAGACGTCAAGCCCACCGTCGTTGGCCAAAATTTGCGCCTGCATCTGGACATCGGCTTGCAGGCGGTCGCCGACGAGGCGTTGGGCGACCGGCGTGGCGCGGTGGTTGCCATAGACCCGAGGTCGGGTGGCGTACTCGCTTTGGTCAGCAAGCCGAGCTACGACCCCAACGTCTTTGTCACCGGCATCGACGCCAAGCACTACGCCGCCTTGGTGGGTTCCAGGGACAAGCCCCTCGTGAACCGCGCCATCAACGGCCAGTACGCCCCCGGCTCCACCATCAAGCCCATTCTCGGCTTGGCGGGCCTGACCCATGGCGCGGTGGACTGGGAGGAGGAGATCGTCGATCCCGGTTGGTTCCGGCTGCCGGGACAGAGCCGCC
>JAPPIX010000365.1 GCA_028820495.1 Gammaproteobacteria bacterium
GTACATCTCCGCCAGGGCGCGGACCAGCGCCTGCCGGGAGCGCCGGCACTGCTCGCACGGCGCCTCTTGAGCGCATGACCCAGGCTCCGGCAGTCTCCGCGATGGGACCGGCACCCGCCAGCTAGGCCATAACTCGGCTCGCCGTGCCAGTCGCCCACGGCATTCGGAAAGCGCTGACCGGCCTTGACCGAGTCCTGGCTGCACAGGCACCCAAGCCGCGCCATCAAGAATGAGGAGTCCGCAACAGCCTGGTTCCTGACCCCTGCGGTTGATGCGGGCGGCCCGGCGGTTCGGAGGGTGCTCAGTCCGAGTCGCCATCGACTTCGACAATTGGCGCCCACTTCTCCCCCGGAAGATCGTTTATCGGCCCCCTGTATTCGAGATCCACCCACGCCGATTTGATGTGGGGGACAACGCTCGGTGGTCCTAGCACCAGATGGAGGCGGGTGTCTGCGGGACGGGTGATCGGGATGCCGGAATTGAATCCCGGTTCGCCCTCGCCGTGGAAGTCCCGGTAAAGGTCGGCGAATCCGGAGGCGAGCAGTGAATTCATCGCCTCCCGTTCCTCTGGCGAACGGTTGAGGGTTTCGGGCTCGCTCTCGCCGTCGAGGGTGACGTTGAAATCCCCGCACAGGAACATGGGCTTTCGCGCGTCCTGTTGGTCGGTCCACTGCTTCAGGCTCTGGAGCCAATCGACCTTGGCTTCGATCGAACCTTTCACCTGGTCCCTTGTGCGGTACCCACATGGGGCATAGGGCGCGTAGATGGACGCAACTTGGACCCGGCCCGCATCCACTTCGAGCAGCCGGCCTTCCGCCTCCCGCCCGACCAATCCCTGCTGCTGAACTTCCAGCTCGTAGCGACCGTTGCTTTGCAGGAAGCTCTGCCGGACCAGTATGGCAACGCTCGCGAGTTCGTCGTCCGCAAGGAGCTCCTCAACGCGATAGCCGGCCTCCTCGAAGGCCTTCTTCGGGAAGTTGCCCCGGTGCTTGCGGGAAACCCTGATCTTCTGCAGCGCGACGACATCCGGCTGCCTCTTGCGCAGCCAGTGCTGGAGATACCGAAGCCGTGGATTCACGCCGTTCACGGACCAAGTTGCGATCTTCATGGAATCACTTACGGTGAGGCTGCAAGAGTAATCTCCAAACCCGATGGCTAGAGTGGTCTCGCCATTGTCGTGCGCCGCTCGTCGTGCGTCGCACTATTGCGCGCATAGCACCGAAAAGGCGCAGTAGGGCAGAGGAATCACCAATAGTACTCGTGCGGCTTATGGTTCCCGAGCGGGAAGATCACCTCATCGGCATCAACCGCTTCCCGACAAAGCAGGCGGCACAAATGCGCCTCTTCCCTTCGGCGGGGACGAGTCATGAACAACGTCACCCACCACGAAGGCGACTTGTTGTAGTGAACCCCCCACTTGCGGTGGCTGGTGTACTTGCGGCGAATGCGCCCGTTGTGCCCGCGATCTTTCGCTTTGTTCTTGACGGACATGGCCATCTCCTAGGTGTGAATACCTAGAAGATGTCCTGCCCCCAGTAGAAAACAGCCATGGTCGGCTCCAAAGATTTGCTTGCTTGAACTTTTGCCAGCTAGGCAGTCTACGCTTGTAGGGCTTTAGGTGTAACTGCCATTAACGACCGTCCCGATGAACATGGGTAGGAACTTCAGTCCAGGGTCAGCCATAGCCTTGGGAGACTCCGCCCAACGGAGTGCCAGCGCCTCGTTCAAGTTCCCCGCGTCGGTGGGCGATGTGATCAAGCGGTACTCAAAGAGGAATGATCCGGGTTCGTCCCGCGAGGGCACGACAATTGCCCCATTTGGTCGAATACGCGCATCACTCCTTAGTGAATCCGCCGTTCGCAACGCCTCACGGGCACCTTCCTCACTGAACTCACCTTGGCGAACTGCCTGAGCCAAGTCTCCGACCACACTGCCTAGAGGCAAGTCTCGCTTTGGAGCCAGCTTGCGCCGACGGCTGCAGAATTCCTGTGCCTCCCCAAAACGCGCTGCATGTACTGCGCTTGCGATGAGGTGATCCAACAGGGAGAGGTTATCGGGTGCTTCCTGCCAAGCGTCGTGGACTATCTCGTAGCTCTCTCCGACCTCGCCAACAAGGAATAAAGACGTGGAGTAGTCCCAACGACTCAGCGCTGGATCGCCCAAGGAGATTGCTGATCGGTGGTGCCGCTGTAACCCGTCAACATCCCACTGAAGCGCTGCCACTCGCCCTAGCACAGCATGGGCGTTGGCGGCATCCGTGGACATCAGCTTGCGGGCATCCGCAGCGATTCGCCGTAGAGCGAACTCGTCGATAACGTCAGCTAGACCTATCTGAGCTACTCGATCAGCCAATTCGCTGGCTTTCGGCAGGTGGGCGGACATATCCAGAAGCACTGTAATGTTGTCGAAAAGATCGGGGGCACTGTACCAAACAACGTCCTCTGCTGGTTTGCCGTATCCGCGTACATCGCTTAACGGTGTTGGCATTCAGGGCTAGCTGTTCCACGCTTGGACCCGGGGTTGTTCCCAGACGTCCCGCCCTCGATGTGCCGTCTAGTTATCGGTCGGGGGAGGTGTCGTTCCGGATCAAGAGCCGCGCTTGATACGACAAAATCCGATAATATCCTATACATTGGCATCTATCCCCGGAGGTTCTCATGGCCCTAGTAAAGAAGAGCATCACCGTCACGGATCGGCAGGAGCAGTGGATCAGAACGCAGGTCGCCAGCGGCGAGTACGGCAATCACAGCGAGTATTTCCGCGATTTGATCCGCCGGGACCAGGAGCAGAGTGCGCGATTCCATGCCTTGAAGGAAGCGATCCGAGACGGCTTGGAGAGCGGTGTCAGCGACAAGACGGCAAGGGAGGTGTGGGCCGAGGCTGAACGGCGCGCTGTCGCGCGGCGTGGCTGAGTATCGGCTTTCCTCCCGCGCCGAAGGCGACCTCGCGGCCATCGCCGATTACACCATCGACAATTTTGGGGTCGAGCAGGCGCGCCGATATGGTGACGAGTTCGAGAAATGCTTCGAGCGCCTTGCGGAAAACCCTCGCCTAGGGCGAAGCGCAGAACGTCTGGCATCGGGTTTGCGCCGCTTCGAGCATCGCTCGCATGTCGTCTTTTACGCCGAGGACGAGCCCGGCATCCTCATCGTTCGGATTCTGCACGCGAGCATGGACACATCCCGTCACGTCTGATCTGGGCGTTTTGACGGCTGTGGGAGCGCTGGCTGTCTGTGGCTAGGTCACGCCACAAACTGGAACTTGCAGTCGTCGAATCGCTTACCCATAACTGCCTTGATGCGTTTTAGCCCATGCGGGTGGCTTCTGCCATCCCCGATCTTCACGCTAGACAAGGCGGAAAACAGCATCAGGTCCGCAAGTACACCCGGCAGTTCAATGTCCGTCCAACCGACATCTTTGCTCGCAAAGCCCGATACGGCGGCACCCCAGTTCTATCCTTGAAGCGCTGGATTCGTTTATCGTCTTCGCTCACGACAGCGCAACCGCCAAAATGCACATGGCACTTCTCACAGCCGTCGCCTGTCTTCTCCAAAATCGACGCCAATTTGTCCAATGAAATTCCCTTCTCGTCCTCTTCGTTTAGATAAATCGTGCTAGGACTGCCATGGGTGGTGATGTACAAAATAGAGCCGCAGCAGCATCTTGACCATTCGTTGCGCAGGTAGTATCTCAGCTCCGTCTTGGTGGCAACGTCCCGATGCCTATAGGACCACTTTTCGGTGACCTCAAGAAGGCGGAGCATGGGTTCCACTGACCAATCATGGGATCGCCAATCCTGCTCATCAGCCCTCCAAACACCTTCCAGACAATAGATGACGGGCTTTTCATCTATGAGGATTTCGCTAGCTTGTTCTTGTCCGTAAATTCCTAACCTGTTGAATTGGTTAGGGAAAGCATCGTTTTT
>JAPPIX010000058.1 GCA_028820495.1 Gammaproteobacteria bacterium
GATTTGGTACTCGCCGTGATGGAAGAAAGGAGCGACGTCAAGCGGCTTGCTCGGGCGCCTGAAGGCAGGCTCGATCCGAACAGCGATGCCCTGCCCGCGTCGGACATCATTGCGCAACACGACGGAAACTCAGCTCATCACAGGGTCAATGGGCCTGCCGAATTTCAGGAATTCGAAGCTGCCCGTTCGTGAACGGATTGCTGAAGGAACCGCTTGTGCACTTCTTGGCGGCCGAGGCGTTGGTCTTTTGCGTTTAGCTTGCGCAGAAACGCCAACGCGTCGGCGCACCACCAACGATCGACGTTGTGAATAGGCGGCGCTTCAGCTTGATCGACCTCGCCGCACTTCATCGGCGGGAGAAACCAGGGGGTCGGCAAGCGTGCGGAGAACGCGCACCGGGACTAACAAACACGATTCCGGCGGTTCGTCATCGATGCCGCCAAGCCCATATCCGACGCGAAGTTGTTTGTTTTCCGCTTCGAAACGAGGCTTGTTCGGAGCTTCCCCAAGGCGGGGGGCGTCGGGCGACGGCCGACCCGGCGCATATGGGTTCGGCAATCAATCGCAGGTGCCTTGCCAAGAAGAAGTGTCGTCGTCGTGCTTGTAGATTGTAGACGTCATCTGCCTCAGACTTGCTGCTGGGGTGGAATGTGCATCGACAATTTCAATGCATATCCCAAACTCCTTCCGGCCGGAGTGGCAGTTGTTGTCAACGGTGGTGCCCCACACCTTGACGGTTGTCTGGCATCCGTTGCCCGAACACCAATCGAGGTGGCCAACAACCCCATCGTTAGTGCCGACTTGGAACTCGTTGACCACCACGGACGAGTTCAACACCGTGCGGCAATCCCCTCGAGCCACTAACACGGAGGCGGCTACAGTGGTGGGTACGCGGGACGCCCCGACGTGGAACTCAATGTCGAAGTTGTCACCTTCGTTAACGTCCGTTCGGCCAGGCCCGCTGATCCAATAGCTCTGAGCGTGCGCCGCGCTCAGCGCCAACGCAAAAGGAATTGCGCAGAGCAAGTTTTGCAGCCGTCTCATCGTCAACTTCGGCGACAAATTCCCCCGGCAACCGCCGCGCTGATGCGCCGCGGGGGGGGGGGTGTGAGGGGAGGTGGCGTACCGTCCACGGTCACTGCGCCGGTCGGCACGGCACCCAACAGTGCAAAAAATCCATTCACAATCCAGCCTCCTGCGGTAGCGGTTCGCAGCGCCCATCCTGCGTCAGACTGCAGTTACGGCTTTTCCGTACCGTTGCGGCCCATCGCGCAGTTCAGCGCGATTCGATCCCTCATCGACAATCAACTGCTACACCGAATTGGGGTATTCTGTCAAGTGGAAAGTGGAAGCCTTGTCCAACAGCAGTTCTCATTTTGACGATTGAGGCATTGAGTATCGGGACTTTCCGGGTTTGTGGCTTGGCTGCTGGGGCTGTGGTGTGTGCGTCAGGGCGGCTGTGCGACGGGTCCGCCGGTGGCGAGCAGGCCGATCAGGGCGTTCCAGTCGGGGAACACCCGGTACTCGGTGAGGGTGCGCAGGCGCTCGAACAGGCGGGCGCGGGCGCCGAGGCGCTGGCGGCGCGTCGCCGGAGGGACTCGGCGAGTTCGCACGCGGTGTGCGGCGCGAAGGCGAGCAGGTTGAGGACGGCGAGCACGCTGGCGAGGGTGTTCTTGCCGTGGCCGAAGTTGTGCTCGAGGTGGTGGCCGTGTCGGCGAGTTCGGCGACGTTGTCGCGGGAACGAGACCTTCAACGTCCTCAAGCAGCGGTCACGGGCAGGCTGGTGACGAAGGCTGCGCGAAGCGGAGGCCAAGCTGGTGTCGAGGTATCGGATCGAGCAGTGCTATCCGCCGCCGCAATCGACATCGGGCAACGGTCCCTGCGCGACCGTTGCAGACCTTCAGCGACGGCAGCATGGGCGGGATTCACGACCGGCTGCCTTGGCGGCAACAGCGAAACTCATCGGACAAGCAGGTAGCAAATGACCATTCCCCATACCGACATCAATGACGTTTACATCGGCGGAGAGTGGCGTCCAACCGTCGAAGGGATCAAGGCGCCGATCATCAATCCGGCGACGGAACAGGTGATTGCCCAAGCGCCCGTGGCCACGGCAAAAGACGCCGAGCTGGCGATTGCCGCGGCTCGCAACGCCTTCGATTCAGGCCCTTGGGCAAAGCTCCCCATGCGCGAACGCGCCGACAAGGTCGAGGCGCTGCACGACGAGATTTGGTCGGACGCCGACGAGCTCGTGAAACTGATCGTCGCGGAAACCGGCTGTCCGCGCATGATCGCGGAAACGGCTCAGTTCCGCATGCCGCTCGGCCAGGTTGAATGGGCGATAAACTATGCTCGCCGCATGGAGCTGGTCCAGGCGGCGGGGCCACCGGAGCCCGCCGTCAGTTTTCTCACGGGTCGGTCGATGATGGGCGGCGGCGTCATCGTTCGGGAGCCCAAGGGCGTGGTCGCCTGCATCACCCCCTACAACTATCCGTTCTATTTGAATTTGGTGAAAGTCGTTCCCGCGCTGCTGATGGGCAACTCCGTCATCCTCAAGCCCTCGCCCTTCACGCCCTTCTGTGCGCTGGCGCTCGCCAGGCTGGTGGACAAGGTGGGCTTTCCCGCCGGCGCCGTGAACGTCATTCCCGCCGACCTCCCCGCCAGCGAGCTGGCAACGAGCGACCCGCGCGTGGACATGGTGACCTTCACCGGTTCGGAAACCGTGGGCGCCCAGGTCATGAAACAGGCAGCGCCGACCATCAAGGACGTGCACTTGGAGCTGGGCGGCAAGTCCGCGATGATCGTGCGCGAGGATGCGGACGTGCGGCAGGCGGCGGCGATGGGCGCCGCCGCGATCAGCACCCATGCGGGCCAGGGCTGCGCCTGCCTGACCCGCCACATTGTCCACAACGCCATTCGTGAACGGTACGTCCAAGCGGTTGCGGGCGTGTTGGAGAACGTCAAGGCGGGAGACCCCACCGACCCCACGACAAATTTCGGTCCGTTGATTCGCGAAAGCGCTCGCGAGCGCTCGGAAATGTACGTGCAGCTCGGCCTGGACGGCGGCGGCAGGCTGGCAGCGGGCGGCAAGCGGCCGGAAGGCTTCGACCGGGGCTACTACTACGAGCCGACGATCATCGACAACGTCGACAACTCATCGCGAATTGCCCAAGAGGAGATCTTCGGGCCGGTGGCGGTTGTCATCGGCTACGACACCGACGAGGAGGCCATTGCCATGGCCAACGACAGCAACTACGGCCTCTATGGCGGCATTTTCTCGTCCGATGTGGCCAAAGCCTACGACATGGCCCTGCAAATGCGCACCGGCAGCGTGCTGCTGAATGGCGGTTCCGGCAGCGCTTCGGGCTACATGCCGTTCGGCGGCTACAAGCGTTCCGGCATCGGTCGCGAGTGCGGCCCGGGCTGGCTGGAGGAATTCTCCGAAGTGAAGAGCATCATGTACCACATCGCGTAAAGCGACCGCACCCAATGCCCGAAGCTCCTCCGCCGGCAATGGTGGCGGCCGACCCCCGGCGTTGACGGCCCGCCAACGAGAGCGGCGGACCCAACGCTATCGCGCAGTGCGCCCTAGGGTCTGCACGGGGCTCCCCTGCACGGAATCTATGCGGCTATGTCCAGCAACTGCATGATGTTGCCGCCCATGATCTTGGCCTGATCCTCGTCGCTGAGGTCGGAAATTTCGTTCGCCCAATCACCGGGCACCGCGATGCCTTCGGGGTGGGGCCAATCACTACCGAACAGAACATGGTCCGCACCCACCAGATCCACGAGGCGATAAATGTCGTCTTCAAAAAACGGGTGGAACCACACATGCTCACGAATGGTCTCGTGCGGATGCCGCTTGAAGTTCTGCGGCTGCATGCGATAGACGT
>JAPPIX010000180.1 GCA_028820495.1 Gammaproteobacteria bacterium
CGGAGACCGGCACGGACTCCGAGGCCAAGACGGCGCTCCCGGCCAACACCGCCAAATGCCTCAAGTGCAAGGACGGCTACGCCGAGGAAAACGGCGTGTGCAAGAAGCTCCCGCAGCCGCCGATGTGCGGGGAGACGGAGCTGGCCTGCAAACCCGGAACCGCGAAGCAAGCCCCGGACAGCCTCAAGCCCCCCGTGAACAAATGGACGTGTAGCAAAGGCGGCAAGACGAACAACTGCGAGGATCCCGCGCCGCCGCCGACGTGCGGGCCCAACGAAGAGCTCGCCTTGGACGCCTCCGACGAACTCTACTGCAAATGCGTGCAGGACTACGTGCGGATAGGGGGATCCTGCGTGGAGAAGCTGAAGGTCAACCCCGGTGGCCCATACACGGCGATCGCCGTCCGCTTGCCGGTGTTGGTTGGCGAGCCGCCGAGAGTGGTGCGCTGGCGCACGGACTACTTCGCCAACGTGACCGCTTCGGCTTCTGGCGGCACGGGGGATTACGAGTTTCAGTGGGAGAATCAGCCAACCGGCCCCAAGGTGGTGTACGTGTACTCGAACCTAAGGTCGTTCCCGGCCACGCAGGAGGTCCTGGTCACAGACAGAGGCAAACCCCCTCAGAAGGCCCGTGGCGACGCGACGATCAACCAGCCAGCGGCGGCAGGCGCCGCCCGGGGCGCCACCGACGGCGACGGAGAATTCGCTTTCGAGGTGCCGCTGGGTGCCGAGTTGTACTTCGTCTGGGGCGGCGAGGGCGATGTGACGGCCCGGTCGGCGGACGAGAAGGTCGCCGGCGTGAGCGTCTCGTCCCCCGCGCTCCGGGTCGTTGGCGTGGGCCTTGGCGAGACGCACGTGATCCTCGTGGCGGGCGGCGAGGAGCTGGCGTTGCCAGTGGCGGTGCGATGAGGGCGGGCGGCATGGCGGCGGGGCTCGCAATGGAGGTGCCTGGCCCGGCGCGGGGTGGGAGCGGTGTTTCCAGCGCAACGGCTTGCGGGGCTGGCGGACGCGGGTGCGGTCGTTGGCGAAGCCGCATTGAACTGACCGACAGGAGGAGAGCGATGGACGCGTTTTGCTGGCCGGCACGGCTGAATCGAACTTGCCAAGGCGCTTTCAGGCTTGCCGCGGCACTCACGCTGGGCCTAGCGGCCATTGGCTGCGGGGGCGGCGGGGGAGGGGAGCCCGGGTCGCCCCCGATGCCGGCAGCGGTCGCCGTGGACACGGACGGCGACGGAACCCCCGACGCCACCGACACGGACGACGACAATGACGGCGTGGAAGACGCGGACGACCCTTATCCGCTCGACCCCAACCGGGGTCCCGAACCCGTCTCGGTGCCGGACCCGGCCTTGCGCGCTGCGCTGCTCCGCCGGTTGGGGAAGGAACCCGGCGATGCGCTGTACGCGCATGAATTGGCGGCGCTCCGGGATCTGATCGCAAATGATGCGGGAATTACCTCCTTGGAGGGCCTTCAGTCCGCCACGGGCTTGGTGGCGCTGCACTTCAACGACAATCCGATCAGCGATCTTTCGCCGCTGTCAGGGCTGACCAAACTGGAGCGATTGGGCTTTTGGAACAACGCCGTAGCTGACCTTTCGCCGCTGTCAGGGCTGACTGAACTGCGCAGGTTGAGCTTTCTCAACAACGCCGTGGCTGACCTTTCGCCGCTGTCAGGGCTGACCAAACTGGAACATTTGACCATTGGTATTAATGCCGTGGTTGACCTTTCGCCGCTGTCAGGGCTGACCGAGCTGGAATTTTTGGACAGTGGTGATAACGCCGTAGTTGACCTTTCGCCACTGTCAGGGCTCACCAAACTCAGAGAGCTGCATGTTAGCCACAACCAAATCGTTGACGTTGCGCCCTTGTCGCAATTGACCGCCCTGTGGCGCTTGTCAATCGGAGTGAACCACGTTGAAGACCTGGCGCCCCTGTCGAACCTGACCGGAATGAGGGAGCTGAGCGTTGCCAGCAACCCCCTCATTGACATAGCGCCTCTCTCCTTCCTGACCAACCTGACGCACCTTAACTTGGTGGGCACGGGCGTTTCCAGCTTGGAGCCGTTGTCCAATCTCACCAAGCTTGAGGGGTTGAATGTGGGCTACAACGAAAGGGCGAATGACTTGGCTCCGATTTCGGGGCTGCCCGGTTTGCGCACCCTGTCCGCTCCCCACAACAAGCTCTCCGACCTGTCGCCGTTGGCTGGTCTCACGACCTTGGAGGTCCTGTACCTGCCAGGCAACGAAATCTCCGACCTTTCGCCGCTCTCAAGCCTGACCGAGTTGACGCGCCTCGAACTGCGAGACAATCAAATCACCGATCTGTCGCCGTTGGTGGACAACTTGGGGCTGGATTCCGGCGACCGCCTGAACGTCCTGATCAACCCCCTGAACGATGCATCGATCAACTCGCACGCCCCGGCATTGAGCGGCAGGGGCGTTGAGGTCGCCTTTGACGCGTTCGTGGTCCGCGCCGGCGACGGCCCGCGGATCCACAACGACAACGTGCTTGTCCTCCCGGTCCCCGGCGGCATGGAAGTTGACGACGGCCGCCTGACGACGGAGGACATCGCGACGGGCTTCTACTCGCACTTCGGCGACGCCTTCGACTTTCTGATGATCATTTCACACCGGCGGGTGAGGGAGAATCCGAGCATAAACTACGTCGGTGCCTACTTCGCGATCACCAACGACACCCAGGGGATTGGCGGAACCCATTCCCCGGAGGCCATACGGCATGGGTCCGCAGGCAGGCTCCAGGGGCTGATCGTGTTTCCCCACATCAACTTCTCCATCAAGCACGGCCCATCGCTCCATGAGATCATGCACCGTTGGGGCAACTACGTCGTGAAGCCGCACCCCCATTGGGGGTTCACCAGCGCCTACGGCCAGCTCGGGGGGTTCAGGGCGGAGGATCTGGTGGACTTGGGCGGCGGGCGCTACACTGCCGGCGTGTTCAGCAACTTCATTAACGGGGGCGGCGTCAACGGCGTCCCCTACAGCCCGATAGAGCTGTACTTGGCCGGGCTCATCCCCCCCGACGAGGTGCCGGACCTGCTGGTGGCGGAGGACGCGGAGTGGCTGCGAGACGACGACGGCTACCTAGTTCGAACCGATGGCGGGCAGCCAATCTTCACCGCAACGCGAATCGTCACTCGCGCCGTGGAGGACATCGTGGCCGAGCACGGCATCCGAACGCCGGACCACACCCAATCCCAGCGGACGTTCCGCGCCGCCGCCGTGCTTCTGATTGACGAAACCCGCCCGGTCTATGAATCCCGGCTGGACAGTCTGAGCAAGGAGGTCGCTGAGCTCTCCAGCGTCGAGGAGACCACAAGGCCATACAACTTCTACACCTTCCACCAAGCCACCGGCGGGCGGGCGGCCATGGCGATGGACGGGCTGTCCGAGTTCAACACCGGGACCCCGGTTGCGCCAACCCCCCACCGGATATCCGCCCGATCGGCCCGGATGCCAGATGACGACCGCGCTGTAGGCCAACCCCGATTTGGCCTTCTGTTTCAGGAGCTTGAGGGAAACCCCTTCTGGCCGCAGGTTACGGATGGCCGTTTCGACCCCGTTGCGCCGCACCCAGCTTGGTGCAAGCATGAATCGCATGCCCATGCACGGACATTTGGCCCGCCTCGGGCGCGTCGGTGACCTTGGAGGCCACGGCGGACGGAGGCCACCTGCTGCGGGGCTGGACGGGAGACTGCTCCGGGACCGGCGCTGGGCGGCGAACCGCAACGCCTGCGCCGGCCCGGTCACGGGCGCCGCCTGCACGGTGGACCTCAGCTGCGGCGCCGCGGCGAACGCCTGCCTGACCCCAGGGGTCGGGGTGAGGAACCCGTCCGCCACGGCCGCCGTCGACGGCGCCTGCGCGAGCACCGAGTCCGCGGGGTGCTTGAAAGGCACCACGTACAGCAACTGCCCCGACATTGAGCTTAAGGACGGCGAGTGCGGCTTGAAGAAGGACGAATGCGTCAATGGCACCTTCGCTGACCGCGACGACACGGACAGCGAGTACCGGTGGCGCTGCGAGGGAATCGATGCTGAGGACCGCTGGTCCTGCCTCGGGGTGGCCGGCTCGAGGAACTGGAGCTGCAGCTACGCCAACCAGTCGAAGGCATGCGGCGTTCCCATAGCGGCGAAGGACGACAACACCTGCGGCGACGGCGAGGTCACGCAGGAGGCGTCGGACTCGCCCGTCTGCGTGCTGTGCAAGGACGGCTACGAGACGCACGGCGGCGCCTGCGTCGCCAAGTGCGGCGCCAACGAGGTTCGCGGCTCCAACGGGAAGTGCGCCTGCGAGACGGGCCTTTCGAGGGTCAACGGAAAGTGCGTCAAGCTGCACAGGCTGACCGTCGAGGTCGATCCCCAGCGGAAGGGCACGGTGACCTCCAGCGACACCACAAGCCGGTACTTTAGCTGCTCCACGAGCTGTGCGACCCACGTCGAGGACGGAAGGGACGTCGCCCTCTCGGTAAGCTCCGAGACGGGCTACAGCTGCGAACTGACCGATGACTCGTTCAAAATGACGTCGGACAAGTCGGTGACTGCGAATTGCGACTGCGCGGACGGCTACGCGGAGGACCCGCAAGGGGACTGCGTCAGGGTGCGGACGCTGACGGTCAACGTCTCCCCGCAAGGCGCGGCCACGGTGACGACGGACGACACGCTGGACGGGGTCTTCAGCTGCTCCGCGAGCTGTTCCAAGCAAGTTGAGGGCAACAGGCATGTGTCCCTATCGGTGACCCCGGACGCCGACTATGAATGCAAATTCGCGAGCAACGGCGGGACTACGGTAAGCTTCACGATGAGCGGCGACAGGACCGAGAACGTGAGTTGCGACTGCGCGGATGGGTACAACTCGCATGGCGGCGCTTGCGTTCGCGACCCGTACTGCCCGACCCCGCTGAAGGAGAACCACTGCGGGCCGGCCACGGCGACGCTCATCGATGTGGCGGACACGGTAGTGCACAGCAAGCGGCACGGGACCAAGGCGGAAGGATGCGAAGCCGGCCAATACTTCGCGGAAGAGGACAAGCCGCCGCAGCATGGGGCGTGCGGCTCCAAGGTCAACCAGTGCCGGCACGGCATCGAAGCGGCGAACAAATCCGAAACGACGCGCACCTACCGTTGGGACTGCGGGGGCGTGGCGGGCGTGGGGGACCACTGGGGCTGCAGGGGCACGGACGGCCATCTAAAGTGGCAATGCCGGAGCGGCTTGAAGACCGAAAGCTGCCAGATTGCGGAGACCGGCACGGACTCCGAGGCCAAGACGGCGCTCCCGGCCAACACCGCCAAGTGTCTCAAGTGCAAGGACGGCTACGCCGAGGAAAACGGCGTGTGCAAGAAGCTTTACCCGGTGGAGTGCGACCCCGTGCCGACCAAGGGCAAGATCACTGGGGACGGATTTACGTGCCCCGGGGGAGTTCTTAAGCGGACGGTCAAAGAAGGGCAAACCGTGGGGGCCCTCACCGCCAGCCCCAACACGGGCTACAAGTTCGATGGGTGGAGCTTGGTCGGAGCCAGTTGTGACGAACAGCAACAACCTTCAACTTGTACCTTCAAGGTGGAACGAAACGTAAAGTTCAGCGCTCAATTCTCCACCACTCTCGAGGCCGATGCGGGCGGGGAGCACAAGGCCGTGTACATCTCAGTGCCCCCGCCGTTGGGGAGCGGCGCGGGCTTCTACTTCACGACCGTCACCGCCACGGCTTCGGGCGGCCTGCGTCCGTACACGAAGTTCCAGTGGTCGGGCAGGGACAGCGGCGCAACCGTGAACTTCACCTATCCGACCCGCAGCTCGTTCCCGGCCTACGAGACGGTCACCGTCACGGACAGCAACGGCGAGACCGATGACGACACCGCGACGATAGTGGCCCTCTCAACAAGCGCCGCGAGGGATGGGAGTTCGGAGCCGTTCCGGTTCGAGGTGCCGCTCGGCGGCGAGGCCCACTTCATTTGGGGCGGGGACCAGCCGATGACGGCGCGGTCGAAGGACACCGGCGTGGTGGGCGTCAGCGTGTCCTCACCCGCCTTCCGGGTCATGGGCGTCGGGCTGGGCGAGACGGTCGTGGTCGTCGGGACGGCGGGCGGGGAGTGGGCGCTGCCCATGGCGGTGCGATGAGGAACCAACGGCATGGAGGACGGCCCATGAATCACTTAAGCGGACTGCGCGGCTTGTTGCGCTTGGCCCGTTCAATTCCGCTTTGCGCGGCGATGCTGCTGCTGACGCCGCAAGGTGCGCTGGGGCAGCCCGACCGGGCGCTGTTTGCCACCGAGGCCCGGATGCGGGCGCCCGCGGCGGAAGCTGGCGGGGAGCCGGGCCACGTTCAGCCGCGCCGCATCGCGCGGGCGGACCTGGCGGGCTTGGGCGCGCTGCGGGAGTCGGTGGCGTCCGGGGTGCCCGGCAGGCTGCGCCTGAACCTGTTCCGGGACGTGGAGTTCACCGCTTCTTTGGAGCGCAGCGCGTCCACCGCGTCCGGCTACACGCTGAGCGGGCCGCTTGAGGGCGTGCCGTTCGGGCGCGCGGTGCTGGTGGTCAACGGCGGCGAGGCCCGGGGGCGCATCTACACGCCGGATGGGAACTACTCGATTCGCACGGCCGGGGGCCTGCAGACGGTGGAGCGGATGGCGCCGCAGCCGCTGCGCTGCGGGGTGGGGGCGCATTCGGAGGCTGACGCCGAGCTGGAAGGCGATCCTCGGATGTCCCATCGGCCAAGGCGCGGCCCTGCCAGTGGGATGCGCCACTTCAGTCCCGCCGACGAAACCCCGGCCAAGCCGGCGGGGCTCCCCGCTGGACCAGCCGTGGGGGCGTCGCACAAGCGCGGCGCCGCGAGCGATGCCTCCCCCGGCTCGGACGACGGCGACGTGGTTGACGTGCTGGTGGTTTTCCCGTCCTTCGTGCGCGAGCTTGAAGGCGGCTACGCGCGGATGCTGTCGCTGATCGACCTGGACATCGCCACGGCCAACGAGGCCTACGCGGCGAGCGGCGTGCAGCTCCGGGTCAGGCTCGCCGCCGCCGAGGAGGTCGAGTACGACTTGTTTCGGGAGAAGACATTTCTCCGTGCGGACGTGGACAGTGACTCTGTCTGGAGCAGGATGCTGGAACATCTGTCTGGACGCCATGACGGCCACATGGACGAGGTGCATGAGCTGCGCGACCGGCATGCGGCGGACTTGGTGCTCCTGCATCTGGGTGGCGAGGTGCATGCAATGATTGACCACTTCTTCATCAAAGGAGGCGCGTATGCTGTCTATGAGGTTACGGCGGACGCACTGGAGGCGTTGGGCTTCTCAGTGGCCACGTCCGGCGACGGCACGGTCGTGGCCCACGAGCTAGGCCACGGCATGGGGCTGCACCATGAGCGGTCTAGGGGCAGCCGCAACGAGCCGTTCCCGTACAGCCACGGGTTCCACTACGAAACCATTCGGGGAGCCCGGGCCGACGGACCGGGGGAAAAACTTAATGAAGACGATCCCTTCCGGTTTGGGACGGTCATGGTGGCTACGGGTGGGGGGAGACGTTACGAGAACTACGTCCTGGCCTTCTCCAACCCGGACCTAGTCCACCCGAAAGACCCGGATGTCAGGCTGGGCGTGCCCGGCGACCAGCCGTCGAGCTCGCCAGACGGCCCCGCGGACGCCGCCCGCCACCTGAATGAGCTGCGCGGCGCACTGGCCAACGTGCGGTCCCGTGCGGAAGCCGAAGCCTGCGCCTACGAGGTGACAGGGGAGCAAGGGATGCTGCCGGCGGACGGAGGAACCTATCGACTGCGGGTGGAGACCCAGCCGGGCTGCGCCTGGACGGCGGCGGGCGGCGAGTGGGTGGCCTCGGTGTCGCCCCGGACGGGGACGGGAAGCGCCGACGTCGAGTACCGGGTCGGCGAGAACAACGCCTTCCGGCGGCCCGTGGAGATGCTCATCGCCGGGCATGTGCATGCCCGCCCGCAGGCCGGCTCCAGGCCGGTCACGCCGGTGTGCGAGCGGTCACCGCTGATAAAGAGCCTCCTGACAAAGAACCACCCGGACTATGAGTTGGTGAACCCGACCTTCGGCTGGTACACGCCCTGCGAGGATCTGGACTTCGACGCCGACTACCTGGCGAGCGTGCGCACGTTTCAGAAGCCCCACCTGTCGCGCAACGACGGCCTGGACGCATCCGGGATGCGGCCCGGCGACTTCGACGGCCTGACCGGCCTGGTGGACCTGAAGCTGCATTCCATTGAAAGCGTGCCGCCGGACTTCCTTTTTGGCCTGATCGGCCTTCGCCGTTTGGATATCGGCGTGGAGCACTTCTGGAAGCACGAGACGGCGGCGCTGAGGGACATCGAGCCGGGCGCGTTTCGGGGACTGCCCGGCCTACGGCTTCTGGAGATCGGCCCGCACCGGCTGAAACGGCTCAAGTCCGGCATGTTCGAAGGGCTTTCAGGGCTGGAGAACATCCGAGTGTGGGGGCCCCAAGAAGGGTCGCTGACGCTGGAGCCCGGAGCGTTTCGGGGGCTGTCCAACGCACGGGCAATGAGCTTTCGGGGACATAGCCTGAACCCCCTTCTTCGCGGGGTTTTCGAGGGCTTGGGCAAGCTGATGAGTCTGGACCTCGCCGGAACTGGGCTTGAATCGCTTGGTCGCGGGGTTTTCGAGGGCTTGGGCAAGCTGATGAGTCTGGACCTCGCCGGGAATGGGCTTGAATCGCTTGGTCGTGGGGTTTTCGAGGGCTTGGGCAAGCTGATGATTCTGCACCTCGACAACAATGAACTCGAGTCCATTGAGACCGGCGTGCTCGACAGCCTGCCCGAACTGCTTCGACTGGACTTGTCCGACAACAGGCTGGCGACGCTGGAGCCGGGCGCGTTTGCGGGACTTTCCAAGCTAGAGAAACTACGGCTCCACCGCAACCGACTGCGTAACCTGCCCCTGAACGTGTTCGAGGGCCTTAAGTCCTTGCAACTGCTCAATCTTCAGGATAACCCTGTGGGTGTGCTGCGCAACGGCCTGTTCACTGACCTTGACCGGCTCAGGTTCCTGTACATGCATGGTGCGGGTGTGACCTCCATCGAACCTGGCCTGTTCGACGGCGTTGCGCATCTTGAAGTTCTGGTCCTCGAAAAGAACCGCCTGCGTGAAGTTCCCCTTGGCGCTCTGCGCGGATTGAACCTTGGCGGATTGCACTTGGCGCACAATCCTGGCTCGCCCTTCGAGTTCTTGCCGACCCCCGTAGCGGTGCCACCGCAGGCCCCCGTCGAGGGCCTGCCGTTACAGTTCGCCCTGGAGGTCGTCCCGGAGGCGCCCTTCCCAATGACCGCGGGGCTGTTCGCCCTGGGGGCCTCACTCGCGAGCCATTGGCAACAGATTGGCTCCGGTGAGTCCCTCAGCGTTCCCGTGTCCTTGGAGCCGGAAGGCGAAGGCGAAGGCTTGGTGACCGTTCACGTGAACTGGGTGCAGTGGCCTGGGGAGAACGACGTCATGGGGCCTACGTCCTATGAAGGCCACGGCTATTCGGGCTTTCGGGTTGCGCCCGGTCCGCCTCTGACGCTCTACGGCTTCGCGGACGCGGCGTTGTCGCTGGGCGGCGGAGCCCGAACGTTCGACCTGCCGTCGGTGTTCTCCTACTTCCTGGGCGGCGCGGACTACGCCGCGTCGTCAGACGACGAGGGAGTCGCGGCGGCGGCCATCGACGGCCGGACGCTGACGGTCACGCCCCAAGGCGCCGGGAGCGCCGAGGTGACGGTGACCGCCACCGGTCCGGACGGGGAGACCATGACGCGGCGGTTCTCGGTGACGGTGGCGGACGACCGCCCCTCGGTGCCGCTGTTCCTTTCCGGCGCCCACGCCGGGCGCGAGGGGTTCGCACGCCTGCTGAACCGTTCGGGAGCCGCAGGCGATGTGCGCATGACGGCCGTGGACGGCGAGGGCGCGCGCCGTGAGCCGGTGACGCTGCGGCTGCCCCCCTACGGCGCAGTCCACTTCAACTCCGGCGACCTGGAGGAGGGGAACCCCGAGAAGGGCTTGGCGAATGGGGTGGGCTTCGGCGTTGGCGACTGGCGGCTGGAGTTCGAGACCGAGCTGGACATCGATGCGCTGGCCTACGTCCGCACCCGGGACGGCTTCGTGACCGGCATGAACGCGGTCGCGCCCTCGACCGGGAATGTGCACCGGATCGCGGCCTTCAACCCGGCCAGCAACCCCCGGCAGCTCAGCCGCCTGCGGGTGGTCAATCCAA
The DNA here is from genome assembly GCA_028820495.1 of Gammaproteobacteria bacterium. Lineage (GTDB taxonomy): Bacteria > Pseudomonadota > Gammaproteobacteria > Pseudomonadales > Azotimanducaceae > Azophilus. The sequence continues at coordinate 10,227 of JAPPIX010000180.1, forward strand.
GCCCGGATCCGGCACAGGTTGCCGTCCGGGGGATTGACGACGCGGGGGCGTCGCCCGGCGGGCCGGTGCGGTTCACCGTCCCGGCGGGCGGTGCCCGCGAGTTCGACGCGGTCCAGCTGGAATCCGGCGACCCGCAACTGGACGGTGCGCTTGGGGACGGCGAAGGCAAGTGGCGGCTCACGGTGGAGTCGGACGCCCCGGTGGCGGCGATGAGCCTGCTCGAAAGCACATCGACGGGCCACCTGACCAACCTGTCGTCCGGGCCGGTGGTGCCGGACGGCGACGGAACGCACCACGTGCCGCTGTTCCCCGCCGCATCCGACCCGTCGGGCCGCCAAGGCTTCCTGAGGGTGTTCAACCGCTCGGAGCGGGAAGGGACGGTGCGGATCGCGGCGTTCGACGAGGCGGGAACCGAACACGGCCCCCTGGAGCTGTCCATCGGCGCAGGCGGGGCGGCGCACTTCAACTCCGACGATCTGGAGCTTGGCGCCGCCAGCAAGGGGCTGAACGGCGGCACGGGTCCGGGGGGCGGCGACTGGCGGCTGGCGCTGGACAGCGGCCTGGACATTGGGGTGCTGGCCTACGTCCGCACCGAGGACGGGTTCCTGACCAGCATCCATGACACGGTCGCTGTCCGGGACGGCCGCCGCCGGGTGGTGACGTTCAACCCGGGCAGCAACACGAATCAGGTGAGCGTGCTGCGGGTGGTCAACCCGACGGCGGAGGAAGTCGAGGTTTCGGTGGTGGGCACCGACGATCGGGGGAGTGCGCCACCGCGCCGGGGGGCCGTCTGGTTCACGGTTCCCACCGGTGGAACTTTGGACCTGGATGCGGCTGAGTTGGAGGCGGGCTTGGTTTCGGACTACCACTCGGAGCTTGCAGCCGCAGACCACGATGTGGACGAGCGTTTCCGTGGCTACTGGGACCGCTGGCCGCTGGGTGACGGTTCCGGCAAGTGGCGGCTCTCGGTCGCCACCGAGCGGGGTGTGCTGGTCCAGAGCCTGCTGGAAAACCCCACCGGGCACCTGACGAACCTGTCGTCGGAGGCGCTATGAAGCACGGGCCGAACTGCTGGGTTGCTGCCGCGCTGTTGTCATTGGTTGCTCAGAGCGCGGTCGCAGATTCCGCGCTAGCTGCCAGAGACCAAGCGGAGATCTGGTGGCCCGCAGCGGAGTCGGGAGCGTCGCCCGTTCTCGGCCTGCCGGCTGGCCGTGTGGTGACAGTTTCGTTCTTGGACTCAAAGGGCGACCCTTGGCCGATGTCGGAACTGGTGGGTTCGGGCGCATCTTGGCTGACAATCCGCCAAGCGGCGGAGCACCCACATGTGGCGATTGTTCAGACCGAGGCGGAGATGGCCGGACAAGATGCCATGTCCGTCAACTTGGTGGTGCTCCTGAGGGGATTGTCGGAGCCGGTGCACTTGGCGCTTGAACCGGGCGTGGAGGCTGCGCCCACCGCCGTGACAGTGCGCATCGGGACGCACCAGAGCGGTAGCCCATTGGTGGGCACGGCTGTCGCTTCGCACGGCGCGGATTTCGACGCCGCGATCCGAGACTATCTGCTGGCCAACCCACAGGTGCTGCGCGAGGCGCTGGACCCGGCCCGGCAGTTGGCCGCCCGGGTGTCCGAGCATCGGGACGCACTGCTTGCGGCGGCGGGCGTGCCGACGCTGGGCGACCTGTCCGGCGGCGTGACGGTGGTGGAGTTCTTCGACTACCGGTGCGGCTACTGCAAGCGGTCGCTCGACGCGGTGCGCGGCCTGCTGGGGGCGGACGGCGTGCGGGTCGAGATGCGGGAGTACCCGATTTTGGGCGATGAAAGCGAGGCCGCGGCACGGGCGGCGCTGGCGGCTGCCCGCCAAGGGGCCTACGAGGCGGCGCACTTCGCTCTTATGGCGCACGAGGGCGGGTTCGATGCGGCGGCCATCGAGTCGATTATGGGAGAACTCGGCTTGGACGTGGAGAAGTTGACGGCGGACATGGAATCCACAGAGGTCGGCGCGCTGATCGAGGCGAACCGCGATCTGGCGGCCCGCATCGGCGTCACGGGCACGCCAGCGTTCCTGGCGCTGGGCCCGGGCGGCGTCGAAGTCTCCCCGGGCGCTTTGGACGAGGACCGCCTGGCGAGGATGGTTGACGCCGTTAGGTTGGACGACGCACCAATTCAGCGTTGAGCGAGCGGGACTCCATCAGAGCCTCCCTTATGTACGCACAGATTGCCTTGGGCATCGAATACGACGGCGGTGCCTTCAACGGTTGGCAGCGCCAAAGCCATCAACCCTCGGTGCAGAGCGAGTTGGAGGCCGCATTGTCTCAGGTAGCTGACCACCCGGTGCGCACGGTGGGCGCGGGGCGCACTGACGCCGGCGTGCACGCCACTGGCCAGGTGGCCAGCTTCCAAACCGCCAACGCCCGCCCAATGCGCGCTTGGTGCGATGGGGTGAACGCGCTGACCTCGGCCAGCGTCAAGGTTCGTTGGGCTCGCGCGGTTGATGCGGCCTTCAACGCTCGCTTCTCGGCCATCGCCCGCCGCTACATCTACTTGTACCGAATTGATGAAGGCCGTTCGCCACTGAGCGACCCGTTCACTTGGCGCAGCCCGCCCTTGGACGCCGAGGCCATGCGCCGCGCCGCCCAAGCGCTGCTCGGCGAACAGGACTTCACCAGCTTTCGCGCCGCCGGCTGCCAATCCAAGTCTCCTTGCCGGGAGGTGCGCCGCATCGACGTGCGCTCCGTTGCCAACTTGGTGGTGCTCGACATCGAGGCCAATGCCTTTGTGCTGCGCATGGTGCGCAACATCGCCGGGGCGCTGGCCCAGGTCGGGCGCGGTGAGCGGCCGGGTACCTGGATCGCCGAATGCCTGCAGGCCAAGGATCGTGCGCTGATCGGCAAGACTGCGCCGCCCCGCGGCCTCTACTTGGTGCATGTGAGCTATCCGGGGAACGACTTTCCACCCGGCGGGCTGCCGCCGCCGCTTGCCGCTTCGGGAATTTGAAATTTGACTGGTTCGAGCGCTCGAATCTCTCTAAACTGCCGCCGCTTTAAGGGTAGCGTCCCGGTTGGATTCAGGTCAGGCTTCATGTTTGGCTCGATCTGAATCCAACTTAACGAGGCGATGCCGCAGACCAACGAGTGGACGGTCGCCGGGCGCAAAAGGTGACTCATGTGGCAACGTCATCCCGCGATCAAGGAAAATGGACACTACCCACTCCGGCAGGACGTTGACTCATGGCCCTCAAAATCAAGATCTGCGGCATCACCCGGGTGGAGGACTTGGAAGTCTTGGTGCGCCTGAAGGTCGATGCGGTCGGGCTGATGTTCGCCGAGGAAAGTCCACGGCGCTTGGCCCTTGCCGACGCGCGGCGCCTTTCGGAGCAAGCCCAGGGACGCATAGCGCGAGTGGGCGTGTTCGCCGATGCCGAGCCGGCCGCGGTGCGGGCCGCCATCGACCACGTGGGGCTCGATGCGCTCCAGTTTCACGGTCAGGAGGATGCCGCCTACTGCGCGGCTTTCGGCCTGCCGTACCTTAAAGGGTTCAAGGTAACCGGCGCAGTGGATGAAGGTGCCCTCAGGCAGCGCTATGCTGATGCCTGCGCCCTGCTTTTGGATGCGGGGGCTGGCGGCGGCGAACCGTTCGACTGGCGGCATTGGCCAGACCAACCTTCCGGTCCTTGCATTCTGGCCGGGGGGTTGGGGCCTGACAACGTGGGCGGTGCCGTGGGATTGCTAAAGCCTTGGGGCGTGGACGCGAGCAGCGGCGTGGAAGGTGCGCGAAAGGGCGTGAAGGATACTGTCAAGATGAAGGAATTCGTAGCGGAGGCGCGCCATGCCGCAGCCGGGGAGTAACTACGCGCAGCCCTCGTCGGACGGCCACTTCGGCCAGCACGGGGGTCGTTTCGTGGCGGAGACGCTGATCCATGCCCTCGATGAGCTGGAGGCGCTCTACGAGCAGGCCAAGGCGGATCCGGAGTTTCAGGCCGAGTTCGCCGAGGACTTGGCCCGCTTCGTTGGGCGGCCGTCGCCGCTGTACTTCGCCCGGCGGCTGACCGATCTCTTGGGCGGGCCGCAGATCTTCTTGAAGCGCGAGGATCTCAACCACACCGGGGCGCACAAGATCAACAACTGCATCGGCCAGGCACTCCTGGCTCGGCGCATGGGCAAGCCGCGGGTGATTGCCGAGACCGGGGCGGGGCAGCACGGTGTGGCCACCGCCACCGTGGCGGCCCGATTCGGGCTCGAATGCCAAGTCTACATGGGCACTAAGGACATCGCCCGCCAAGCGCTCAACGTTTATCGCATGAAGCTGCTCGGCGCTTCCGTAGTGCCGGTCGATTCGGGATCGAAGACCTTGAAGGACGCCTTGAACGAGGCGCTGCGCGACTGGGTGACCCACGTGGACGACACCCATTACATCATCGGTACGGTGGCTGGTCCGCACCCCTATCCCACGCTGGTGCGGGATTTTCAATCGGTGATCGGCCAAGAGGCGCGCAGCCAATGCCTGCAGCAGATGGGACGCCTGCCGGATACGCTGGTCGCCTGCGTCGGCGGCGGCTCCAATGCGCTCGGCCTGTTCCATCCGTTCATCGACGATGAGGCCGTGCGGCTGGTAGGCGTCGAGGCGGCTGGGCTGGGGCTGGAAACGGGGCGTCATGCGGCACCCTTGAACGACGGCCAAGTGGGCGTTCTGCACGGTAACAAGACCTACCTAATGCAGGATGCCGATGGCCAGATCAGCGACACCTACTCCATATCGGCGGGTCTGGACTACCCGGGCGTCGGCCCGGAACATGCCCATCTGAAGGACATCGGCCGGGCCGAATACGATGCGGTCACCGATGAGGAGGCGCTGGCCGCCTTTCGCCTGCTCAACGAGACCGAGGGCATCATGCCAGCCTTGGAGAGCAGCCATGCAGTGGCCTGGGTGGTGCGCGAAGCGCCGCGGCTGGGCGCCGGGCAGATCGTCGTGATCAATCTGTCGGGGCGCGGCGACAAGGACATCGAGACGGTGGCCAAGCTCGACGGCACCACGCTGTGAGCCGCATCGGCCCAACCCTCGAAGCGTTGCGCGGCCAGCAGCGGACCGCGCTGGTGCCCTTCATCACCGCGGGGGATCCCCACCTTGACGCCACCGTGCCGGCGCTGAACGCCTTGGTTCAGGGCGGTGCCGACCTGCTGGAGCTTGGCGTGCCGTTCAGCGATCCCGAAGCGGACGGTCCGGCCATCCAGGCTTCATCGGAACGCGCCCTAGCGAATGGCACGGGATTGCGTGACGTGCTCGACTGCGTGGCCGAGTTCCGCTCCAGCAACGACCGGACGCCCGTCATCCTCATGGGCTATCTGAACAGCGTGTTGGCCATGGGGGAGGGGGCCTTCGCCAAGGCCGCCGCCGAAGCGGGGGTGGATGGGATGATCATCGTCAACTTGCCTCCGGAGGAGTCGGACTCACTGCGGGGCGCCTTGGCGACGCAGGGCATCGACCTGATCCTGCTGGCCGCGCCCACCACCAGCGACGAACGGCTCAGCGCCATCGACCGAGCGGCCACCGGCTTTGTTTACTTGGTGTCGCTCAAGGGCACCACCGGCGCCGACCACATCAGCATCGGCGAAGTCAAGCAGCACTTGGCTCGGCTGCGGGCGCGCACCCGGCTGCCGATTTTGGTCGGCTTCGGCATCAAGGATGGGCCCACCGCGCGGGCCTTGGGCGAGCAGGCCGACGGCGTGGTGGTCGGAGCGGCCATCGTCTCGCGCATGGCGGCGCTAAGCGCGGATGTCGACGCCATCCCGGAGACGCTGCGCCAATTTGCTCACGACCTCCGCCAAGCCTTGGATGCATGAAGCCCACTGACCGTAGCCTAACGTGGTGGCTGGGGCACATGGAGGCACTCAACCCCGCCAGCATCGACCTGGGGCTTGCGCGGGTGCGCGAAGTGGGCGAGCGCATGGCGGTGCTTGCGCCCGCGCCCGTTTCGGTGATCGTGGCCGGCACCAACGGCAAGGGCTCCACCTGCGTGTGCCTGGAGCAGATCCTGCTCGCTAGCGGGCGGCGCACCGGCTGCACGCTGTCGCCGCACCTGCAGTCCTTCCGGGAGCGGGTGCGAATCAACGGCGTCGAAGCGGACCACGCCACCCTGTGCACGGCCTTCGAGGCGGTAGAGGCGGCACGCGACGATCTTGCCCTGACCTATTTCGAGTACTCGTGCCTAGCGACACTATTCTGCTTCAAGGCCGCCGCCGTGGACGTGGCGATCCTTGAGGTCGGCCTCGGCGGCCGCCTCGACGCCTTCAACATCGTCGATGCGGACGTGGCCGTCGTCACCAGCATCGGCCTCGACCACATGGCCTACCTAGGCGACTCCTGCGAAGCCATTGGCGCGGAAAAGGCGGGCGTTTTCCGCGCCGGCCAACGCATTGCCTTGGGTGCCGGGATGCCGGATAGCGTTTTGGCGGCGGCGGCCCGCGCTACCCGGTCGCCGATGCGTTGGGGGGAGGACGTTCGCCTGCTGGCGGAGAACAACCGGACCGGAGTCCCGACTTGGCAGGTCGAAATGGACGGGCGGCGCTTTTCCGGCTTGCCCTTCGGCGTCCTTCCAGCCGAGAACTGCGCCTTAGCCACCGCGGCGGCTTGCGCCGTGGATGCCGTCATGGGCGAAGACCGGGTCGATGAACCTTGCGTTCGTCGAGGCTGGTCCGAGGCATGGCTGCCTGGCCGCCTCGAAGCCTTCAACGCCGGTGGACGGCAATGGCTGGTCGATGTGGCTCACAATCCCTTGGGCGCCGCGTTCCTCAATGTGGAAATTCCGAGGCGTTTTCCTGGACGCCGCGTGGTGGCCGTGTTCGGCAACCTGCACGACAAGGACAGCGGCGCCGTTTGCCAAGCGCTCGACGGCTTGGTTCGCCATTGGGTGCTGGTTGACACGACCGGACCTCGCGGGCTCACCGCCGAGGAGCTGTCCGGCCGATGCGGCGGCGTCGAATGCTCCGTTGCGGGCGACTTGGATGCCGGTTTGGCGCTCGCCCGTTCGCTTACCGAGCCATCTGATGTTATTCTGGCATTCGGTTCGTTTGCAGTGGCCCAAGCGGCGCGCTCCAGATTGACGATGACCGATATAGCCCATAGGCCTCGCGGTGAGTGAGCAAACCCGCTACCGGATCACGGGCGGCCTGTTCCTCCTAGCCATAGCCATCATCTTTCTGCCCATGCTATTCGACGACGACGGGGTTCCGTCCGTGGAACTCGCCCCTGTGGATGCCGGCTATCAGCCTCCGGTGGTGGAGGCCTTCGAGGAGACGGTGCCCGAAACCGACCTCGCCGCCCGAGTCCAAGCCTTGCGCCAAGAGGCGGATGACCAAGGCTTCCACCGCAGGACGGGAACCCGCATTGGCGAACCGGTGCTGTCGCTTCCCGACGACGAAACCGGCGTTTGGGCGATTCAGCTCGGCAGCTTCTCCGAGGCGGGCAAGGCAACCGCCTTTCGCGACCGGCTGCGCGCGGACGGCCACGAAGCCTTTACCAGCATGTTCAAGCGCGGCGAAGGCACCATCATGCACCGAGTGGCCGTGGGGCCCTTTCTCTCCGAAGAGCGGGCCAGCAGCCTCGCCACTGACCTTGAGGACCAGTACGGGGAGACGCCCAAGCTCATGGCGTTTGGAAACTAATTCTTTTGATCGCGGGAGAGGGTTATCAAATGAGCCACCTTTTGCGCCCGACGCCCATCCTAGCGTTGGTCTGGCGCATCGTCCCGTTAGGAGCTCTCTGATTGCCAGCCTCGACATCATTGTCCTTGCGCTGGTGGTGGCATCGGCATTGATCGGGCTGTTTCGTGGCCTGATGCGCGAGGTGCTGTCCCTCGCCATCTGGGTCTTTGCCGTCCTCGGCACAATAGCGCTTGGCCCGCTGGTTGCCGATTGGCTGACCTTTGGCTCCGAGGCGGCGCAGGCCGTTGCCGGCTACGCCATCGTCTTCGTGGCGATCATCCTGCTGGGCGCAATGGTTCAGAAGCTGGTAGCCAAGGCACTTGATGCGACCGGCCTGTCGGGCACCGACCGGGTTTTGGGACTGGTGTTCGGCGGCGCTAGAGGCTTGGCACTTTGCCTAGTCGCGTTCGTCGTCCTGCGCCCCTTCGCCGAGGACGCCGCTTGGTGGCAGGCATCCCTCGCGCCGCCCTTGCTGGCTGAATTCGAAAACGAATTGTTGGAATGGGTCGGCGGCGTTGACGCCGACGCTTCAGACTTGAGGATGGAAACACTCTAATGTGCGGAATCGTGGGCTTGGTTTGCGCTGATCCGGTCAATCAGCAGATTTACGATGCCTTAACCGTGCTGCAGCATCGCGGCCAGGACGCCGCTGGCATGGTGACCAGCGATGGCGTGCGGCTGCACTTGCGCAAGGACAACGGCTTGGTGCAGGACGTCTTCGAGCAGCATCACATCGACCAACTGGTCGGCAACATCGGCATCGGCCATGTGCGCTACCCCACTGCCGGCTCCTCGAGCTCCGCCGAGGCGCAGCCCATGTACGTCAACTCCCCCTATGGCATCACCTTGGCGCACAACGGCAACCTGACCAACTCGGACGACTTGAAGGCGGACCTGTTCAGCGAGGACCGCCGCCACGTCAACACTGGCAGCGACTCGGAGGTGCTGCTCAACGTCTTCGCCCATGAACTGCAAATGATGAACGTCGATCATCCGAGCGCCGACGACATCTTTGCCGCCATTGCCGGGGTGCATCGGCGTTGCCAAGGCGCCTATGCCGCGGTCGCCATGATCACCGGTGCCGGCTTGGTCGGCTTTCGGGATCCCCACGGCATTCGACCCTTGGTCTATGGCCGCCGTGCCTGTGAATACGGCTGGGAGTACATGATGGCCTCCGAGAGCGTGGCCTTGGACATGCTCGGCTTCGAGTTCGTCGCCGACGTGGCGCCCGGGGAGGCCGTGTACGTGAGCGACCAAGGCGAGATCGCCAAACGCCGCTGCGCACCTGTCGCGGTCCACACCCCCTGCATCTTCGAGTACGTTTATCTCGCGCGCCCGGATTCCATTCTCGACGAGATATCCGTGTACAAATCGCGGCTGCGGATGGGCGAGCACCTAGCCGCCCGCATCCTTGACCGCTACCCCAGCCATGACCACGACATCGACGTAGTGATTCCGGTTCCGGACACCGGCCGCACCGCAGCGCTGCCACTGGCCTATGAGTTGAACGTCAAGTACCGGGAGGGCTTCGTCAAGAATCGCTACATCGGACGCACCTTCATCATGCCGGGGCAGCAGATGCGCCGCAAATCCGTGCGCCAGAAGCTCAATGCCATCGAGCTGGAGTTCCGGGGCAAGAACGTGCTGCTGGTGGAAGATTCCATCGTGCGCGGCACCACCAGCAGCCAAATCGTGCAGATGGCTCGGGAGGCGGGCGCCCGCAAGGTCTACTTGGCCTCAGCCGCGCCCCCCATCCGCTTTCCCAACGTCTATGGGATCGACATGCCCGCAGCGAGCGAGTTGTTTGCCTTCGACCGGAGCGAAGAGGAAGTGGGCCGCATGATCAACGCCGACTGGCTGACCTACCAGCGCTTGGAGGACTTGATCGAGAGCGCTCGGGAAGGCAACCCAGCCATCAGCGCCTTCGAATGCTCGGTGTTCGATGGCAACTACGTCACCGGCGGCATCGACCAAAGCTATCTGGCGCGTCTCTCCGCGGATCGCAACGACCAGATGAAGCAGCGGCGCGAGCTGCAGCGGGACCGCACCGTCATCGAGCTGCACAATCATGCCTGAAACGACGGGCAGCCCTTGCATCGGCGTCTGCTCCACCACCTATGGCGATCTGATTTGCCGGGGCTGCTACCGCTTCGCCCACGAAGTGGCGCAATGGAATGGCTATGAGCCGGCGCAGCAGGCCGCCGTCTTGGACCGGCTTGCCAAGTTCCGAATTGGTACGGTTAGGCGGCATCTGACCCCAACGCAAATCGACCAATTGGTGCAGCAGGCTCCATCGGTGAAGCTGCGGCGGGTTGGTGAGCGCAGTGCGGAAGCCATCGCCTACGAGGTGTTGCGACGGCTGAGCCTGTGGCGGCGGCCGCTGCCCTGGCCGATCGGGGACGGCGACGGCACAACCCAGGCGCGGAGCCTATTGGAGCGAATCGACCAAGAGATGCGGGAGCGTTCCGAAGCCCACTACGAACGCAGCTTCCGCATCGCCGCCCAGTGACTGCGAAACCTTGGATACCAGTTTCACGCCATTGTTTGACCGCTGCGTCGCGAAATCAGGGCAATTGGTGGTGTTCGCCTGCTGAGGGCGCGGTTGTCCAATGGTTGCATTAGTGCTACCGTATTTGCTATGGAAAAGATGCTGGCGAGAATCAGGCGGAACCCCCAGAACGTCCGGTTCGATGACCTCCGTAAGGTCTGCGATCGCTACTTCGGGTCGCCTAGGGCCCGAGGCAGCCATCTGTTCTACAAGACGCCTTGGCGGGGCGAGCCGCTCGTCAACATTCAGTCTGTGAGGGGCATGGCGAAGCCCTATCAAGTCAGACAGGTGATCAAGGCAATCGACAACTTGGAGGAGGAGTCGCCATGAACGGACATGACCGATACGCCTACCGCGTCGTCTGGTCCGACGAAGATGAGATGTATGTGGGCCTGTGTGCGGAGTTCGGGTTGCTCAGCCACATGGACGACACTCCCGAAGGCGCATTCGCAGGCATCAGGGACATCGTGGCGTTCGCCGTGAACGCTCTGTGCGAGGACGGCCACCCGATCCCGGAGCCGCTGTCCACGCGACGATACAGCGGCACCCTCACTCTTCGCGTCCCTCCTGAGACCCACCGTTCCCTAGCCATGGACGCAGCTGAAGCGGGCGTCAGCATGAACCGCTTGGCCGCCGAACGATTGGCGACCCGCCGCTGAACGGCCATTGCCGTCCTTGACGCACTGGCAACGAGACAGCGGTGAGGTCTGTGGTGATGGGCTCGGGGAGCAGTAAAACCACATCCATCGAAGCGCAACGCTTTTTGGCTTGCCCAACGCCAGATGCTTGGCTTGATAACGCGTTGGCAAACCTGCCGACCTTGCTGGTCGACCACGCCAATTGCGAAAAGAAGGCCGCCGGAACCGCGCTTGGGCTGCTGTACCGCTACGTTGACAAGCCGTCATTGCTGCAGAAGCTATCCCGCTTGGCGCGGGAAGAGTTGCGCCACTTCGAGCAAGTGCTTGAGTTGATGGAGGAGCAGGGCATCGACTACATCCACCTGTCACCGGGGCGCTACGCGGGCAGCCTGCACCGGCTCATCAGCCGCGAAGAGCCGCAGCGGCTGGTGGATTCGTTGTTGGTGAGTGCCATCGTCGAAGCGCGCTCCTGTGAGCGCTTCCAACGGCTGTCCGACGTGGCGCCCGCGCCGCTGGCGGAGTTTTACGGCCGCTTGCTTACCTCGGAGGCGCGGCACTTTCGGGACTATCTCAAGTTGGCGGAGCGCTATGCCGACGCGCCCCTGACGCCTCGCCTCGAACGCTTTCTGGCCGTCGAAGCGGCGCTGGTCACTGATGGGGATTCGACATTCCGCTTCCACAGCGGGCCGTTGGCCGACTAGGCAAGAAGAGATCTGTGATGTACCGGCGGAACGGACAAAGTGCGCGGCCCATCAAACCAAGGAGTCAACGATGAACGAGCAAGCAAAGTGGGCTCCCTTGATCGCCGCGATGGACAGCAAGGCGACACAATGACCTGTCGGAACGACGCCGCAACGGCGAAGAGCATCTGCCAGCCTTTGTGACGTGCTTGGAAGATCAATGGCTCATTGTCAAAACCACCCACAACCCCGAAACAGGCCACCGAACCACCGGCGACACTGAATGGGGGTTTAACGAATTCACGCTGTTGGAAACAGGCCCAAGGACGATCACAGTAGTGAATCTGCTCATCCAAGAGAAGCTCATGCAAATCAGACTTCCAGAGTTCCAAGCGGGAAACGTCCTAACGGAGGCGTTCAGAACAACGACGGTGATTGGGCACGCGTAGTGGCTCCGCAAAGCCCCGGCAGCGTCCGTTGGCCGTTTGAAAATTTGGAGGGTTTTCGGCCGAAGAAGGCTGACAGCCGTCGGATCCATGTTGGGCACAGGTGGTCGAAGGGTCGGACAGGCCGTGACAGGAGATACCGGATCGGAACACCTATCGACCTTGCTTCCCGTGGGCCGCGAATGCTCGGCCCGCGTCACAGCAGCAACGCAGTTGCTCCCGCGATGATGGCGGCATTGCCGCCAATCACTATGGGCTTGGGAACTGGCTCATGCCAATATTCGGCAAGTCGCTCTGCCCGGCACATCGTTCGGCAACTCGCCTGATCAGCCGCGTCACTGCATCTTCGAGGAAATGGGTTTCGTCGGGGGTCAGCGGCTTGTTCAGCCCCTCGCTCTTCCTCGCGTGAGTGCCGCCCCTGGTAGACGACAGTTCCGCGATCCGCCGTAGCACCCCTTTTCTCGACAAAGCACGTCGCTGCGGCCAACTGAAGTCGGCTGCCCGCTTTACCCTTTCCTTGAGTCTTCTCGGCCCAGTGCTCAAGGACAGTCAGGCAGAAACAGGCAAAGCTCGGTAACTCCTCGCGACCTTCACGATAGCGTCTGTAACGTTCCCAAAGCGTCTGAACATCAGGGTCACTGGTGTCGATGTCAGTTGGCGGCGACGGATACGCGGAGAGCCCAACGGTCACGCTGGGCGTCGAAACGGAAATCTCCCATCGAACCGGCCCAGCCGACACTTCTATCACTCCGGGCGTTGGCCTGCGATCGATGATCTCCGCCCGGCCGAACTCAAGCTCGAAACAGCCGGGTCCACGCTGGAGACAGACGTGGAACTCCCAGTTCCTTGCGAACGGGTCCACGACCTCCCGTGCCTGCTGTTCGGCTGCGAAGTGTTCCTTCATCTGGAAGCGCACCGTTTCGTCTTCCGCCTTGATGCGGAAGCCCTACGTCTCGAAATCGAGCGGTTTAGCGCGGACATTGGCCCTTCCAACAGGCCAGTCTGACCACCTTGGACAGCAAAGTGGACGCTATGTCCTTGAAAATCCATACAAGTTAACGCCTATCGGCGAGACGCCCACTCCGGGATCCGCTGGTGAGCGTTGCGCCATCCTTAACGTCTTCCTTTGCGCAAAACAGAGTGGGCCGCGAATCGCGGTGCCGCTGGGCAAACGGGAGGGATAGGCTTTGCGCATGGCGGCGGATGCGTTGCCACCGCCTTTCGCGGACTCGGGCGCTCTGTTGAGTGCGGCCCCCGACAGGGCATCGGGGGATAGACCCGAAAGCCCTACCGGAGGCACCAAGCGAGGAGTAACGAACCTCAGCCATTATGGCAGCTTGGTGCGCGGGCGCAAGCCCGCCGGTTGGCCCCCGCTCCGGGACGGCCTGCTCTACATCGGCACTCATGCTCGTGGGGACCGCTGCTGTATCTCAAAGGTCCGGCCGGCCGTTGCCGGAGCTTGCGGCGTTTTCCGTGCGGGCCAGCAGTTCCGCTGCGTCGCCGCATTGGATCACCCAGTCGCCCACTTCAGCCAGCGCAGCGGGATCCGCGATGCGGTCGAGCAGCGGCGACAGCCGCTCGGCAGCCGCATCCCCGAACTTGAGCCGAGCTTGCCGCACGGCCATGTCACGACGGCCCCGCTCCAGACCTTCCTCCAAGCCCTCCGCGAACCACTGCTCGGTCCATTGCTTCGCCCGTTCAGCCAACATCGTCTTGCCCTCCTTGAGTTCGTCAATCTGCCCTTGGTCCGCGTCCGGGAAGCGCAACGGCATCAGCACTTCGCTCACCCATCGCATGAACACCGGCGCCAGTTCATCATCGTCCAGCCACGCCAAGGTTTCGCGCAAGGCGTCCACCAAGGCATCGGACGAGGCCGCAGCCTCTATCCGCACGAACGCCGACATCAGGTTTCGCTCAGGCAAATCCTGCTTCGCAAGCTCCCCAACGTCAAGCAGAACGTAGCGCTGTCCGGCGATGTGGGCTGACAGCTCTGAAGGCGGCCCCGCCCGTTCGGTTAGATCCAAGGCTGGCGTCCAGCGGCGCAGGCCAGTGTACAGCACGATAGGCAGCACCGCTGGCATCCTGCCCTCCGCCCCCCTGGTCGCGTCGGTCAGGCCCTCGCAGATCAGCCCGGTGAGGGTCATCATGCGGGCGGGCATGCGCAAGTCCCGGGTGGACTGGGCCTCCAAGATGATGACGACGGAGCCGCCGCCGTCCTTGAACTCCACGATCCAGAGCAGGTCGCCGCGCCGTCGCCAGAGCTCGGCGTTCACGTGCTCGGCGGGCAGGGGCCGCAGGGTGTCGAGGTCCAGTTCGGCGACCCAGCTTCCGGGCACGAAAGCGCGCAGCGCATCGGCCATGGTGCGCACGTCGCCGAGCAGGCGCTTGGCGGCCCTGTCGTGGCCTTCGGGGAGGGTCACGGGGTGTTTCCGGTGGCTGGCGTTGGGGAAACGATAGGGGGTCAGGGAGCGGGTTGGAAGGCGAGATCCGCCCTTTGATTTGTGCGAGATTGCCGCCACGCAGCTTGGAGGATTCGGGCGGTTCGGTTGCGGACATTGGCCTGTCCAAAGGGTCAGTTTGGCCCGCTTCGTTCAGGCTCCAACTTCATTGGACAAGTCAGGCACTACCCTTAGTGCCTCTCAGGGATCGTACTGTAGAAACGTTGTATCGCTTCCGCGTAGATTGCCCAACACCTGCTTTGTTCACGTTGTTTATAGAACCCTTTCACATAGCGGGGATGGTCGGTGCGCAGCAGGAAACGTCGGCGTCCACACAGAAGTTCTTCAGCGGCAAACTCATCCGTTGGGTTCTCCGCCTCATCGGCCAGAAGAGCCCTGATGCCGACTTCGGCCGCTCGGCCCTGCGTGACCACAACATCTGGATCCAGCACTTCGATTTCGCCTTTAAGGTAGCGGTGGCAGTTAAGGTAGGCTACTTGGCTTGCATTGCCTCCCTTTTCGCCGCTAGGACAGCATTTGGATGCGTTGGTATGCGCAAAATGCGGCGTGATGGTCTTCAGACGCAAGCTGCTATCGAACTGGCTTAGAATTGCATGCGCCAGTTCGTGTGTGCGGTACCAATGTGTGTTCGGAGCCGACTTCTCGGCACCCACTCGCTCTAACTCATCTCGCACTGCCTCTGGCGTCCTTTTTGCAGCGCACGGCTCGGCCCAACCAGCATCCAGCGAAATGAACAACAAGCGAGGCAATCCCCATCCGTATTTGCTGCCGACGAACGCAGATTTGGGTCCGCTATCCGTATTGACCAGTGCGCACGCACGCCTCGATTTGCAAGTGAAGGATGTCGAGAGTATGCCGTTGTGCTTGTAGTGCTCTCTCAGTTCGTCGATGTATGCCATAGGTTGCTCCTTTCACATCTACGCTGCCGCCCGGCCTCGTCGGCTCAACGATCCTCGGCGTGCTGAAAGATCTTTGTCGCCGCGCCGATCATGGAGGCCATGTCCGCTAGGTTCGAGGGCAGGATCAAGGTGTTGCCGGCCTTGGCCAACTCGCCGAAACGCTCTAGGTAGTCTTCCGCGATGCGCAACTGCAGGGCTTTGTCGCCGCCTTCGGCGAGCAGCGCGTCGGCCACCTTGCGCAGGCCCTCGGCGGTCGCTTCGGCGATGCGCAGAATGGCGGCGGCTTCGCCCTCGGCTTCGTTGATCTGCTGCTGCTTGGCGGCTTCGGACTCAAGGATCACCCGCCGCTTCTCGCCCTCCGCCTGATTGATCTGCGCATCCCGCTCGCCTTCCGACTGCAGGATGACGGCCCGCTTCTCGCGCTCCGCCCGCATCTGCTTCTCCATGGCCGAGAGCACGTCCTGGGGTGGATTGATGTTCTTGATCTCGTAGCGGAGCACCTTGACGCCCCAAGGCTCGGAGGCTTGGTCGAGTTCCTCCACAACGCTTTGATTGATGGAACTGCGCTCCTCGAAGGTCTTGTCGAGTTCGATCTTGCCGATCTCGCTTCTCAAGGTGGTTTGCGCCAGTTGCGAGATGGCGAAGGTGAAATCGCCGATGCCGTAGGAGGCCCGTTCGGGGTCCAGCACCTGCATGTACAGCACCCCGTCCACGCCCACCTGCACGTTGTCTCGGGTGATGCAGACCTGCTCAGGGATGTCCATGGCGTGTTCCTTGAGGCTGTGCTTGTACACCACCCGTTCGATGAAGGGGATGAGGATGTTGAAGCCGGGCTTCAGGGTGCGCGAGTAGCGGCCAAGGTTCTCGATGACATAGGCGTTTTGCTGCGGCACCACCACTGCGGTCTTGATGATGAGTATGATCGCCGCCACTGCGATGATGGCGGCCACGATGAAGCCCAGATCCAGCATGTTTGCCTCCTATGTGTCTTGAGCGATCGAGACAGCCTCAATCTTGAGCAGGGTGCCCTCGGTGGCGACCACTCTGGCCTGCTGGCCGCCCTCAATGGAAGTGGCGCCGACGTTCTCCGCGCTCCAGGTGGAGCCGCGCAGCTGCACTCGGCAACGCCCGCCGGGCGGCACGTCCTCCCCGAGGCTGACGGTGGCGCCAATCAAACTGTTGCCGAAGGCCAGCAAACCGCCTCGAAAGCGATCATAGAGCTTGCGCCGGAACAGCACCATGGACGCAATGGCCAGAATCGAAAACGCCAGCCACTGGCCCCAAATTGGCAGCTCCAATCCCACTAGGCCCGCAAGCCCGGTCAATATGGCGGCGACGCCCACGAAAATGAGGTAGTACGCAGCTTCGATGCCGAGCAGCTCGGCGGCCATGAGGCCGAATCCAATGATCAGCCAACCCCACCAAGGCATGTCGAACCTCCTGTTTCCATCGCCTGCTTTGTTCAGACCGCGAGCGGCCTGTTGTGTCAGTGTACGGCCATACGGCGTCGAGGAATAGGGCACCGGTAGGGCTGGTCCAAGGCAAAGCACTCCAAGCGAAAGCGTTGGCCGACTTGGCGCAGCAGCCAGCCGCAGCGCGCCCAGTCGCCGAGCACGTAGCGCAGCCCTCTGGCATGGCCGTGGATGGCCGGTCGGTGGGTGTGGCCGTGGATCAGCACCTGGCCACCCAAGTCTTCAAACAAGCGGTCAGCGGCGGCGGGATCGGCGTCCATGATGGCCATGGGCTTGGCTGTGTTGCTGGCCCGGCTGGCGCTGCGCAGACCGTTCGCCGCCGTCCGGCGCTCAACCAGCGGCTTGGCCAGCATCTCCGCCTGCCAAGAGGCGGAGCGAAACAGCTTACGCATGGCCTGATAGGCCTCATCACCTGTGCAGAGGGCATCGCCATGAGCCAGGATAAGGCCGTCACTGGTGCGGAACGGATCCGGCAGCAGCCGTGCGCCCGTGCGCTGCACAAACCGCTCGCCAATCAGAAAGTCCCTATTGCCCGCCATCACCCCCACCGCGGCGCGCTGCGCCGCTCGCGCAAGCACAGCGCAGGCCCGCTTGGCCAGTGCGGAGTCGTCGTCGTCACCGATCCAGGCTTCGAAAAGGTCGCCGAGAATGAACACTTCCTCTGCCCAAGGCGCCTCCGACTCCAGGCATTCGGCAAATCGCGCGAAGCGCTGGTCCCGCGTGCTGTCCAGATGCAGATCGGATAGGAAGATCCGTTTCGGCCCGGTTTGGTCATCCGTCATCCAACACCTCTCCCGCCGCCTGCAGGGTGTTGAGCAGCAAGGCCACCCGCGTCATGGGGCCGACGCCACCCGGCACCGGCGTGACCCAAGCCGCAACCTTGGCGGCGGCGTCGAAGTCCACGTCGCCGTGCAGCTTGCCCCGCTCATCCCGCGTGATGCCCACATCGATGACGACGGCACCGGGCTTGATCCAGTCCCCTTGGACCAAGCCCGGCTTGCCGACTGCTGAAATGAGGATGTCGGCTTGGCGCGCCGCAGCATCGGTGTCACGGGTGAACTTGTGGGTCATGGTGACGGTGCAGCCCGCTTGGAGCAGTTCCAGGCCCATGGGACGGCCGAGATGGTTGGAGGCGCCAATCACCGTGGCTTGGGCACCGTAGTAATCCACGCCGGTGCGGTCGAGCAGCAGCATCACGCCCATCGGGGTGCAGGAGCGCAGGGCTGGGCGGCGCAGCGCCAGACGGCCAATGTTGTGGGGATGGAAGCCGTCCACGTCCTTGGCAGGATCGATCTGATCAATGATGCGGTTCGTGTCGATGTGTTCCGGCAGCGGCAACTGCACGAGAAAACCGTGGATGTCGGGGTCGGCATTGAGCGCCAGAATCCGCGCTTCGAGCTCATCCTGGGTGACGGTGGCGTCGATGCGCTCCACCACGGAGCGAAACCCGACTTGCCGGCAATCCCGCGCCTTGGCGTTGACATACACCTCGGAAGCAGCGTCGTCGCCGACCAGAACCACGGCCAGCCCGGGCGGCTTTAAGGCCTCGCTGACGCGCCGTTGCACGGCTTGCCGTATGTCGCGTCGATAGGCCGCAGCAATGGCCTTGCCGTCGAGTACCTGGGCTGTCATTAAAGCTCCGCAACCAATCGCGCCGCACCGCAGTTTACAACGAGTAGGCCGCAACTCCGCCGGCCCTTGATCCCCGGTTAAGGCATTCCAGTCGCCACTGAAGCCCTCATTGGGGGCGGCTGGGTGCCGGAGCGGGCCGGAGTGGGACGCGAACACGGCGGGAAGCGGGATGAACGGCCACGGCGCATGTATGGATGGACAGCTTTCGGGCGTTCGGCGCGTGCGCGGCGGTCGGGCGGCTCCGCCACGGCGTCGAACGGGCGTTCAGGCAGGAGGGGCCGGGGGAGTCGGCCGGGGCCTAGCCGCCCTCAAGCTGCAGGCTGGCGAAGAACAGCCAGTCGCGCCGGAAGCAGCACGAAGCGAACAGCAGGCTGCGCCGCCGCCCGCTGGCCACCAGCCGCGCGACGGTGCGCATGAGGTGGCGCACCAGCGGCCGGATGCCGTGCCGCCGGGCGGCCTTGGGCAGCAGCCCGTACTGGACCGCGCGCAGGAGCAGGTGCGCCATCCGCCCGTAGGCGTGGAACGCCTGGTTGGCCCGGTAGCCCCGGCACGGCGGATGGTGCAGGTCCAGGTCCACGAGTGGGCCCTTGAAGGCGTTCTCGTGCCCCTGCTTGCTGCGGTGGCGGCGCACCACCTCGGCCAGCGGCAGGTCGTCGCGGCTGGCCAGGATCACCGACAGCCGGGGGAACAGCTCGCCCTGCCGCTCGACCGTCCCGCGCACCACGACGTAGCTCTGCTCGTCCCGCCAGCGCGCCGGGCGGTGGCGCACCCAGGTCGCCGACTCGCCCATGCCGATGTCCGTCCAGCCGTGCTCCGGCAGGTCCTCCACCACGTCCAGCACCGGGCGGCACTTGTTCGCGTCGGTCACGCTCACCGAGTAGTCCCAGCCCCGGTCCGACACGTACTCCACGAACGCCCCCCGGTAGTGGGCGCTGTCGCAGTGCACCCAAACCGGCGTCCCCGGCGGCGGCAGCGGCGCCAGGTCGCGCTTCATCTGGCCCTTCCAGCCGCACGTCACGTCGCCGCCCGGGCGCAGCCGCCCGCTCACCCACAGGCCGCCCACGAAGATGCCGTGCAGCCAGTAGCCGCGCTCGCCCGTGTAAAGCCGCGCCGCGTGCTCGAACAGCCGCCCGTCAACCTCGATCCCCGTGCCGTCCACGAACACCGGCACGTAGCCGCGCTCCGACACCTCGTGTTCCACCACCGCCGGCGCCAGCGCCGCCGTCAGGTGCCGCAACACCCCCTCCAGGCGCTCAACGTCCCACTTCGTCAGCCGCCGCAGGAATTCCCCAAGCCGACGGCTCGACGGCGCCTCGCGCAGCCCCAGAAGCTCCCGCTGGACCGCGTCGCCGCGCAGCGCGTCCACGTCCGACAGCGCGCCCCCGCCCGACGCCAGCGACGCGACCAGGCTCCACTGCGTCTCCGCGTCCGAAGCGCCGCGCGCCCGGCGCTTCACCGAAACCGCCTCCGCCAGCAGCGGCAGCAGCCCCAGCCGCTTCGCCGCCTCCGCCAGGAACACGGCCCCGCCCGTGCCCGTCAGGCGGTCGTCCGTGAATCCAATCTCGACTTTGCCGGGCCGGGGAATTACGCTGTCCATGCGACGCACCTGCAGGGTGATTTGGCGTCAGCCGGCATTGTACCGGTCAACTCCCCCGCAGCGTGCGTCGTTTCAACAACTTGCGGCACCCGAAGCGCCCCAAGTTGGCACGCTGGCTGATGCTTATCCGGGGATCAGGGCGCCGGCAAGCGGCTACTGTGAGCCGGGATCAACCCTTATAATCGCCGCTTTCTCCATCCCCCAACTACCATCCCGGGAGAAGCAAGCCCATGGCGCTACCGAACCTCGAAGACTATTTCCCCGATTGGAAGGAGCGCGAGGCTTTGGCCGAAGCCATGATTCCCATCATCGGCAAGCTCTACCGCAAGAACGTGGTCGCCTATTGCTACGGACGGGCGCTTTACAACCAAAGCGTCATCCAGATCATGAAGACCCATCGCTACGTAAGGCAGGTGGCGCACAACGAGTTGTCGGAATTCGAGAGCTATCCCATCCTGAAGGTCCTGTCGGAGCTCGACCTTGGGCCTTCCCACATCGACGTGGGTAAGTTGACCACCCGCTTCATGGAGGCCACGGATGGCAACTCCGTCGATCCCTTGGAATTCGTCAAAGACGCCTGCGCCGAGGTGATCGGCCGGCATGTGCCGCCGCTGGAACAGCCCCAGGACATTGTGCTGTACGGCTTCGGCCGCATCGGCCGCCTGCTCGCTCGCCTGCTCATCGAAAAGACCGGTGGCGGCCACCAGCTACGGCTCAAGGCCATCGTGGTGCGCAAGGCCAGCAATGGCGACCTGATGAAGCGGGCGGCGCTGCTGCGCCGGGATTCGGTCCACGGCGCCTTTCTGGGCACGCTGCGCGTGGATGAGGAAAATAGCTGCCTAGTTGCCAACGGCAACGTGATTCGGGTCATCTACGCCGATCAGCCCGATGCGATCGACTACCGGCAGTACGGCATCGACAACGCCATCGTGATTGACAACACCGGCGCTTGGCGGGACGAGGCGGGCTTAAGCCGCCACCTGCAATGCCCCGGCGCCGCCAAAGTGATTCTGACCGCACCGGCCAAGGGAAGCCTGAAGAACATCGTTTCCGGGGTCAATTCGAAGTGCGTCCTGCCCACCGACGCCATCCTCGGCGCCGCCTCCTGCACCACCAATGCCATCGTGCCGGTGATGAAAGCCGTCAACGACCGCTACCGGCTGCAGCATGGCCACATGGAGACGGTGCATGCCTACACCAACGACCAGAACCTGATTGACAACTATCACAAGAAGAACCGGCGGGGCCGGGGCGCGCCGCTGAACATGGTGATCACCGAAACCGGCGCATCCACCGCCGTGACCGAACTGCTGCCGGAACTCAAGGGCAAGCTCACGGGCAACGCGATCCGGGTGCCGACGCCGAACGTCTCCTTGGCGATATTGAACCTCACCTTGTCCGAGGATGTTGACGTTGAGGGCTTCAACGACTTTCTGCGCAACGCCGCCCTGCACTCCGACCTGCAGCGCCAGATCGACTACACCGAGGCGCCGGACGTGGTGTCGTCGGACTTCGTCGGCAATCGGCACGCCTGCATCGTCGATGGGGGAGCAACCTTGGCCAAGGACAACCGGGTGGTGCTCTACGTTTGGTACGACAACGAGTTTGGCTATGCCTGCCAGGTGGTGCGAGTCGTGCAGAAGTGGGCCGGCATCTCCTATCCGCTCATTCCCCGCGACGTGGAAGAGCAGGGGTTCTGAGCCCGCCGCACAAACGACGACGCTTGAGGCCCAAGTTCAGCGGGGCGCTTTGCCCACCTCGGCCGCAGCCTGCCGCTCCCGTGCCCAACGCTGGGTGTAAGACCATAGCGTGCGCATGGAGATGCCGTGCTGGCGGTGCGCCCGCAGGTATTGATCAGGCTCCAGCGGCCGTCGGGGGTTGTCGCTCAGGGAGTCGCTCAAGGCTCGCCACAGTCCATGCTCCGTTGCCTCGTCCAGCGACCGCGGTCTTCCGGCACCCGTGGTCACGCCGAGCAAGCGCCTTGTGCGGCTGTAGTCCCGTTCCTGCATGCCGAACAGCGCCTGCATCATCAGCCTTGGCGCGTCGGCCTCGATGAGCGCCAGCCGCAGCTCCTGGTAGCGCCACGCCGAGGTCAGACGGCTCTTCAGGACCCGGAACCTTTGCGGGTCGAACCGAACCTCAAAGCAGTGCATG
>JAPPIX010000230.1 GCA_028820495.1 Gammaproteobacteria bacterium
ATGGCGCTCGGCGGCTGCGCAAACCTCGGCTATTACGCCCAAGCGGTGGGCGGGCATTGGCAGGTCGTGCGGGCGGCGCAGCCGGTTGATGCGCTGCTGGCGGACCCGGCGACCCCGGCGCCGCTTAAGGCCCGGTTGCGTCGGGCTGGGGAGATTCTTCGCTTCGCCGAGTCGGAGATGGGCTTGGAGCCCGGAGGCAGCTACCGGCGGTTCGCCGATCTCGGGCGCAGCCATGTGCTGTGGAACGTCTTCGCCGCACCGCCGTTCTCCTTGGAGGCTCGCCAATGGTGCCATCCGTTCGCTGGCTGCACCCCCTATCGCGGCTACTTCTCCCAAGATGCCGCCAGCCGCGCCGCGCAACGCTTGGCCGGCGAGGGCTTGGAGACCTTCGTTGGCGGGGTCGCCGCCTACTCCACGCTCGGCTGGTTCGACGATCCGCTGCTCAGCACCTTCATCGACTGGCCGGAGGCGGAGCTGGCCGAACTGCTGATCCATGAGACGGCGCACCGGCGGCTCTGGATGGCCAATGACGTGCCGCTGAACGAGGCCTTTGCCAGCTTCGTGGGCGAGGAGGGCGCCCGCCAATGGTTTACCCTTCAGGGCCGGTCCGATGAGTTCGCGGCGCACCGCCAGCGGCAAGCGGAGTGGCGCAGGCTGATCGGGCTGCTCATGCGCGCCAAGGCTGGCCTCACAGCGCTTTACGACCAAAACGGCGCGACGGGCCTTGGGCCTGCCAAGGCAAAGTTGCTGGATGCCATGCGCTCCTGCTACCAGGTCAACCGGCCTCGGCTCGGCGGCGGACGCTACGACCGGGTGATGGAGCGGGTGAACAACGCCTACCTAGCCTCGCTGGCCACCTACCGGGACTGGCAGCCGGCCTTCGCCGCCCTGCATCGGCGGCATCCGGACTGGGCCGGTTTTTTCGCCGCCGTGGACGAGTTGGCGCAGCTAGAAGCGGCTGCGCGCGAGGCGGCGTTTACGGCGCTACGCAACCAGCAAGTAGCAGAGGCTGGCGATGACCACCGCGCCGATGAGGTTCAGTGCGAAGCCCTCGCGGGCCATGACTTCTACGGGGATTCGGCCGGTGCCGAACATGATGACGTTGGGCGCGGTGGCCACCGGCAGCATGAAGGCGCAGGAGGCGCTCATGGCGGCGGGGATCATCAGCAGGCGGGGGTCCATGCCCGCGCCCAGCGCCGCGGCGGCGAGGATGGGCATCAGCAGCGTGGTGGTGGCGGTGTTGCTCGTGGTCTCGGTCAGGAAGGTGACCGACAGGCAGATCACCCCCATCACCGCCAGCACGTGCCAGGCGGAGATGCCGCCCAGGACGTTGCCGATGGCTTCGCTCAAGCCCGATGAGGCGAAGGCGCTGGCAATGGTGAGGCCGGCGCCGAACAGGATCAGCATGCCCCAGGGAATCTTGGTGGCCGTCTCCCAGTCGAGCAGCCGCCCGCCCTTGCCGTTGGGCACCAGGAACATGGCGATGACCGCCAGGAAGGCGACCATGGCATCGTTGGAGTAGGGTGCGCCGAACCACTCGGTCCAGCCGCCGAAAGGTTCCTTGCGGGTGATCCAGGCCAAGGCGGTGGCGCCGAACACGATCACCACCCGCACCTCCCCGGTGCTCCAGGGGCCGGGGGCAGGCAGGCTGATCTCGCCCTTGTAGGAAACCCGCCGGGTCAGCCACAGGCCGACCAAGGGCACCATCACCGCCACCACCGGCAGGCCGAAGGACATCCATTCCAGGAAGCTGAACTCGGTGCCCATGAAGTCGCTGTACACGCCCATGAAGACCACGTTCGGGGGGGTGCCGATGGGCGTGCCCATGCCGCCGACGCTGGCGGCGTAGGCGATGCCGAGCAGCAACGGCCGGGCCAGCTTCGGGTCTTTGGACTTCTCCACCACCGCCAGCGCCACCGGCAGCAGCATCAGGGTGGTGGCGGTATTGGAGATCCACATGCTCATCAGCGCCGAAGCGGCCATGAAGCCGAACACCAGCCGCCGGCTGCTGCCGCCGCCGAAGGCCCGCACCAAGCCGAGGGCCATGCGCCGGTGGGCGCCGCTCCTCTCCAGCGCAGTGGCCAGGATGAAGCCGCCGAGCAGCAGCAGCACCACCGGATGGCCGTAGGCGGCGCCGACCTCGGCGGCGGTCAGCACGCCGGTCAGCGGCAGTATGGCCAAGGGGGCTAGGGAGGTGGCTGGAATGGGGATGGGCTCGAACACCCACCAGACCACGCACAGCACCGTGACGCCGAACGTGATGGCGGCGGGCGCATCGAAGCCCGCCTGCAACATGAATAATCCGGCGAGAACTGCAAGAATGGGGCCTGCCGGTCCGGCAAACTTCTTGAGGGGCGGCGACATTGCTTCGAGATTGCCGCAGCCTGCGGCGCTTTGCAACTCGGCTGGTGTTGGCGTGGATGGACGGCGCTCCGCGCCGTTCGAGGGCATCTTGCCCTCGATTGGGATGAGGGGGGACAGGGTCTTTGGCTGATAGCTTCTACTGGTACGATCTGGAAACCTCCGGCACCGATCCGCGCTGGGATCGCATCCTGCAGTTCGCCGGGCTGCGAACCGGCCCAAACCTCGAACCGGTAGGGGATGAATTCGTCACTTACGTTCACTTGCCCGACGACGTGCTGCCGGATCCGGACGCAGCCTTGGTTACCGGCATCACGCCGCAGCGCACCCGGCAGGAGGGCATCTCCGAGTGGACGGCCCTGACCCGGATCAGTGCCCTGTTTTCGGTGCCGGGCACTTGCGTGGCGGGGTACAACAACCTGCGTTTCGATGACGAGTTCATTCGCCACGGCCTCTACCGCAACCTGATGGACCCCTACGCCCGCGAGTGGCAGGGCGGCAACTCACGCTGGGATCTCATGGACTTGGTCCGGGCGGCAGGCGCGTTGCGTCCCGAAGGCATCGAGTGGCCCCGGGACGACAACGGCCTGCCGGTGTACAGCCTGTCGGCCTTGACCGACGCCAACGGCTTGGAGCACGGGCAGGCCCATGACGCCCTGTCCGACGTCACCGCCACGGTGGCGTTGGCGCGCCTGCTCAAAGACCAGCAGCCAAAGCTCTTCGCCTACTATCTGAGCTTGCGGTTCAAGCGCCAGGCCGGAGACCTGCTGCTGCCCCTGGGCGGCGAGGCGCTGGCGCATGTCTCCGGCAAGTACCCGCGCCGACGCTACGGCTTTGCGCCGGTGGTTGCGGTCTGCCGGCACCCCACCAACGGCAACTCCGTCATCGTTGCCGACTTGGGCGAGGACATCGAAGCGCTGATCGAGTGGGATGCGCATCAAATCCGCGAAGCGCTGTTCGCCGCCGAGGTGGCCGTTCGGCCGCCGCTCAAGGAGATTCGACTGAACAAGTGCCCCTTCGTCGCGCCCCTGTCGGTGGTCAGGCCAGCCGATGCGGAGCGCTTGGGCTACGATGCCGGCCTGGTGGCCGAGCGGCTTCGGCGCCTGCGACGGGCAGGCGTGGAGCGGAAGATTGAGGACGTGTACCGCCAAGAGCAGCCGGTGGCGGCGGCAGATGTGGAGGCGGCGCTCTACGACGGCTTTCTGGGCGACGATGATCGCGAACGTTGCCTGAGTTTCAACAAGGCATTGGCCCAGAACCGTTGGCTCGACCTGGACTACGACGATAAGCGCCTGCCGGAACTGGCCAAGCGCGTGAAGGCCCGCAGCTTCCCGGAACACCTGACCGATGCCGAGCGGGCGCAGTGGCAGGACTGGGTGGTCGCCAAGCTCCAAGCGGACCAAGCCCGGTGGCGCACCATGGCCCAGGTGGAAGCGCAGCTGGACGAGTTGCACAAGCAGGGGACGGATGGTGGCGGGGTTCTGCGGGCGATTCGCGCCCACCTCGACGGGCT
>JAPPIX010000248.1:0-1794 GCA_028820495.1 Gammaproteobacteria bacterium
CATCCGCTGCGCTGACCGCGTAGGCCTCCGGACGCGGGCTGGCATTGCGCTTGGGTTTGTCGATGCGGGCCTCCTCGCGCAGTTCCAGGCGCTCCTCGCCACGCAGCAAGGGCCGGGCTGCGGAGGTCAGCATCAAGGCACCATAACGCTCGGCCTCGACGCGGGCGAAGCCGCGCACCACCACCTGCCGGGCGACGGAACGCCATTGCCGGTCGGAGAAGTCCGTGCCGATGCCGTAGGTGGACAGGCGTTCGTGCCTATGCTGGCGCACCTTGGCGGTGTCCTTGCCGCGCAGCACGTCGATCACGTGGGCGGCGCCAAAGCGCTCGCCGGTGCGATGGACGCAGGATAGGAACTTCTGCGCCGCCTCCGTGCCGTCCCAGGTCTTGGGCGGATTGAGGCAGATGTCGCAGTTGCCGCACGGCCCGGCGTAGTCCTCACCGAAGTAGGACAGCAGCGCCGCCCGCCGGCAAGTGGTGACCTCGCACCAGCCAAGCAGCGCGTCGAGCCGGGTCCGCTCAATGCGCTTGTGCTGCTCGTCCGCCTCGGATTGGTCGGCCATCTGCCGCAGCCGAACCACGTCTTGCAGGCCATAGCTCATCCAAGCGTCGGCGGGCAGCCCATCGCGCCCTGCGCGCCCGGTTTCCTGGTAGTAGGCTTCCACGCTCTTCGGCAAATCCGTGTGGGCCACGAAGCGCACGTCCGGCTTGTCGATGCCCATGCCGAAGGCGACGGTGGCGACAATGACCACCCCTTCATCGCGCTGAAAGCGGTTTTGGTGCCGCTGGCGCACATCGCTGGACAGGCCCGCGTGATAGGGCAGCGCATCGAAGCCCGCTTCCACCAACTGCTGCGCCGTCTCCTCCACCTTGCGCCGCGAGAGGCAATAGACGATGCCCGCCTCGTCCCGATGGCCGTCGAGAAACGCCTGCAGGTTCGCGCCCGGGCTGCCCTTCACCTGCACCCGGTAGCAAATGTTGGGCCGGTCGAAGCCGCTGATGAAGCGCCGGGGCTCGTTGAGCGCCAAGCGGGACGTGATCTCCCCCCTGGTGCGGACGTCGGCGGTGGCGGTCAGCGCCATGCGCGGCACGCCGGGGAAGTGCTCCGCCAGCACATGCAGTCCCAGGTAATCCTGGCGAAAGTCGTGCCCCCATTGGGAGACGCAATGCGCCTCGTCGATGGCGATGAGCGCCACATCGAGGGCGCGCAGCAGTTCGAGGGTGCCCGCCTCGCCGCTCAGCAGCCGCTCCGGCGCCAGGTACAGCAGGTCCAGCTCGCCGCGCTGGAGCGCCCCCTCGATCTCCCGCTGTTCGTGAAAGGGCACGCTGGAGTTGAGGAACGCCGCTGCCACCCCAAGCTGGCGCAACGCCTGCACTTGGTCCTGCATCAGTGCAATCAACGGCGAAACGACAATGCCCACCCCTGGGCGCAACATGGCCGGAATCTGGTAGCACAGGGACTTGCCGCCGCCGGTCGGCATCAGCACCAGCGAATCCCGGCCATTCAGTACGGACTCGATGACCTCAAGCTGCCCAAGCCGAAACTCCGGGTAGCCGTAAACGCTGCGCAGCAGCGCCTGGGCGCGTTGGGTGAGGTCGGGGTTCACAGGCGGATTATACCGGCGCAACCACTGACCAAGGTTAGAAACACAACGGTGCTTGGCCGGCTCAGCAAGCGCGGAGTTTAGCGTCAGCGAAACTACCCACGCGCCCCTCAGGTCGCGCCACCCCATTAAATTGACGCCAAAATCGGCTATTGTGCGCAGTTACGCAACGAAACAAGAAATATGGGGAA